>JARGNK010000027.1:12914-30893 GCA_029213145.1 Rubripirellula sp. | reverse complement strand
TAGCTTTTGCCTCTGCCTCGGCTTTTGCTTTCGCATCGGCTTTTGCTTTCGCATCAGCCTCTCGCTTGGCTTTGGCATCCGCTTTCTCCTTTGCCTTTGCTTTGGCCTTCGCTTCGGCTTTGGCTTTTTCCTCGGCTGCTTGCTTGGCTTTCGCTTCAGCGGCTGCCGCGATCTCTTCCGGTGTTGGGTAGATCGGGAAATCACTGAGCATCATGCCCCGGTCGACCACCCACACGTTGCGGAAGCGAACCGGGTCACCATGGTCCTGCAATCGTGATGGCAACAGGATCGGCTCTTCTGGCTTGCCTGCTCCTGTCTTGTTGGGGAGCTCGACATTGTCTTGAACTTTAACGCCGTTCAGCCAAGACGTGATACGGGCGTTCCTTGTTTTGCTGCCGTCAGCCGCCCAGCGTGGTGCGGTCAACTGAATGTCATACGTCTGCCACACTAACGGCGGCAAACAGACATTCACCTCAGGTGCGCGAAACCGATAGAGTGCCCCGGCACCGTTGATCAATGGATCTTGTGCGAATGAGTCCAAGATTTGGCATTCATATCGGCTCTGCAAATAAACACCGCTGTTGCCACGGCTTTGGTCTTTAGCCTCCGGCATGTATGGCAAGCGAAACTCAACGTGCAGATTGAAGTCTTGGAACATCGGCTTCAGATCGGCACCCTCCATCAACAAGCCCTCGTCAGTCATCTGTGCCTTGGTGAAATGATCTAGATTCGTGCCATCGAATAAGACCATTGCGCCTTCCGGTGGCAAAGCACCCAACGTCGGACTCACCCGCTCAATTCGTGCTAGCTTGCCAAGGCTTCTCCCTTTTCGATCGACCAGCAGACAGCCGTCCTTCTCGACAAAAATGGCCCAGGGCCCACCCGAAAGGACGACGAAGTCGCCAGAACGCCGACCCACCATCCGAATGGGATCAGATTCATGAGCCTCCTGGCCTGGCAGCCCACCATAGAACGACAACGCGTCGAACTCATCCCCACCAATTGCGCGGATTTGCAAACCTAACATTCGGGTCTGCTGGTCCCCGGTAAAAATCTCGCCTACGAACTCACCCATCAGTGCAAAATTTGGATCTTTGGTGGGGGGCTCGGTATAAGCCGGACCCTTGCCGGGGATTCGTTGCTGAGCGGCTAACGGAGCAGCAAAGCCGGCAACAAAAGCCAAACTCACCATGAAACCAATAGAGAATCGTCGCATTTCGATCACAGATTGGGGGATAAAGGGGGGGACAAAAGAATGCACCTACTCTAATTCCGCGCGCGGCGTTTTTGTAGCGGAAGCGACTGAGCAACAGCATTTTCGCTGTGTTGTTAGGGGCACCCAAAAACACTGCGTCGACAACGAAAATCGCCAAACAGCGGAGAAACTGGTTCTCAAGCCCTCTGCAAATGCCCACGTGAAGCAATCAAATCGAACTTTTAAGAATCCAAAATCGACGCTGAATCATGGCCATCTCCATCACGAACCAATTGAAAATCCTCGCCATCATCCGTCGCCGTTATCCATTATGATGGCTGGACTTGTTTTCCCTCGATTTTGAAGAACCGATGCTCCGATCTCTCCTGTTTTCACTGCTAGCTGTCCTGGTCTCGAGTGCCTCCTTGGGAGCGGACCAGCGTCCAAATATCGTTTTTATCTTTACGGATGATCACTGCGAACAAGCTCTCAGTGCTTATGACCCGTCGCGAATTACAACGCCCAATCTGGACCGCATTGCCAACGAAGGAATGCGATTCAATCGTTGTTACGTCACCAATGCCATTTGCGGCCCGAGCCGCGCAGTCATCCAAACTGGCAAGTACAGCCACATCAATGGATTCATTCGAAATGGCAATCAGTTCAACGGTGATCAGCCGACCTTCCCAAAAATGTTGCAAAAGGCCGGCTACCAGACGGCAGTCGTAGGCAAGTGGCATCTCGCTTCGACTCCGCAGGGATACAACTACTACGACGTATTGAAGGGACAGGGCCCTTATTACAACCCGCCAATGATCACCTCGGACGCTGACGGCCAACCGGTGACGCGGAAACACACGGGTTACACGACCGACATCATTACCGACAAAACACTTGCTTGGATGAAAGAAAGACGAGATCCGAGTAAGCCTTTTATGGTGATGTATCAGCACAAAGCGCCACACCGCAACTGGATGCCAGGACCGAAGTACCTGAACTGGCTCGATGATGCCAAGATCCCTGAACCGAAGACGCTGTGGGATGATTATTCCGGACGCACACAATCCGCATCCCGCCAAACGATGACGATCCGCGAGCATCTCAATAGCCGCGACTTGAAATTGACCGGACGTGGCTCCATGAATGACGAACAAAAGAAAGTCTGGGACGCAGCCTACGGCCCGAAAAATGCGGCCTTCGTCAAAGCACAACCGACCATGAGCGACAAAGAAATCATCCAATGGAAGTATCAACGATACGTCAAAGATTACCTCCGTTGCGTCAAGAGCGTTGATGATGGTGTCGGACGCGTTCTCGATTACCTGGACGAGGCCGGTTTGGCAGACAACACCGTTGTCATCTACTCATCTGACCAGGGTTGGTATCTCGGTGAACACGGCTGGTTTGACAAACGTTGGATGTATGAGGAATCACTCAAGACACCACTGCTGGTGCGGTGGCCTGGAAAAATCGAAGCGGGCAGCACTAGCGACGCCATCGTTTCAAACTTGGATTTCGCTGAAACTTTCTTGAACATCGCTGGGACACCAGTTCCAGCCGACATGCAGGGACGTAGCTTGGTTCCAATTCTGCAGGGACAAACACCGTCTGACTGGCGAAAGTCGTTCTACTACCATTACTACGAAAACCCAGGTGGCCACAACGTGGCCCGTCACTACGGCGTCACCAATGGAAACTACAAACTGATTCACTTCTATGCGTTGGGTGGACAGAAAATTGACGACTGGGAACTTTTCGACCTCAAGCAAGATCCTGAGGAAATGAAAAGCGTTTACGGTGATCCTGCCTACGCTTCAGTTCAGACCGAGATGATGACGGAATTGTCCCGATTGAGGGAACAATTTGAGGTCACGCCAGACGAAAACCTTGGGCGGCCCAATCGCCGCAAGAAGAATTAATTTGATTTGAGTCGTCGGCCATCAAAACCGAAGACACCGTGATCACCTCTCGTTCCGGTGTCAATTCGTTCCGGTGTCAAGTGTCGACACATCCAGCGTTTTACGTCCAGCAATCACGTTTCATTTGGCTAACCTTTCACGAGCACGAGTGACGAGGCTGGCAAAGCGTGTTGTTTTTAGGCGAGATACCAAACCTCGGCCCAATCATTGAACGTCTTTAGACTTGGAGCGTTTCCAGACGCACTTCAAGTTGCCAACCGCCGTATACCTCGACACGAATGTTTCAGGCAATTAACGAGAAGCAAGCTGCACTTCGATCCCGGAAGGCTGCAATGTTCCATCTTTCGATTCTTTCGATGACCTGTCTCGCTTCACTTGCCATATTGACTGCGATAGGATCGACGCAGGACGGCGTTGATCCCTCGAAAGGGCAAGGCTCGGCGGTCGAAGAACGCGAACTAATTCAACAGCTTGGCGATCACTCCTACTATGCGAGTGAAAAAGCCACCAGAGCGTTGATCCGTCCGACAACTTGCGAGTCACAATCGCGAACCAGTTCGCTCACTCCTCACGGAGAGATTTGGAAAGTCGATCGATGAGCTCACGTCGTTGGTGAGACGTCTTGGTCGCCTGCAGTTTTTCGCTTAACTTCAAAATGAAATCAGCATATTCGTTGTGCCAATCTCGTTTTAGTTCAGCCGGATCAATGCGTGGCTCGGGACGTGAGATCGATTTCGCCGGGCTGCCAGCGACCAACGTAAAGCTCTCATCAAACGCTGGTAACAAAATCTTTTCAGCGTCCAAACCGCGTTCGATCAACAAGTCCCGCAAAACCTTACGAGCGGAATCTTCGCCATGATTCAAAAACAGGCCGCCACGAGCCGGCCCACGTGCCAAAATCCAATCGATCAATTCGCCTTGGTCCGCATGAGCAGAGTAGTTTCCGAGTTTGCGAATCTCAGCCCTTACTTCATATTCTTTACCGTGGATCCGAACCCGTGGTGTACCACCAAGGATGATGGAACCCAACGTGCCAGGCGACTGATAGCCGACAAATAGCACGGTCGACTCCGATCGAAAAATATTGTTCTTTAAGTGGTGCTTGATACGACCTGCGGTGCACATTCCACTCGCTGAGATAATGATGGCCCCTCGTTTCACCTTATTGATCGCTTTGCTCTCTTCGACACTCTCAACAAGTCGAAAATCCGGATGGCGAAACAACTCTGATTCGTCGACCGCGATATCTTCCATCTCAGCGGAGTACTTGATGAAAACCTCCGTGGCTTTGCGTGCCAATGGAGAGTCAAGATAAACAGTCGCATCAGGGATTTCTCCTGCATTCAGCAGGGCGGCGATATCGTGCAATAGTTCCTGGCTGCGTTCCACTGCGAAACTTGGGATCACCACGTTACCACCGCGACTCAAACCTCTCAGCAACTCATCTCGGATGGCCTCACGACGTTTCTCGAGTGTGTAATCATCACGATCACGGTCGCCGTAGGTGCTCTCGCAAACGATGTAGTCATAATCCTTCGGCGCTTCCGGTTCAGGGTGGAACGCTTTTTCATCAGGGCCTAAATCACCCGAGAAGAGCAAGCTGATCGATTTACCTGCCTGTTCGAATTTCACCTCAACCGACGCTGACCCTAATAAGTGCCCCGCGTTCCAAAAGCGACACGCGATTCCATCAACCGGTTCAAACCACGTTTCATATTCGGTTGCGACTAACTGGCGAAGCGTAGCCTCTGCATCAGCAACCGTGTAGAGCGGTTGGACCAGCGATTGGCCGCGACGCTCCCTTTTGGAATTCATCCGATCGGTGTTTGACTCCTGAATAAAGGCCGAGTCACGAAGCATAAATTCCAATAAATCTCTTGTAGCTTCGGTGCAATGAATCCGGCCATTGAACCCCGCATGAGTCAGCTTGGGCAACAAACCACTGTGGTCGATGTGCGCATGTGTCAACAACGCAAAACCGACGTCGCTGGGATTGAAGGGAAATGGCTGGTAGTTCAGGTCTTGAGTCGTACGGTTTCCTTGAAAAAGGCCACAATCGACAAGAAACTGACCGCGGTCGCTGTTGATCAACGAACAAGATCCAGTCACCGTGCCAGCCGCGCCACAAAAAGTGAGAGTCGCCATCGCATTCAGTCCTTTCTTCAAATCCAACCGCCGCCCCATCCCGCTAATCGCTGGGCGTCTTACTTACGGTTTCTATCCATTTGCTGGTGGCTGTGCCAAGTTCAAGAAATCTGCCGCCGAGTTTTCCACGCGTGCTTCAACGCATGGACAAGTCTCGAAACACGGACTCCGATGAATACCACCCCTCTACCGATCCAATGAAAGCCAAGATCAGGCCATGCCGACCGAACTGTTTCTTGAAGGAACCGGCGCAGCCTGCGTTCCCAGTCTACAGACATCGGTGGATTGCAGGTGAATCGAGGATCTGACAGGATGGGCTGGTCCGCGAAAACAACGTTTCATGAGGCTACTTTCTTGTCCACAACTGCCGTCGAATTGCACCAAGTTGTCAAACGTTTCTCTGGCCAATCCGTTGTCGACGAGGTGGACCTCAGCGTCCCGACTGGATCGATCTATGGTTTCATTGGCCCGAACGGGTCGGGAAAAACCACGACCATGCGTCTGATCTTGCGGATTTATCAACCCGACTCCGGGCACGTCGAAGTGCTTGGCAGTCGCGATGTCAAAACCGCCGATCCGCGTGTTGGCTACCTGCCGGAGGAGCGAGGACTCTATCGGCGCATGACCGTTCGGCAGATTCTGCGTTATTTCGCAGCGTTGAAAGGTGTCCGTCGCCCGGGTCCATTAATCGATGACTGCCTCGAACGAATGGAAGCCAGTTCGTGGCAAAAGAAACGGATTGAACAACTTTCCAAAGGCATGGCTCAAAAGATCCAGTTCATCGTGGCGTTAATCGCCAATCCGGAATTGGTCATCCTGGATGAACCCTTTAGCGGATTGGATCCTGTGAATCTGGACTTAATACGCAACATCGTTTTGGAACTTCGCAACCGTGGTACCACGGTGATTTTCAGCACTCACGATATGTCGCAAGCCCAACAAATGTGCGATCGCGTGTTCATGATCTACCGCGGAAAAAAAGTACTTGATGGCACCATCGATTCGATTCGCCAAAGCTATGGAAAATGCATGATCCGAGCAAAAATGGCAGACGGCGCATCGATCCCGGAAGGTTTACCCGGTGTGTTAGACCAGACGGCCGAACAAGGTTTTTTTGACTTGCGTTTAAATTCTGACTCCGAGCGGCAAAACCTGCTGAACCAACTCACTCAAATCGGGGATGTGGAGCATTTTGAAACAGTCCGCCCCACGTTGCATGACATCTTTGTCCAAATCGCGAAACCGAAATCCTCCGAAATCGAAACCGCGGAGGTAATCCAATGAAAAAAGTTCTCGCGATTGCCCGCCGCGAATTTACTGCGATGGTCGTGACAAAGACCTTTGTCTTCTCGCTATTCATGATGCCAATCTTGATGGCCGGCGGTTTGTTTTTAATTCCAGCACTCACAAAATTGAGTGGCACGAAAGAACGACGGATCATTGTCGCGGATGCCACCGATGCGTTGTTCGATTCCATTCAACAAGCCGCAGAACAACGCAATGCAGCACTCGCCCAATCAATGGCCAGCGATTCCGACAATGAATCGGTTGACCCGATGATGGGCGCAGAAACGTTTCGTTTTGAACGCGCGGCCACAGCCACGCTCAGTGATGAACAACGACTCGAACTAAGCGACCAAATTCGCGACGGTCAACTCTACGCATTCGTCGAGATCCCGGCCGAGTTCCCCAGCATTCCTACTGAATCCCCCAACCAAACCGATCACTCGACCGCCAAGTTCGTAAGTCAAGATGCCGTCCTCAGTCAGACCCGCCGTTGGCTCGAGAGTTTCCTGCAAAAACAATCACGTCGGACCAAGCTGATCGAACTAGGGCTCGATCCCGACCTTGTCGCAAAAGCCAATGTCGCTGTCACCTTAACACCCAACACACCCTTCGAGAAAACGGACAGCGGATCGGTCACGTCGAAAGATGGAATGGGCACGCTGGCATCGATGTTTCTCCCCTTCGGCATCATGATGTTGATGTTCATGGTGATCTTTATGGCCGCTCAGCCCATGCTTGAGAGCGCTATGGAAGAAAAGCAGCACCGAATCGCCGAATTATTACTTGGTTCGGTCACCTCTACCGAACTGATGGCGGGAAAGCTGATCGGTAATGTTGCCGGATCCTTTGTCATTTTCACTTTCTACGCCTGCGGAGCGTTGATCGTTGCCAACAAGAACGCTTGGGAATTGAGTCTCGACTGGACACAGTTACCCTGGCTAATCGTTTTCCAAATTCTAGGAGTGCTGCTCTACAGTTCAATCTTTCTGACCATCGGTGCTTCTGTTAGCGAGTTAAAAGAAGCCCAAAGCCTGCTGCTGCCAGTCTGGCTGCTACTTGTAAGTCCGTTGATGGTCTGGTTTATGGCGATCCGTGATCCGAATGGCATCGTGGCGGTCAGCCTTAGCTTCTTTCCGCCATCGACGCCATTGATGATGTCGTTGCGACTGAGTAGTGGGCAAACGTTACCAGTTTGGCACGCACCACTAGCGGCTCTCTTGATGTTGACGATCACCACAGTGGTGATCATGACGGCGGGTCGCCTTTACCGCATCAGTCTGTTGCGCACGGACTCGGCTGCTTCCATCAAGCAGATGTTCCAGCGTCTGAGAGCAACCGCAAAGTAAACGACCTACGACAAAGATGGCGGAGCGGAATCGACCAGCGGACTCAGATACAAAGCCTCAGCATGATGCTTCTTTGGTTTTGGCCGCAAAATTTCAGCTGCTGCTTCCAACAAATCGCGGCGACTGATTTGCCCCATTAACTTGCCATGGTCAACAACCGGCAATCGTCGATACGGTGAATTCAAAAACGCCATGGCAACCGTCAGCAAGTCGGTTTCTGGCTCGATCGTCAAAGCATTTTTGTCCATCCACTCGCCGACCATTCTGACTCGTGTTGCCACCTGCAAACGTTCGTCACTCCCACTACGAAGTCCTAGCTTGCGAGCTTCCACCGCAACCCCATGCTCCGCGCGAATCACATCACGACGACTCACCTGTCCAGCCAAGCGGCCATGATGCAACACTGGCAATCGTCGATAGGGTGTTTGCTGAAATTTGTGGGCAACCTGAACCAAAGTATCCTCATCCCCGATGATCCGATTACGATCAACGTTCATATAAGATCCAACGTTGGTCCCTGGCAGTTGATCATAGACAGCGGACACCAGCACACGCATCGCAGTCTTTTCAGAGAAAATACCAAGGTACTTTTGGTTCTCGTCAACGACAGGCGCCCCAGAAATCCGGCGCTTCAAGACCTGGTCAATCGCCTCAAATACACCAATGTCTGGCGTCAACGTGAAGAGTTCACTCTTCATGAATTCTCGGGTCGCACCGGAGTATAGACCACACGCATCCGCGACCTCGACGACTTCCGTCATCGCATTCATGGAACACTTTTCGCTGAACACTCCGAGGTATTGACCGTGATCGTCGATCACGGAAGCACCTGAAATGTTGTCACGCAACAACCGTGCAACTCCAGCTAAAACTTCCGTGTCCGCACTTAGCGTCACCAACTTGCGACGCATAAAATCTCGCGCAACTTTGACAGTAGACATGCGTAATACCTCGACGAGAAATGGAATAGAATTCAAACCATGCCCCAAGTGCCGAAGTTCTAACCTAGGAGCTTAAGCGACCCACGTCAAACTTTTGTGACACTCATTCGTCAAGAATAGATTGTGAAAAAATGCGCAAAGTCACTTACGTTTCGACAATCTAGATTGGTACTCCCAACGCTGACGCCAAGCAGGGAAATAGGGTTGATAGGCTTCGACGTCTGTCCAAAATCGGGGTTGTGGCTCACGCGGATCAACGCTTCCGGTTGGATAATCTTTCCCTGCAAAGCTTTGATCCACTGATTCGTTCCATTCCAGGAATTGCTTTTTCATCCGCTGAAAAACGGCAGAGTCTTCGTCGGCAAGATTGTTTGCTTCAGTTGGATCCAACTTCAAATCGTAAAGTTCAAATTTCTGTGATTTCAAATTTGTGGTCAACAATTTCATGTGATTGTCAATCCACGCAGCACGACCAATGTGACGAAAAGGAATCGGTTGATCACGTGGACCAATCTCTCCTTGCATCAACTCAACGAGACTGCGGCCATCGAGTGGTCGACCCGGTGTCGCGTGCTGCACCGAAGTGATCTCTAACAAGGTTGGAACCATATCAAGAACCGATGCCGGATACTTAGTCACGCGAGGTTCGACATGAGTCGGCCATTCAATGATTGCCGGCACCCTCAAACCACCTTCATAGATCGTTCCCTTGTTTCCACGCAGACCACCAACTGTTTCGGGTTTGATCTTTGGCAAACCGCCGTTATCGCTGCAAAACCAAACCAGTGTATTGTCCGCGATTCCTAAATCCCTTAGACCGCTTCGGAGCGAACCGATACTGCGGTCCATCGCAACCAATTCTCCGTAGTGGTTCCGTGAGGTCTCATCGAGGCCTCTGAACGGGGCCATGTCTTGCTCGCTTGCCTTGAACGGACTGTGCGGTGTTCCGTACCAGATCACAGAGAACGTGGGATGCCCGCTAGGGAGTTGGTCGGAAATGAACTTCAGAGCCAAATCGACTACGATCTCCGAAGAATCACCTTTGAATTCTTCGAATTTTCCCTGGCGACTTAAGATCGGATCGCGATCAAAAAAATTGGTCACCGAGATCCAAGTACCAAACCCAAATTCCCCAGGATGATGATCATCACTTGCTAGAATTGGTACACCCGGTCCACGCAACGCGTTTAGATGCCATTTCCCAAAATGCCCCGTCGCGTAACCAGCATCGGCAAGAAGCTTCGCGATCGTCGTTTCTTGCCGCCGGAGTGCATAACCGTGGCTCATCACTCCGATCCGGTCGTTCGCCCGACCGGTCAGCACACTTCCGCGTGTAGGCGAGCAAACCGGAGCCCCCGCATAAAACCGATCAAACCGTAAACCATTGGCCGCCATCGCATCAAGATTCGGCGTCTTCAGGAGCGGATGGTGGTTGTAGCCAGTTTGCCCCCAACCTTGGTCATCCGCCATGACCAGCACAATATGGGGGCGATTGGGCGAATCTTGGGGCACGGCAGCTTCAGAGCATTGCCCCAATAACAGACCAACGAGCAAAACGATCACGAACGTGGCGTTGACGTATCGACCGGGCATGGTCGTTCCCCTGAATTGTACGGCTGGACTAAGAGACACCCGCTGATTGTAGTCGAAATCCAAACATCACTCGGCGATGACAATGACCTGGGATTCTTGGGTCAGGATCACGAGGATCACCGCAAGGGTTAACAGTGCAGCGCCGCAAAACCGCGTCACGATCGTGCCGATCGTTAACTCCGCTTCGGCGCCGCCCCATCGCCTTGCCACCAACCAAGCCAACGTCACGCCCCACAATCCTCGCAGCGCATAGATCACATTGATTCGGGCGGCATCACCATAGGCTGCAATAGCACCAACAATGCACAGTGATTGCGCGGCCATCAAGAGCGTCCCGGTTACGACCAGCCGGCGATTCGCGTCGCGTTTAAGCGGACGAAAATCGACCCACGGCAACATCGCCAATGAGAGAACGCCGAGCATCCAATAAGAAATCGGTACGAATCGACCAGCACCCCACATCGGTGCCCAACGCTGCACGAACACATCAAAATGCGCGAAACATGTCGCTGCGGATAATGCCAAAATGATCGTTAGCAGCAAGCGTCGAGGGTGATTCCGCCCAGTCCATTGAATCAGCGCGATACCCAAACTCGCCAACCCCGCGCTGATCCAGATCGGCGGCGGTAATGCTTCGCGTTCGAACAACATCAAGAGCACCGCAACCAACAAAACCTTTAAACCAAAAACTGGCGTGGCCACAGACACATCACCCTGCTGCACCGCCAAGACGGTCAGCATCAACCCAACCATAAAGAGCAGAGCGATCACAAATGGTTGATAGAAAAACTGCCACGCAGGAATCTGCCCGCCGGAAAACCAAAGCAACGAAAACGCGACTGCCGAGATTTCATTCACCAAAAACAATACGGTGAGCGACCCGACACCATTGGCCAACGCTCGGTTGATCAAGATTAATGAGACAACGACCAGCAGACTGGCCAGCAATGGAAACAGTAGGTGCATTCAGTAGACAACGTTTGCTGATTGATTTGGCTGGTGATGACTCACGCTGATTCTTGGCAGTCTTTGGCAGTTTGCACAACCCAACCAAAAACATCGCCCTACCAAGTCCCGCGTACGATTAGCGAAGAAGAACGCATGGACAAGATTTCCCGCACAAAAGACGGGCTTTTCCCAAGCGACAATGGGAATGAATTTCCCAGCTCAAACGAGCCTTGCGTTAAGTAAACGCGACAACGCTCGGGTTTTGCATCAAAGTGAATCAGACTTTCGAGCTGCTTATCGGCCTCTCCCAAATCACCGCCTTGGCCCATAGTCAGTACGTAAACCGACGGCGAGAAATATAGGGCCAAGAGGTTTGCCCCACCCACTCCACCAGCAATCGCGATTGCCAAGGGCGGCCAAAATCCACCGCCAGGCAACAAAAGGGGAATAAAACCTGCCGTGGTCGCCAGGGAAGTGACTACCACATGCCGCGTCGAACGCGTGACCACGTCACGAACGGCTCGAGCATCCCCTCGGGAAGCGGCCTCATTCCCACGGACCGCGACCAACACCACAATCGTGTCATTGATTGCGACGCCAGCCAATCCCATGATGCCGATGATCGCCATGAATCCCGCCGGATATCCGAATAAGGATAACGCTCCGATCCTCACTCCGATCAACCGTGCAGCAACGCTCAGAACAATCGCCGTGATTCGAATTGAACCAAAGCAGAGGTTTACATCGCTATCACGATCTTCGATCACGGGAAAACATTGACGAGCAAACTACCAATGGCTTCATTCTTGTTACCGATTCATCGCCGAATTCGATTGAGCAACTTGGTGACATGCGAAGGTCGTTTCGTCCAACCTGTCTTTCAGATTTTGCAATCCAGGATCGGGCGAAACGCGCGCATTCGTTTACTTTTTGATTTTAGTCGTCGATCGATAATTCAACCCTTGAGACTTTTGTTCTCGACGTGAATTTGGACTGACCTCTCTTTCATCGACTCGAGAAGGGAACACGCAACGGAACCCTCCGATCTACTGTTGAACTGATTCGTGATCTCGACACAACTCAAGCCACCGAGTCATGACAACTTCCCATCAAGGCTGAACTCCATCTTGGGTATTCTGTCTACAAGATCCGCACACTTGTCAACAAAGTCGGGCAACTCCGCCACCGCCAGCAGGACCTATTCTTTGCCTGCGAAATGAATGTAGGTAGATCGTCCTCACGGTCATCGCTTTTTTCCCTCGTGATCAGATTGATGCTCAGCCGCAAATGGTAAACCGTTACCAATTTTTTGCGGACCAGATTGAGAAGCCAGACCTCGTGATCGTCGATTTCCTGCTGCTCGAGGCCAGGCCACTCGGTTCCCGGTTCGGGTCGATGAACGGATGCTCAAACAAAGCGGAAGGTATTTTATTTTCTCCCTACGACACGTTGGCTACCAACCTGAGGTCGTTTTTCACATCTCGTGCCCGAGAGGCAGAGGGATCGCGAGGGCAGAGACTTGTCTCCAAACGAGCACTCATTATGGGCCAGCCGAATCATTCGCGATCCAGCCGAATCATTTGCGATCCAGCGGGCTGGATAAAGCCGCTCGCCCCCACATAGAGGATACCTCTAGCGCGGTTTTCCAGGACGATTCTGGCGTGCAGCGCGGGCTCGATTGGCGACGAGCGTCGTGAGGCGACCTTGCTGGACAACCCGTCCGGATTGATTGATCAGCTGTCGGAACCAAACGATTTTGGCAGCTCTTCGACCATGCGGTTGCATTGATGCAACTTCGGTACGCACGTGGATTTCATCATCGAAGAAGATGGGAGCCAAAAACTCCCATGAATCGACTGCTACAAGTGCCAACGTGGCCACATTGGGCCGTTCGCTGCTGAGACCTGCCATGACACTCAACCCAAGCAATCCGTGAACTACTGGCTCACCGAACGGCGAGACGCCACCCTCATTTTCGTGCAGAGGATCGTGATCTCCACTCAACACGGCGAAATCGGCAACGTCTTCCGCTGTCATTTTCCTGGCCGCACTCAGCCAGACAGCTCCCTCGCTCAAATCTTCGGCGTGCAGCAAATCCTCCCCAGCGATCGTCTCCACGTCGTTTTTAATGCGGGAGAGCTTCATAAAATCGTGGTCGGGCACACGGGTCAAAGGGGAGGGTATTGGTGGCAGTCAGCCATCTGCCACGCATGATACAATCTAAGCGTCTCGTCGGGATGGCTGAAACGCCTCTCGACGCGAAAACGTTCAACAAATCACCATTGAAGCCGCTTTGTTCTAGTCGCTGCGACCTTGCCAGTTTGGCAATCTAGCGAGCACTGGAAAGACTGCCAACGAACCAAGATCGCCGTTATCAACTCCCGGATTCCCTCTGATCAAAAAGCCGACCATGTCATATCGGAAAAACACTCTCCTGTTCTGCGCAAGCCTCTTTTTTTCCGCAATCCCATTCTTTAACGGGACGACGTTCGCCGAGGAAAGTGGCACAGCATTCAAGGCTCGCCTTTTAACGATTGATGGCAATGAAGGCGTTGCTGCTGGCGACATCGATGGAGACGGCGTCACGGATCTGGTCGCGGGAAGAAACTGGTTCCGTGGTGGCGATTGGGCCGCCCGCCCGCTCCGGAATATCGACGATTGGAATGGCTACGTCCAAAGTAACGGGGACTTCTTGTTTGACGTCAACGGCGATGGCCGGCTCGATGTGATTGCCGGTTCCTTTAAGCCGACGGAAATCCACTGGTACGAGAATCCGGGTGGCGAAGCGCTGCGACTGGGCAAGCAATGGACGCAACATGTCCTGGTTGATACCGGAAATTCATCCAATGAAGGTCAAGTCATGAAAGACTTGGATGGTGACGGCCAACCGGAATGGATCGTCAATAGCTGGATTAAAGGTGTACCGATGGTCGTCTGGCGATTGGTCAAAAAATCAGGGAAGGTCAAAGCGGGTGAATCACTTTACGAAATGAAGCCCCATCAATTGGGTGCGAAGGGCAACGGTCATGGGTTAGCCGTTGGTGACATCAGTGGTGACGGAAAAGCTGATGTCCTGGTGGGCCAAGGCTGGTACGAACAACCGAGTGAGAATCCTTGGAGCAGTCCCTGGGAATTTCACCCTGACTGGGAACTTCACGCCAGCATCCCAATGATCGTCACCGACTTGGATGAGGACGGGGACGGAGATTTGATCATTGGAAATGGCCACGACTACGGGCTTTACTGGTGGAGCAATGAAGGGGAAGGCGACGATGGCAAGCTGACCTGGAAAGAGCATGATATCGATCGCTCGTACAGCCAACCTCACACACTTGCGTGGCGCGATGTCGACAACGATGGCGTGAACGAGCTGATTGCTGGAAAACGTTATTACGCACACAACGGCCGTGATCCCGGCGGCATGGAGATGCCATGCCTCTACTACTACGATTGGGATCCCAAAGCTAGTAAATTCACCCGTCACACCATTGAAGAGGGGCATGTCGGTTGTGGTCTACAGATCGTCACGACTGACCTGAACCAAGACTCCAAAACGGACATCGCGGTGGCGGGAAAGAGCGGGACCTACCTGTTGATCGCACAATGAGTCACTCGCCAACTTCGCCGCCAGCCGACTTGACGCTTCGGCAAGCTCAACAAGATATCGATCAGTGGATCCAGACGATTGGGGTTCGCTACTTCGATGAAATGACGAACCTGGCACAGTTGGTCGAAGAAGTGGGTGAAGTCGCTAGAATCCTCTCACGCACCTGCGGGGAGCAGTCATGCAAACCAGGTGAGACGCCTGGTGATCTAGCCGATGAACTGGCCGATGTACTGTTCGTGACCGTCTGCTTGGCCAATCAATCCGGGATTGATTTGACCGATGCGTTACAACGCAATCTTGACAAGAAAACAAAACGTGATTCCAAACGTCACCAGTCGAATCAGAAACTGACCTCATAACGATCGTCTGTCGAAGCCACTCCTTCCCCCTGCGACACCAATCGAAGTGATTGGACGAGATCCGTTGCGAATCCCACAGGGGGCAACACCAAAAAAGTTACCATGCTTAAACACCTCACCAGCATTGCCCTACTGTTAACGGTTGCGATTCCTGCTCTCTCCGCCCAAGAACCAACCATCTTGTTTGATGGCACGAACACCGATCAGTGGGAGTTTCGTCCAGGTGGCTGGGTCATCGACAACGACATGCTGACTTGCCGGCTTGAAACTGTCACACAAAAGAACGGTCAAACCCGAACGCGGGGTATGGGATACATCTGGACCAAAAAAGACTACGGTGACTTTGACCTCTCGCTGCAATACAAATTGTCAGAGACAGCCAACAGCGGTGTTTTCTTTCGGTCCGATCCCAATAATCCGGTGCAAGGTGGCTTCGAAATCCAATTGCTCGACAACGAAGGTTTCCAGAGAACAAAAGGGAAACGGGACGGAAAAAATCTCAACGGCGCGTTCTATGATGCCAAAGCACCGCTGACTGATCCCGCGAAACCAGTCGGTCAATGGAACGATTTCCGTCTGATCTGCAAGGGTCCCTCAATTCGTGTTCTGATCAATGGTGTGACCGTTGTGGATGCAAACGTGGACGACTGGGACACCGCTCGCAAGAACCCCGATGGGAGCGACAACAAATTTAAAACAGCACTGAAAGAGTTACCCCGAACCGGTCGAATTGGATTTCAAAATCACGGCCAGGTTGCTTGGTTTAAAAACGTTCGCATCACGACTCTCCAAGCAGAGTAGTGCTACACGGCCGCGCAGACATCGACGCGACAAGGTGCTGCACCGGTTCCTAGACCTCACCAGCTCTTTGGAATGCCAAGCGGCACAGGGACGACATTTTCCGATGACCGACAAGCTATCGATCTTCCTCGCGATCGGTCGGCGATGGCAAATCGCTGCCGCTCAAACCATGGCGTGCTCGTCGATGAACCCCGCATCGACACCGATGTCATTCAGCAATAAACGACTGGTGATCCTGCTCGATTCATAGATCACTGGTAATCCGCTGCCAGGATGCGTTCCCCCGCCGACGAGATAGACGGAATCTAATTCGTCAAATCGGTTACCGGGACGCTTGTGAAGCATTTGCCCCAAGTTATGAGCCAAATTAAAAGTTGCTCCGCGATAGATCGCGTAATCACGGTTCCAATCGTCGGGCGTGATGCAATGTTCCTCGCGAATCCGATCGCGAATGTCTGGCATCCCGATTGCCGCCAAACGATCGAGCGTGAGTTCTCGGAAACCGGCAGCCTCGGCATTCCAGTCGACATTTGGATGCTGGTGGGTTACCGGCACGAGAACGTAAACCGCGCTATGCCCCTGGGGCGCCAGTGAGTCATCCGTGACCGAAGCGTTTTGGACGTACACCGACGGATCTTTGCTGAGAACATGATCCTGTTCTATCTCGCGCAGATTTTGCTCGTAGCTTTCACTGATGTGGATGTTATGGTGCGGAACATCCTCGTAAACGCCCTCGATCCCCAGATAGAGCATGTAAGTGCTGCAAGAGTATCGTTTCTGCTCGAGCTTCTCATCGCTCCATCGCTTGCGGACTCGATTCGGAATCAGATTGGTCATCCAATCAGCAAAGTCTGCATTCACGACGAAGGCATCTGCTTCATATCTTTGTTCCTCTGTTATCAAAGCGGTCACCTTCTTGCCGCTCAATTCCACATTGACAACAGGCTCCTCCATACGAAACTCGACGCCCATCTCCTGGCAGATTTCAGCCATCCGTTCGCTAACACGATGGCAGCCGCCGTATGGGTGCCAAACACCATACTCGTACTCCAAGAACGACAGGATGCTGAACAGACTCGGGCATTGAAACGGCGACATACCGAGGTACTTGGACTGAAAGGCAAACGCGATCACCAAACGCGGATCACTGAAGTACCGCTCGAGCTCCTTGCCGAGGGAACGGAGAGGATGGACATGCCGGGCAGCACTCAAGATGGACGGGCGCAACAGATCGAGGGGCGACTGAAAAGAGGACTCGAGGATCGGTCGGAATTTTTCTAGCTTCCCTCGGTTGTCATCCATGTACCTTTGGAGAGCCCCCACATCAGCGGGCGCGAACTCGGCAATTTGCCGATCCATCTCCTCCATATCGGGAGTGCAATCGAGCTTTCCGCCGCCACCAAACGTCAACCGATATTGCGGATCAAGCCGTGTCATCGGTATCTCGGTCATCAATTCTCGTCCAACGGACTGGAAAATCTCTGACAGGACACGCGGATAGAGAAAAAACGTCGGTCCACAATCGAAATGGTAGTCGCCGAGTTCGATCGAGGAAGTTCGTCCGCCAACCCGATCACGGCGTTCCAAAACGGTCACGTCGCAACCAGCCTGAGCGAGTTGCATCGCAGCGGCTAATCCGCCAGGACCCGAACCAACAACGACGACGCGACGGTTGGGCACGAAAACCTCGATCAAATAAGAGTAAATGCTAAACCGAGAAAACTATAAACAACCGACAAGGTGACGGTCGAGCTACCCGAATTTGGCTGCCAGATCCCCAGCGGCCAGATCCCCAGCGGCCAGATCCCCAGCGGCCAGATCCCCAGCGGCCAGATCCC
>JARGNK010000027.1:0-12814 GCA_029213145.1 Rubripirellula sp. | reverse complement strand
CAGCGGCCAGATCACACAGGGACTCCCAGCTGTTAGATCGGACCGGACCCCGTGTAGGTTTACCGTGTTCGTGCAAATCGTTCAATCGTGCAATCGTTCTCAGGATGCCCGCATGGGAAACGCCGCCATCGACGGATCGGCCTCGGGGATCCAACCTATTGCGTGGTGGCCCGTTCGATCGCTCGGCGGACGATGACTTGCAAACGAATTCCCTCAAACACCTCGCTCGGAATCGACTCTCGATCGGCAACGAGCTCGCATCGATGCACTACCTCCGCGACACCTGCATCGGTAAATGGCCGGCCAAGAGAGTATCCGTTCACCGAATCACTATCTTCAACTCGCACCGGCTCCAGCGCCTCGTCGACATCCATCGCCGTGATCTTCCCCTGTTCTACCGCCCGTTTAAGTCGCGAGATCTGCAACAAATCATCTTCTTTCTGCTCATCCTGGGCTTGCTGCAAAAATGCTTCGACCACCTGCAATTCACCCCACTGGACGACCGGCAGCCGCAACAATCCCTGCATGATCTCAGCCGCTTGCGAATTGTCGTACTTGCCTTGTTCCAGGTCGGCCGCCAAAACACGGATTTCGGCCACCACCGCTGCCTTGGTATCCGGATCAAGCAAACTCTGCTCAATTTCGCCGATATAGGCACCCTGCAAGGTCCGGATTGCAAACGCTGTCCGCTGCTGGAACAGATACCAGGTCGACCCAGCGCAAAAGATAAAACCGACGATGCCCATCAAGGCAGTCGCTGCCATCACCGCGGGTAACCAGCCTGGTCCCTCGTCGGCACCATCCAGCGGTGCAACACCATCCCCAGCAGGTTCACTGGGGAGTTCCGAATCGCTCACGATGGCCGGCTCACTGTCCTTAGTTGACTCACTGTCCTTTGCTGGCCGATTTTCCTTTGCTGGCTGAGCATCCTTCGCTGGATCGTTGCTGTTTTCTGGATCGCTGCTGTTCTCTGGATCGATGGGCATCGCGTGGGCTTGGCTCGCTGGACAAAGAGGGGAACGAGGATCAATTACATGAGAAACTCAATCTTCAGGATTTTGAATTTTAAGGTTCCGGCAGGAACCTCGACTTCGGCGACCTCCCCGACCTTCTTGCCAACCAATCCTTGGCCGAAGGGACTGGTGACCAAAATCTTGCCGGCGTTGTAATCCTCTTCGCCAGCTCCGACGAGAGTGAACTGTTCTTCATCCCCGTAGGCGGTGTCTTCGACGGTCACGGTACATCCAAAGACAACCTCGTCTTTGGGGAGCTGAGATACATCGATGATCGAAGCCCGAGCGAGTTTGTCTTTTAGCTCGTTGATCTTCGCCATCAACATCCCCTGGTTTTCGCGTTGGGCGTGGTACTCGGCGTTCTCTTTTAAGTCACCCTCCTCCCGCGCCTCGGCAATTTTCTCAGTAACCACCGGCAATTCTTCATTTTCCATCCGCTCGATCTCGGCTTTAATTTTGTTATAGCCATCTCGGGTCATGGGAACGGAATCGATCATCGCAAACGCACCTTTTCTGCTTGGGGTTGCACCACCGGGGGATACTCATTCGACCTGGGCCGTCAACCAACGAAGGCCCCTCAATTCATCAGGCAGCCTCGTCGTGTAGGTAGCCGCGTCATTTTGGCTACGTTGTCGATTCGCCCAGCGAAAATCCTCGGTCAGGTGAAGGGGAAGCCCAAAAAAGAAACCTTTCCCTGGAACACGGGAAAGGTTTCAGCTGTTTTCAAGCTCACTAGTGTCGCGATTGCCGAGGCGGTCGTCAAGGCAATCCTCAATCTTCACCCTCGTCCAACTCGACCACTTCACCCATCTTGGGGCCACCTTCATGCGGCAGACTGATTTCCTCATCAAGCCATCGGTTCAGGTCGATCGCCTTGCATCGCTGACTGCAGAATGGCGGTGCATCGGTTTCATCAAAATAGAAACGGCTGCCGCAGACACTACAAGTCACACGAGCGTTTTCGGCGGACGGCTTGGGGTTTCTCGCTGGCTTCATCACAATATTCTTGCCGACTCAAGTTGGTTTGCAAAGATATACGACGGTCTGCGTCTTTGGTTGACAGAATCGGGGGTAAGTCTCGTTGAACTTGATGCTTGGCCAACCCCAGGTGGCCCAATTCGAGCGACCTGGGTTTGAGCAATAGGAGCGAAAAAGGCTGGCAGTGGGCTTGTAAGCCGGGTTCTGTGCCGACCTCGCATAAGCGACATCGACGACGACCATCTATCTGTGCACGACGATTGCTCGCCGCCTCAATTGCGACCTACCCGAGTGTTTCTGCCGTACGGACCGCTTGGCGGGCACGACGAGGTCGCACCACTTCACTCTGTTTGGTCTAGCTCCGGATGGGGTTTACCAAGCCAGCCGAGTCACCTCGGTCGCTGGTGCGCTCTTACCGCACCGTTTCACCCTTACCACGCACCACTCGACCAAGATCGAGCAGCCGTTCGGCGGTTTACTCTCTGTTGCACTTTCCCTAGCCTCGCGGCCGGTCGACGTTATCGACCATCCTGTCCTGCGGAGCCCGGACTTTCCTCCAACCTTCCTAAAGGAACGCCAGCGGTCATCCCGCCCACTGCCAACCAAGCCCTCAGAATGATCGAGACAGCGAATCTGAGCAAGGTTCGGGACAAAACAAAAGGGGCACAGGACCAAACAAACGGGGTTCCTTCAAAAACAGCCTGCCGATCCCTCGTGAATCCTCGGTGAATCTGGATAATGGGCTCCACAGCGAGGCGGCGTGAGACGTCGTTACGATCAAAAAACTTTTTTGGAAAACGGACCGTTGACCGAACCGGACACCGTCGACCAGCGGGAACGCCCTGACGACCCACCCGCGGAATCGCCCGCTGGCAATGAAGCCATTCATAAACGGGTTGCCTTGCTGGGACGGTTTGGCGGCATGAACCAGCGTGAGGCAGCCAATGTGTTGCGATCGTATGGAGCGGTGATCGTCGATGCCGACGCACCCTCGGTCGATTGGGTCATCGTCGGAGCAGACGAATCCCCGCTGGCCGAAGCAGATCTGCTCGGCCCCGTGATCTTGGACGCCGCGGCGACGGGTTCTTTAGAAATCGTCCCTGAAACCGAACTCTGGCAACGTTTGGGATTGCTCGACGTTGAACAATCGGTGCACCGGTATCACACTCCCGCGATGCTCGCGCAACTTCTGGGAGTTTCCGTGCGGGTCATTCGCCGCTGGCATCGTCGCGGACTGATCACGCCGGTTCAAACACTTCACAAACTGCCTTACTTCGATTTTCAAGAAGTTGCCACGGCTCGACGACTGGCCCAATGGGTTGTTTCGGGTGCCAGTCCCGAAGCGATCGAGCAACGGCTAGTCGAATTGGTGGAAGTGTTACCAGAAATGGGCCGGCCACTCGATCAGTTGTCCATTCTTGTCGAAGGTAAGCAAGTCTTGCTGCGTGACGGGGAAGGACTGGTCGAACCGGGCGGACAATTGCGATTTGACTTCGACGCACTTGAAGCAACAAACCGGGACAAAGAGCATCCTGATGAAACAACACCAGCGGTGATCTCAATCACGGGTGACGGATCGGGCGGGCCATGGAACCACGAGGCTGAAAAAGACGAATTGCTTGCCGCGGTTTACAAAGCTGAAGACGAAGAAAACTATGAAGCCGCCGTCAGCTTCTGCCACGCCATCATTGCTCGCGATGGCCCGCGTGCTGACATCGATTTCCAACTCGCCGAACTTCTGTACCGGATGGATCACGTGATTGCCGCCCGTGAACGGTACTATGCGGCGATCGAACACGACCCCGAGTTTGTCGAAGCACGCGCCAGCCTGGGAAACGTGCTCGCAGAAACAGGGCAAGACGAATTGGCGATCGCAGCCTATCGTGGAGCAATCTCACTCTACGAAGACTACTCCGAAGTTCACTACAACCTGGCCCGCACGCTCGACAAACTTGGGCGTGAGATCGAAGCGGAACACCACTGGGGAAAGTTTCTAGAGCTCGCACCCGACAGCCCTTGGGCCGACGAGGCCCAAGAACGTCTGCGATAAGCAGCGAGACTCCCAGCACGACCTTGCCAAACGCTGCTTTCCGGATCAGGCCGAAAACAGGCCGACCCACCGCAGTCAGCCCGCCGCCCATCGTTGACCGCATCCCAATCAAACGATGAAAAGTGGCAAGCGATGAAAACTGGCAAGCGATGAAAACTGGTACCGGGAGGGAACTGCCAGACTACAGGTACTCGCGATTCTTCACCAAGCCTGGCATCGGAACGCTGTAGCGGCCATCGGGTCCAGCGGTCAGCGGAGGTGGTGAATCGAGAGTTAACTTATCGATGCCCGGGCCAAATTCGTGATCGTGTGCCATGAATTTCTCCAGCGTGATCTCCTGGCCAGTATGTGCCGCCATGCGTCCCATCGACGTAACGGCGCTGGCCATCACACCACGATCGGCTTCGTTGTAAGGCTTGTCCTCCCGAATCGCTGCAATCAGATCGTTCCACTCCAATTGATAAGGGTTACGTTCGGGCTGCGGGTACGCCCACTGCAATCGAGCTTTATCCATGTTGTTGCCGGCGTAGATCCGACACTTGGCAGGTGTGTGGGAAGCCGATGAGATCACACCCAATCCCTTCGAACCGTGCGCATAACTTGCGAACTCGCGTTTGCAGCCTGGCATCGTTCGACCATCGACCATCAGTTTTGCCCCATCGGCAAACGTGTACTCGATAGCGTAAGCATCGAAGTTTTGATCAACACTGTCGCCACGGTAATGTCTGCCACCAAGCGCGATCGCACTGACGGGCCAATCATTCTTCATCCAACACGATTCATCAATGTTGTGGATTAAGAAATCACTGACCGCACCCCCGCTGAGCCAAAGAAAGCCATGGAAGTTCTTGATCTGGTACTGCAGCTCATTCAACTTACCATCGTTAGGTGGCGCGGCTGCTGTGCCAGTAGGCCCAGCCATCCGATAAGCCCTGAGCAAATTCACTTCGCCGATTTCGCCGTTTTGAATTCGATCGAACAATTCTTGCCGGGCTTCACAATGCCGGCACATCAAACCAACGGCAACCTTGAGATTCTTTTCTTTCGCTTTTTTGTTCAACTCCAACATTCTCACCGAAGTCGGTGCGTCGACGGTGACCGGTTTCTCCATGAAGACATTCAAGCCTTTTTCGATCGCATAGCTGAACTGCACCCAGCGGAATGCCGGCGGCGTCGCCAAGATCACCACATCGCCAGGCTTCAGTAAGTCCATCGCTTTCTGGTAGGCGTCAAAACCAATGAACTTGTTCTCCTCAGGAACATCAACCTTGGATCCAACGTCTTTGTGACCTGATAACGACGCGTAAGTACTGTTGAGATTTTTGGGAAAGACATCGGCCAGCCCCACCAAGGTCATGGGACCGTTGTCGACGGTCAGCGCATTCAACGCAGCGCCAGTGCCCCGCCCACCACACCCGATCAACACCACACGAATGTTGTTGTCTTCCGCTGCATGCACGGACGGCGCTGCCGCGGAAACCAAGGTCGTTGCCGCGGCGACGCGACCGGTGTTTTGCAGAAACTCTCGACGATTCTTTTGATCAGACATGGCGGGGTATCGTTACTTGTGGTTGAGTGGTGGGGATTATTTTCCGTTCATAGATGAAAACACGAAGCTTCAACGGAATCCTGCAGAAAACATTCCATTGAGCGGAGTCCGTGACGGCTGTCTCCCTGACAGCCAATCGCGAGTTTCACTCTTCGTCAACTTGCTCAGGCGCGGTTTTGTCCCACTTGCTGGCTTTCGTATCTTCGGTCGGCTCCATTAGCGGTCGGACCACACGAAACCCAACCCCGAGCGCATCTGTATGGTACCAGATGCTCCGTGGTATCTGTGGATCTTGCTCTTTCCAATCTTCGTTGGAACCAACACGAGCAGCGCTACGCAGTTGCTCGGGATCGTCTCCCCAGCCTCCTCCGCGAACGACTCGAGGGTACAGAGTTTCAGGGATTTTCAGTGGATCGGTCTGCTTTGCATCACTCGCCTCGTACTGGTCGGCATACTGATCAAGCACCCACTCAGAAACATTTCCGTGCATGTCGTACAATCCCCAAGGATTCGGTTCTTTCTCACCAACTTCATGGTAGGTGTCATCGCTATTGTCAAAGAACCACGCGTGATCTTCGAGCTGGTCAGGATCATCACCAAAGGAATAAGCGGTCGTCGTCCCGGCGCGGCACGCATACTCCCACTCAGCTTCGGTTGGAAATCGATAGTAACGTCCCGTTTTAGCCGACAACCATTTGCAAAATGTCCGGGCCGCATGCTGAGTCATGCAGATCGCCGGATACCTTCCTTTGCCCATGCCAAAGCTCATGTCGGTGTATTCCTCGGTTGGCTTAGAAACTCCATCAACCAACAGGTCACGAGCGTTCGGCTTTAACGAGAACATCTTGCGGCGTAACTGATCCATTTGTTCTCGGTACGCATCGTACTGATCCCATGTCACCTCAAACTTCCCCATCCAGAAAGGTGAGATTTCGACCTCACGCTGCGGCCCCTCATCTTCATTCCGGCCGTCTTCGTCCGCAGGGCTTCCCATCAAAAACGTCCCGCCCGAGATCGGGACCATCTCAAGCATTTCCTCGGTGTGCTCAATCGGCTCGGAGTACGGCTTCATCGCCGCCGCGTTATCAGCAACCGCGTCGGGGACCGGCAAAACCAACGCCGGATCTCTTTTCACCTTCTTCTCCGTCTCTTCAGCCGTTCCGCTGAGCATAGCGACACAAATGGCTGAGGCTATCAGGAAGGCAAGCTTCCATTGATTCATCGTTGTCTCTTTTCACTGGGTGGGAGAACCGGCCCTGGTATCAGCCAGCTCTTTCGTGAGGAAAGGTTCATCGCCACGAGGGCCTGCCAAAACAGACGATCCTCGCTACCTCAAGTGTAACCCACCAAGTCGCAAAAAGGTCAATGTGCGAGGGATACGCGAAACAACGTACCGGGAGCCCAGCATTCAGCCCAGTAATCAGCCGGCACAGTGATCGCCCTTCGGACGATAGAGGATCACAGATCACGCTTCCGAATCGTGCCGCTCCATACGAACTCGCTCAGCAAGCGAAACTATTCGTACAGCAAGCGGCGACATCGACACCCTGAGTAGTCGACACCCTGAGCAACTACTCAGCGGTTGGGAAAACCCGCGTTGGTTGGGAAAACCCCCGCACCGACTGCGTAAACCGGCGACTCGCTGAACAAGATTTCCCTGGTGGCTATCGCATCGACGGCGATGCTCTATGCCAACAACGCTTTGATGGGGTCGCCGTCGCCGCCGATTTTAAAGGGGCGACCGTTGGGAGCATAGCGTTCCTCTTCGGTCGGCAAGCCGGCTGCCGTGGCGATCGTCTTATTGAAATCAGAGACGGAAACCGGATCATCGGCGACCGAGAACCCTTGCTTGTCAGACGCGCCGTAAACCTGCCCAGTTTTGATTCCGGCTCCCATCAACAGACTGCTGAAGACACCGGGATGATGATCTCGTCCAGCGTTGGCATTGATCTTTGGTTTGCGGCCGAATTCGGTCGTCAGTACCACCAAGGTTTCATCAAGCAAACCCTTGCTGTTCAAGTCACGCAGCAAATTCCCGACCGCTGTATCAAGGTGTTCAGCACGATCATTCAGGGAAGAGTACAAATCCTGGTGCATATCCCAACCACCGTAACTGACTTCCACGAACCTCGCGCCACTCTGCACCAATCGGCGAGCCAACAAGCATCCTTGCCCAAGTGCGTTGCTTCCATAGGCATCCTTCACCGCCTGCGGCTCAGATTTGATATCGAACACTTTTAAGTGCTCACTTCCCATCAAACGCCGCGCCTCGGAATACAGCTGGTTGTAAGCATTCACGCGGCCGCTTTCACGCCGCGACTGAAATGACTCATCGAACTTGGACGCCAGAGTCAACCGGCGATCGAACAATTCGGACGGCAAATACTTTGGCAGCTTTGTATTTTGCAACCCTGCATTGGCGTTCGCGATCGGGACCGGTGAGAGAGACGGTTCCAGGAAGCCTGCACCAGGGTGCCGATTCCCGCCCCCGATGACGTAGTTGCCGGGCAATGCTGTATTCAATCGCCCCGCCTCTGAAACCATCCAGGCACCCATTCCAGGGTGCTGAATACTGTTCAGCTGTTTGTACGAGGTGCGCATCAGGTACTGGCCTTTATCGTGGGCCCCCGTTTCGGTCGTGAGCGAACGCACGACCGCCATCGCGCCAGCCAGATAAGAAAGCTTGGGAAACCGATCGCCAAACTGGATTCCCGGAACACGGGTTTGAATCGGTTTGGTTTCGCCAGCTTCTTCCACGCCCACCTTTGGATCAAAGGTATCCATGTGGGTCATCGCACCTTCCATGAACAGGTAGATGATGTGCTTCGCCTTACCTTTTGGTGTTGCTGCCGCATCCACCGACTGTTCAAACAGCCCTCCGCTGGCGAGCGAACCGGCAAACGAGACTCCCAAAGTTTGCTTCGCCATGGTCTTCAAAAAGACGCGACGATCTTCAACGCTGATTTCAGGTGATGGCATCAGGATCTTCTCCTAGGAACGCTTGCTGTTTGTTCGAGAAAACTCGTTACTGAATGAACAAAAACTCACGAGTATTGAGCAACCCCCAAATGATGTTGCCGTAACCGACCGCATCATTTCGGATCCGCGACAATTCTCCGGCAGCGGTGCGTCGATCTCGCGGATTCGGCTTGCGACTGAGAACACTCAAGAAAATTGCATCCATACGATCTTTTGTTTCTTTAATCTCAATCACATTATCGACGATCGCTGACCCAGCCTCGAGCATCACATGTGTGATCGGGCCATTGAACATTGCCATGATCTGCGGGACCGTGGCATCTTGCTGTGAGCCATTGATAGACTGCCGGTCGCCTTGGCCAAACTCTCGCAAGAAATGACCGGCTGGCAATGGCGTCGGCAATTCACTCGCACGGCACAAAACATTGCCTTGATAAGCGTGTTCATTCAATGAACGCTTGTAACGACTCAAAAAATAAGTTTCACGAAACTTCTCCGATTGCTTTTTCACCGATGCATAGTCTGCGTTCCCGAAATTGACATCCATCACCGGTGCCATATCGGCTGCGGTTGGTCGCTTGAAAGGCCAGGGATTCCGGACCGCCAAAGTCAAAATCGAATCCCAAACCTGCTCTGCTGTCATGCGCCGTAGTGTTGGGCCGGGAAAGAAATACTGATCACCGCTAGTGATTTCAAAGTCACTCGATTCACGCTGATAAGTGCGACTATACAAAATGGTGCGAATCAGCTCCTTCATATCAAAGTTGTTGCGAATTAGCTGTTCGCTCAGAAAATCCATCGCCCGCTCATTGGTACATGGATGCTCATCGCGAAAATCATCGATCGGCTCGACAAAACCAATCCCGAGAAATCGTTTCCACAAGCGGTTCACCAATGTCTTGCTGAATTGCGGGTTTTCAGGACTGGTTAGCCAAGCCGCGAATTGCTCTCGCGGCGTACCATCTTTCGCGCTGGTCGGCACTTCTCCCCACAGAACGGCGGGCTGGATCACCTGCTTGGGCTTCGCATCGGCGTATGCATAGTCATGGGGCAGTCGCAACGCCGCTTTGACCTCAGAAACGCTATAGGTGTTGGCTCGCACAAGCCGTTGAAACTCGCCTGGCACGCGTCCTTTGTCGTGTTTGGTGCGAGCCTCATTGATTAATAAGTTAGCTGGATTCTGCTTTTGGTATCCCGGTGAACCGCGTTGAATTCTCGTTCGGGTACCCGCTGTAAAAGCGGCCAACTCATAAAACTGATACTGACTCCACTGATCGAACGGATGGTCGTGACACTGTGCACAACCAATCTGTGTTCCTAGAAAGATCCGAACTGTATTATCGATGTAGGGCAGGGGCATGCCATCATCACGCAACTGAAATCCGACGGCTGGATTCTCCCACACCTTGCCATCGGCAGTCAGCATTTCGTAAACCCACCCATCGTATGGTTTATTTTCACGGATCACGTCCTTGACGTATCCGAGGTAGGGGTCAGCGACAATGTTGTTTTGGGGACGCTCGACCAACCTCAATGTGTCGGCCCAGAAGTTGTACATATTGCTGACGTAATCAGGACTACTCAGCAAACGGTCGATCAAATCTTCTCGCCGCGTTTCGCTGCGAGATTCGAGAAACGCTTTCGCCTCGGCGAGTGTGGGGATCCGACCGGCCACATCTAAATAGATCCGGCGCAAGAAAACTTCATCGCTGGAGATTTCGTTTGCTTGTTGATTCTGCTTTGAAAGCTCCGACTCGATGTAATAATCGAGTTGTCCCGCCGCCGATTGAATTTTGCTGCGCGTATTCGGATTCACCGCGACAACATTCATCCTCGGAGTTGGCTTGGTCCGCACACTCGCGGGCAGATTGATCTTGGCTTTCTTTGGACTCGGCGCAGCGTTGTTCTTTCGCTGCGCATCCACCGAAGTAGCACAGCAGAACAATCCGACGAGAGCCATGGCAAGTGAGCGACTGGCAATTCCGATTCGCCATTGATTCATAGTCGTCCTGGGGGGCAAGATGGAATAGGCGGAGACAAGAAAAGGTATCGAAAGATAGGCTCCAACCGCCTCAAACACGAGGCCTGAAACCGTTCTCAGGAACTTTCAGCGGTTGATTGTTGCCGATTTCCGACCTCTCTATGTTAATCGAAGCCAAAAAAACGTTTTCTTCCGCTGATCGCAAGCCCTCAATAGTAGAACGCCGACGCTCACGTGGTGTACCCTGTGAAACCCTGCTGAACCCCGGAGAACCATCACCAATGTGCAAACAAACTGTTCATTTTTCCCGTTTAATTCCCTGTTGCCTGTTTCTACTTGTCGGTCTCGGCCTGATTACCGCGTCCGTCTCGGCCCACGCCGAGGATTCGGCAGCAGAGGTACGGTGGAACGAAGACCCCAACGGTTGGACGATTGAACAAGATGGCAAATTGTTCGCCGGTTACCTTTTGGATAGTAACGGCAAGCCAATCATTTACCCGCTTCAAAGCGCCGACGGTCGCCGCGTGGTGCGTAATTTTCCGATGTTAGAGGGAACTAAATCCGAACGCAGTGATCATGACCACCACCGATCGTTGTGGCTGACCCATGGTGACGTCAACGGCGTCGATTTCTGGCTCGACGATGCCCACTGTGGCAAGATCGTCCAACGAACGGGGCAGGCCGCTACCACCAACGATGGAACAGTTGTCATCCAGACAGAGAACGATTGGCTGGCACCGGATGGCAAACGCTTGCTTTCCGATACACGACGGTTCGAGTTTCGCACCATTAATGGAAGGCGAATCATCGATTGCGATTTCTTATTGAAAGCGACGGACGGCGATGTCAACTTTGGTGATACCAAGGAAGGATCGTTCGGCATGCGGATCGCCGGGACAATGAAGGTCGATGCAAAACTTGGCGGAAAGATCACCAATGCTGAAGGCCTGAACGACAAACAAGCCTGGGGTAAAAAATCCTCTTGGGTCAATTACACCGGCCCAGTCGATGGCCGACCGGCGGGCATCACCATCCACGATCATCCGTCAAGTTTTCAGCACCCTTGCCGCTGGCATGTCCGAACCTATGGACTGTTCGCCGCCAATCCGTTTGGTGTGCATCACTTTGTCGGTGGAAAGAAAACCGAAGGTGTGGTGCTGAAGTCAGGTGAATCGATGCGTCTGAGCTACCGGGTCGTCATTGATGACGCGAAATTTGATTCAAAGCAAACAGCCGCGGACTGGAAAGCCTATGCCGAGCAAGACCGTCCGGAACTCAAATAGCAGCTGACACTGCTTCTATTCCCGGAGAATCATCGATGCCTTCTAACCCGTTCGATTTGTCGGGTCACCGTGGACTGGTCACTGGCGGAACCCAGGGCGTTGGGGCCGCCATCGCCATCGCCATGGCGCAAGCGGGCGCCGATTTGCTGTTGCTGGGACTGAAAAATGATGATGCGGCCGCCGACACGCTCGCCCGCTGCCGTGATCACGGAGTGACGGCCGAATTAATCACCGCCGATCTCTCACAACCACCTGACCATTACATCGACCGCCTGATCAGCGAAGCTGATCAGGCTATGCCCAACATCGATTTATTGGTCAACAATGCGGGAACTTACATCGACAAACCATTTTTCGAAATGGATTTCCAGCGGTATCTGACAACGATCCATTTGAACGTGACAGCTGGCTACTTTTTGACGCAAAAGCTTGCAAGTCGCTGGGTCGACCAAGCAGTCAACGGTCGCATCCTGTTCACCGGATCGATCAATGGTCAGCTCGCCGAACCAGATCACACCGCTTACGACACCAGCAAGGGCGCCGTTGCAGCCATGGTCCGCTCGCTCTGCGTCACCCTGGCACCTCACAACATTCGGGTCAACGCGATGGCGCCAGGGTTAGTGCGGACCCCTTTAACCGACATTCTTAACCAGGATCCGCGTCTGGATAGCTGGATGAAATTACACACACCCAACGGGAAAGTCCCCGACCCAGACGTGTGCGGCGGCACGGCGGTCTTTCTACTATCCGATGCCGCCGAACATGTTCATGGACAAACCCTCTTGGTCGATGGTGGCATGAGCGCCTGGCAACAGCCTGACGTGCCAGCGAATTGGAACGCACCGTAGCAACGATCTCTGCTGAAACCAAGCCGATCGACCCGGCCGGCAGCAGCCATCAACGAAACACCAGCATTGGTTTTCAAGCTGGTTCCAAGTTCAAGCTGGTTCCAAGTTCAAGCTGGTTCCAAGTTCAAGCTGG
>JARGNK010000256.1 GCA_029213145.1 Rubripirellula sp. | reverse complement strand
GCTGCCGTCTCATCGGCGACGTACTCGGAGAGGTCGATCTCAGGAAGCGAAAGCGTTTCGAGCGGTCCGGGTGCGGTGGCGGCAAATTCCTCCGCCGAAATTGTCGCTGTGCGTTTCCCGGCGGCGATACTCGTCGGTGCTGTGAAAAGCGTTGACTCGCTCGCCTCGGTTTGAACTGGATTCGTAACTTCGACCTTTGGTGCCGGTTGGGTTCTAGCGGGTTGCCGCACGGGACGTGATGCTCGGGTAGGCCGTCCCCTCCGCTGCGCCTCTACCGTCGATGAGGCGACGAACACGGCCGACAAGGCCAGTGCCACCGTTAAACAAGATCCAACTTTGATTTTCATTTTCAATGTCCTTTTCGCAATTCTGAATGTGAGGAGTGTGCCGATGCGCACAGACCTGCCGGATGGCCCGGTCGCGCACTTGGAAAGGGTCCGGCTTAGTAAGCGGGATTTCCCGACTGCGATTTCAGAATGTGTCGAGACCGTGTCGTTGGACACGCCCGAAAGGGATGGACAAATAGTACCGGAACCGAAGAAAGACACCGGAAATTACGGGGGGAACCCCTCAAGAAAGATTTTCATGACTGACATTCAATTTGTTTGCCAACTTCAGATTTCGGGCCACACTGAGCGTCTATCGCTTCGGGGGATTGCGTGCTTTGTCGGATGTTTGTTGCCGCCGGGATCAGAGAAATGCCAGTGGCAAGATCCCCCCTCGAGAAGTCAAATGGATAATCAGTTACCCGCAGCCCCTGTCAGTTTCGTGTCTGTCGCCGGTGGTACTTTAGACGAGACCACGGTCTCATCTACACGGACGAGTCTCCTTGAATCTTCGAACCTAGAATCGGTTTACGAGGACCTTAGGAATCTGGCTTCCTGGCTAATTAGGTCAGAGAAAACCGCGTTGTCAATCGAAGAGGTCGATTTGGTTCACGAGTCCTACCTACGGCTCACCAAGTCTTCAGAAACTCTTTCTTTTCAGTCTCGCAAACAATTGATCAACCTGCTGGTCACCACAATGCGGCGTGTTTTAATTGATCATGCAAAACAGAAAGCAACCGAGAAGCGTGGTGGGAATTTAAGGAAAGTTTCCATGGAGGGAATTGACCTTTCGGATAATCGAAGTGGGGCCGATCAAAGACAGGAGTTGCTCGACTTAAACGCCGCACTCGATCGGTTGGCCAGCATTCACTCGCAGAGCGCGCAAATCGTCAAACTCCGCATCTTTGCGGGGCTTACCTTCGATGAGATCAGCGAATTATTAGGTGATTCGCGAAGCAGTATCTACCGGCAGTGGATGGTAGCGAGAGCGTGGCTGAAAGCTGAGGTTGCTCCACTCACTAATGCTGATGGTGCACGATAGCCCCCATTTTGGACAGAATTCTCTGTTGTTAAGAAGTGAGTTACGCGATGGACGCTGACCAGACCGCACTTAGCCTTCTATTTAGCAGTCTTGCCTCGGATAACGAAGCCGAACAGGCTCAGATGATTTCACTGGGTGCTCCGACAAAAGCGATCCGTCGCAAAGCATTGGAACTGCTTAAATTTCATCACGCCGAGGACCAAAATCTCCTGCCCAAAGAAGCGAAAGGAAGAGTCAATCTCGTTGATAGCGACTATGGATCGAAGATGCTTTTCGAGACAATAGCCGGCGAGTGTGATGACTTGAATACTTTTAAATTGCACGAGTGGATCGGTAGAGGCACTTCAAACGACCTGTTCCTTGCTAAAACAAATCCCGCCGACAAGAGAAACCTTGTGGTGAAGGTTCCGCGGTTCATGTCAGTGAAAAAAGGCTTGAAACGGCTGTCTCGCGAATTGCTAATGATGGAATTGGCATCACACCCAAATGTTGTCCGCGGCATTCGCGTAGGGATTCTTGAGAATGAGCGACCGTTTTTGATGATGGAATACGTTTCAGGCAAACGATTAACAGAGTTCCTGAAATGTCCTCAGTGCAGAATGGATCAAGTCTTCGATGTTCTGTCCCAGATTTCCGCAACAATCGGAGATCTTCATCGACGCGGAATCGCGCATTGCGACTTAAATCCAGACAACATAATCATCACGAAGCAGCCGCATGGTTTCCATCCGACAATCATCGACTTCGGAAGCAGTCGGCCCCTAAATTATCCGGGGCGTCACCACTTTGCCTCGCTAGAGAGATGCACCACCGGTGGGAAGAACATATCGGCGGAAGGGCGACTGCCTGTTGCCAGTGAAACACTTAGGTTGAAGGATACCCGCGCACTGTCGATGATGGCTTTTTTCTTCATGAAAATGGATCGTAATGAAGATTGCCTCCGGAAAGAATACGGCTACACAGTCACTCACGAAATAAAATCTTTATACTTCGACCTTGTGTCTTCGAACTCGGGGAAAGACACACCAACCGCAGATGCAGTTGCAGAACGATTCGCAAACATCGCGTCTCGAATCAAAGCTTGATCTATCGTGGCCAATTATCGAGGCCAATACTTTCCGAAAGTAACGCTCTAGCTTCACACGGTTGGCACTCGGTACTGCGCAAGATAATCTCGATTGTATTCAGGAACGCCTCCCTCGGCGTTTTGCTAGTGAGTACATCTTCTTGCGAAACGCGATTTGGTAGCACTTCGCTATGAGCTTCTTGTGGGAACGTTCGCTGAGGCCATTGGTATTCGGGCACTTCGGTATCGAAATTGTGTGCTCGAAGTCCTCCAAGACTAGGTCAAGCTAGGACTCGTGCTGATCCTTGTCGCCGCAATAAAGTACTCTCGGTGATCCTTGACGCCGCAATGCTGCGTGTCGAGGTCGGGCGAGATTCGCAGCAGCGAGACTACATGTTCTTCGAAGAAGGGCATGACGCGACCATTGAGCAGGTCGACGGCAGTGATGTCGACGGCGGTGATCACGTGCTTTTGCGTCTGATTTTCGCACAGCCCAATCCTGCTGAACCGACTCGACCTCACGCGTGGGGTAACGGCACGCATAGCCTGCGCCAGGCGATGACACTTCATCGCGGCAGGCAAGGTGCAGCGTCGCATGCCAAGAGGATGCGGCTAGCCGAACTTCTTTGCCTGCGAGCGAAAAATGCAGTGTCAGCGACTCGCACTTTAGGGTGTTTTATGAAAAACAAGCAATTCTCCGAAATATTGATTTTGTTAGCGGGAGAATCGCGGATATAAATTGGGAGGTTTAGGGGGGATGCGTGGATTGGGGTGACTTTTGGGATTGCTTTGAGTGGGTAATCCAGGGGGTCCTCTTGGTCCATGTGAGCCACGCGCCTTCGCCGCATTGCAGCGAGCGCGATGAGCTTCCTAGGTATATCTGCCCCGGCACCCCGGGGCACGTCGCTAACAAAGGGTTGTGCCGCCAACCGTTAGACGACGTCTGAATTTGGTCTGCGGTTATCGATGAAAGAAAAAGAGGTTTGAAGTGCGAAAACTCACGAAAACGTTAACACTCGCGGCAACCATAGTCGTGGTGTCGCCCCTGGCGGCGTTAGGGGCAGATGTTGAATTGCAAAACGGCTGGGAGGCGTTCAAAGATGCCCAGGCGAGGGCGGCGGGGATCAGGCTGGGCAAGGCTCTTTTCTGGGACGATCAGTTAGGGAGCGGGAACGGTGGCCAGTACGCTTGTGCGTCCTGCCACTATCAGGCAGGTGCCGACTCTCATCCCCTACGAATCGCTGCAGGTCAACAGGGCGCGATGTTCGGTTCATTGGGAGTCACCGTGGCTGACTTCGTTGGAATTTCTGCGGTTGCAGACGATCAAGCTCCGGGCGGACTGTGCGCGACTACTTGCGACGATTTTGTGGAAACTGGGGCACTGCACGTCACCGGGCGAAACGCACCACCTTCCGTTGACTCAAACAGTGTTCACAATTTTTGGGATGGTCGAGCGAACTTCATCTTTAACGGACTTGACCCAAGTGGAGAGGTTCGTCCTGGCCTGCACACGGCGGCGGGGATGCAAAGCGTCTTGGTTCGGGAATCGTCGCAAGCTTCGCAAGCGGTTGGACCTCCGAACAGCGATGTCGAAATGGCGGCCGCCGGTCGACTTTTCTCGGATCTGGGATGGAAAGTGTGTCACGTGATCCCACTCGTCAATCAAACGGGAGATGTCGCTGACGAGCTCGCTGCTGAAGGTTACAAGGTTCCTGGTGGCTACATTAAGATGTTAAATGATGCGTTTGCAGGTGGACCGCTTGACCGGTTTTTGGGAACGGAGCTGGCAACTGGCGTGTCCGCCCGAGTGTGCACGACTCCGGGGCAACCGGTCGACACGCCAATCACGATCACCGAGGCAAACTTTACACTGTTTTTCGGACTAGCGATCCAGGCATACGAGCAGACACTCAGTACCGCTCCAGCCATAACACCGACACGTGCAATGACTCGTGCGTTCAAGGAGTTGCGTTGCAACAAGTGTCACTACGATGATGGGCGCAGTCACGCCGTCGTTGGAGATCTTGGGCGTCGTCCATTCGCTGTCACCGGAGTACGTACGTTGGCAGAGGAACCCGGTGTTGAAGTTGCAGATTTGAATCTTGCATCGCCAGTTCCGAACGATGAGGCAGAGCCGGGCGTCGGATTCATGAAGTCGTCACATCTCTTCAACCTGCCGCTAACCGCACCCTACTTCAGCGATGGTAGTGCTGCAACACTTGAGGAAATGTTGGATTTCTACCTTCGCGGAGGAAACCACGATCTGCCTGAGAAGAGTAGTCAGGTCAGAGTGCTTGATGCCTCCCCGCGAGAACAAGCACTCGTGATCGAGTTGATGAAGGGGCTCACGGATCCTCGAATCGCCGCCGGTTCAGGGCCTTTTGCACACCCATCGCTCGATATTCCACTAGCGGACGGTTCTACGTTGAAACTGGTCGCGAGCGACGCGGGCGAAGCCCCGAATCCCGGCCTTACGTACTACCACTCTGTCAACGGAGTTGAGACACCAGCCCCGATTGGAGGAACTGGGGCTACGGTCGCTGCGGAGGAGACTTTAGTCGTGGCTGAGGATGTCGCAGTCGTGGCTGAGGCCGTCGCCGAACCCGCAGCCCCCCGCGCTCGGAGAACTCGAAACCGAGTCCGACGACCGAGCCGGGAGAGGCGACAGAGATAGAGGCGGAGTAAAAACTGCAATTGCGCGACCTCGCACATCGTCCTTTTCGATGTGCGGGGTTTTTTTATTGTCAATTATTCAACTCGCAGAGACTCACTTTTACGAAGAAGGCGGTTTGCTCTCGGATCCTGTCACCGGATGATCGTGTGACCGAAGAACTCTATGCGGAGAACTGAAAGTGGTTTTACCAATTCGAGCTTGGCGACTTACGCCGTCAAGTCTCTTGAATGCGACTTTGATCTGATCGCCATGCGACGCAACTCCTCGCAATTTTCTCTGCACACAGTTTTGGGCATGTGGAGATCGTTGGACAGGCTGACATGTTGAGACGAACCGTCTTTCTGCATTCCGGTGGGTACCAATCTTCGAAGCAAAACAGACGCAATCTTTTCCATCGCATTTTGCTCAACTCGCGAAATCAATCGGCGCAACATTGAAGACAATGATGATGTGAGATTTTCAAGGGAAACCCTTACCAAAACCTTATTGCAATTCGCATTTTCTACCGTTGACTATGATTGGCGGCGTGAGTTCAAGCCAACATACGAGAAGCCCGTCATGATTTCGACGGCAAGCCCGTACCGGTGAGAATAGCATGGCGGACTCAGGCATTGGCATGCCCAACGCCGTACTGAGCGGGGACTTGGAACACCGCGAAGCAGATGAGGCGCGTGATGAATTTACTGGTCGTTCCACATTCTCGAGATATCTGGGAAAACCCGGATCTTAGGTCTGTTCGATCTGCTGAACTCTTCTGGGGAATCAAAGCCCAGGAAAAAGGTTCTGTTGCAGATGGTTGAACTCCTGTCGATCGAAACTGGTGATTTCAGATCTTAATCGTGTAATCGCCCTATCGGTGAAAATGGATGCTCAGCCAGACCAGCTTGCTGAACGGCTGTCTCAGTGTCTATTTTCTTCTGCTTCCCGCTGACAGTTGGTCAACTCGTTCTATACTTCTAGCATTAGTGGTTATCGAGACTTCCGTTGAAGACGGCAACTAGGCTAACTCCGAGATCTGCCACGCGAAGCTATGATGCTGATCAGTCATGGCGATGTTTCCGGTTGCTTGAGTGCTTGCAGAACCGTTTTTTGGGCTCGCGTTATTCAACCACCCCGGCAGGATTATTTCGGATGAAACGTTGGTCGGGAAATCTCCATGCTGAGGCACCTTTGCGAATACAAAGGATTTTAGATGAGAGCGAGTCGTCGCGGTGTTTTGATGCTGGGTGTTTGTGTGATCATTTTGCTGATGGTCGCTGTCGCCTATTTCTTTTCCGAGATGATGCTTGTCGAGAATGTAGCCTCCAATGGTGCCATCCGTGGCCAGCAGTCCCGATTGCTGGCTGATTCGGGCGCGGAATATGTGCTTTCGCAGTTTTCCGAAGCCCGCGTCGGAGGCACTCCAAGAGAGCTTTCATCGAATCGTTTTGCCGATTTGGAAATGCCCAATTGGGGTGAAGACGGGAGAGGTAGATTCCGGCTAGCTTACTGGAATGCTCGGGCTCAAAAGTGGGCTGCTGGAGTTGCTAATGAATCAGCAAAGCTGAACTTGAATAGGCTCCCGCTGGAAGCCAAGTTCGCCCCGGAGGCGAGGCGAATGCTCATGTGCATTCCCTCGGTGACTCCTTCGATGGCGGATGCGATCCTGGATTGGCTGGATGAGGATGACTTACCCAGAGAGTTCGGAGCGGAGTCGAATTATTACCAATCTCAGAGAGAAGGTGGCAGGGCTCGGAACAGATACCTGGACCAACTTGATGACTTGCTTGGCGTTCGAAATATGACACCCGAACTGCTTTACGGCGAGGGCGGGGTTTCCAAATGGCTGTCCCCAAGGGGTGGGGTGCGATCGAACATGGGGAATTCAAGGAAAAGCACTCTTCAATCGGAAGACGAGCTACCGCTTGAGTTTTTTCTGACTGTTTATGGTGGCGAGTCTATTTTCCGAGATAATGGTGCGCGGAAAACGCTCCTCAATCAGGAAGATCTTCCAGCTCTATACGATGAGCTTGCGAATGAATTTGGCCAAGACGTGGCTGAGTACGTGGTTGTCTACCGAATGTCAGGTCCCCAAGACAAGTCTTTACTACCCCAGGCTTCGCTTCTGGAGGATACGCAAGCGGCTACCAGACAGCGGGCTACTGATCAAACAGAATCAGCACAAAGGGCGGAGCCCAATCCAATCGAGCGTGAAAGTGTGAGCCGGGGACCATTGAAGATCTCTTCCCCCGGTATATTTCGCATTCACTCGCTTTATGACCTGGTGGGCGTGAATGTTGAGCATCGATCGGAGCAGGGCATGATTCAGCTTCAAAGTCCATGGCCCGCCGAAGAAAAAACTTACCAAGAGACTCTGCCTGCGTTGCAAGAAAAACTTAGTTGCGTACTCGGAGCTTCCGTCTCCATTCAGATTGATGTGAACCATGCTCCAGATTCGGTTTTAAGGGCAATTCCTGGACTGTCAGAAGAGTTGGCGAACTCAATCATCCAGACGCGTAAGAGCTTGGGGATTGCGCCTGCGATCAATGGAGCTTCACCGGCGAGACGCATCTCGCCAGGCATCGACTGGCTGAGGAGCAGTGGGTGCTTGGATTTGGAGCAAATGCGTCTATTCGCACCTTACCTAAGCCCACATGGAAATGCAGTTCGATTTGTCTCTGCAGGAATTACCGCTCCAGCTGCAATAACGACTTTCTGCGAATTCGTGTTAGACCTTCGCTACAAGCCGGGACGCGTCGCGCTCCGCCGACCATTGATGGGATTCGCTGCGGAAGTTGATTGATAGCGGGCGGCTGCTCCGAAACGATATCTTTGCCTGGCGAGACGATCCG
>JARGNK010000255.1 GCA_029213145.1 Rubripirellula sp. | reverse complement strand
GGCGAAGACTCAAAAAGTAACCGTCAACCAGCAATGGCACTGGTGGACGGTTACGTTGCGGACTGTAGAAGGGCATTTGTTCCGGCTAAGAACATCTTCACTCGACTGGTCGAATCAGTTGGGTTCGACACGCTCCGCACGCAACCTTCTGTTTTATCACTCTAATTGACAAACGCGGATCTCACCGTACCCCCCCCTCCCGCAGCGAGATAGAGCGAAACCGTTCGCGGGTAAAGCGATTGTTATGGTTATTCTGGCTTCGCCGACACCGACCAGTCCATCGAGTCGAAAACTTTTCGCAGGTCGTATGTGACATGACCCGATGGGTCGGCCATGCAGCAAAAACGAATTGGGGACAGGCACGAAACGTGGCGAGGCGAATTGATTGCAAATATGCTTTGAAGTCCATGCCTGTCCCCGTTGTTCGCTCTCCATCTGAAAGATATGGATAGAAGGTGCGAGTCCGTTGAACTGTCTCGAAAACCACAGCTTCTCACAGTAGGATGGTGCGTTGTTCACAAGCAAACTTTTCACGAGAACACAGCATGCATTGCTTAGTACAATCGCCGCATCGTCCTTTGGTCTTCTCAGTCGCTGTCTGCCTGAGCATCCTTGCACCACAGGTAAGTCGTGCTGAAGTCATCATGCTCGAAGTCAAGATTGATGCTGTGGATGACGCCAATCGGAAACTGACTTGCACACGTAACGGGAAGACGCTCACCCTTGACATCACTCGCAATGCGAAAGTCACGGTCAACGACAAGGCTGGGACACTGAGCGATCTCGGTGCCGGGCAAGAGGCGACTCTGCACTATGAAACCAAGTTTGAGATCGTCACCCAGATACACATATCGGGTACGCCAACAGCGACAGATGGGGCCGATCCATATTTTCGTCTCCTCAAACTCACGCTTGGATCAGATGGTAAATGTCAAGTTGTGATTGATAATCAAGAGGACACTCCTACGCCCAAGATCGGTGGTGAGAAGGTCGGCGTCACGGCATTCAAGGGTGCTGATGTCCGAAGACTCAATGATGGTCGGTTGCGAATTTTGCACGATTTTTCCAAGTTTCGTGACTTAGACGCTCTCAAGGCAGGATTTCTTTCACCGACAGAGAAAGATGGCTTCGAAGAGTATGTAAGCATTGACGAGGACGATGGGGGTGTTGGTGTTAATTCCCGATGACAACAAGAAGGCCAGCTTCGTCTATCCACCAGCAGTGAGTGGAACCATAGAAGCAACAATTGGAATTGCAGCATTCAATGAGGGGTGCGTCCAACTGAGTTTTTCAACACTCGGAGGCTTCTTGGTGGTGTCTCTAAACGGTGTCGACAGCCCGAATGGTGCAGCGGGAACCGTCTCGGTGGTTTGGTCTGAGAACTCGAAATTCACTCCTGTGCTCAAGTTTCAAGCATCCGAGTCTGGAGCGACCAAAAAAGAATTCAAGTTACCAACAGAATTCGATGTGTCTGGCCAACGTTTTACCTTGCGAGTTGGTTTGGGCAGTGAAGTGCCGTGTGCTTTCAATACGATTCAATTGATAGCATTTGCTCCCCCCAGCTTTGGTCTCGCATTGGACACCAGAGGAAAACGAGTTGTTGTTGGTCGAGTTTTTCCCGGAAGTGCATGTGAGGCCGCAAAAATCAAACGTGGTGATAGCCTGGTTTCTGTAAACGGCACTGACATCAAATCACTTGCGGGAGCGATGAAAGCATTAGGTGAAAGTGGGTTGGGGAAGGATTCAACATGGATCATCGAACGCTTAGGCAAAAAGCGAACGATTGTTGTTGTACCGCAATGATGTTGTCTGCTGTTCTCGCCCATGCGAGTCGCTACGTGAAATGATCGACCGCAGCAAAAAGGGTGCGTGCTGTCTTCTTGTAGCCACAAGAGCACCGCTCTATCACCCATCACCGTTTCCATCCAGATAACGGTGAACCGTCCTTCGGCTGACACCAAGGGCGGAGGCAATCTCGTTCGGCTTCAATCCCTGTCGGCGTAGCTCAGAGGCCCGTAGCGGCTTGGCTTTTGGTGGTGCCTTTTTTCCGGCCTTTGTATCTGTCCCAAGGTTGAAGCGAGGCTGCTTGCCATCGATACGAATTCCCAGATAGGGGCGGTAGCGGCCTTGGGAATCTGGTCTGAGAGTCTGTTTTGGAACTGGCATCGGGGCCTCCGGTGCAAAACGACAAGCTGCCAGAATTCGCTATCTGACACAGACTACGCCCTTATCTGACAGGCTATCTGAGACATACTACCGGGAAAGAAGCAGCCACGCGAAGCGTTTCGGTGTAAGTGCAATGAAAAAACTGACTTGCAAATGATCGCAATTCGGCCTTAGTGGAGGCGGCCACAAGGACTCGCAACGGGGCTAGCGAGTTACTTGAGGTCACAATTCGAAAGTTGCCGTATGTGACGCGTTTGGCGACGCATGGCTGGTCAACTATCATGTCCAATGATCTCTTATCCTTTTCACGGAAACAAATATGGCGACCGGTGACGACTTTCAAAGTCAAATATTTGCTTTACCTGCAATCGAACGTGCCGATCTCGCGAGACAGTTATTGTTGAGCTTAGAAAATGATTCCTTTGATGACGACGTTCAGCGAGCTTGGGCAGAAGAAGCGGAACGTCGATCCGTGGCTCATCAGCAAGGTGAAACCGATTCGCGCGATTGGCAGGAATCAGTCAACGAAATGCGTGAATCACTCAAGGAGAGGCGGCAGAAGTGAAATTGCGGATACTGCGCGAAGCCGAGGAAGAGGCCCAAGTATCCGCAATCTGGTATGAGGAGCAGCTGGTTGGACTGGGCGACGATTTTCTTGATGAGTTAGTCGCAGCGCTGCAACAGATCGAGGATCATCCGAAGCGATTTCCCAAGTTGGAAACGGCGAAATCCAGTCAGATACGACGTTGCCGGCTCGCCCGATTTCCGTACTTACTCATCTTCGAAATTCTTGACACGGAAATTGTTGTGCTCGCGGTAGCGCACTCGAAGCGAAGACCCAACTACTGGCGACAACGAAAATAGGTATTGAAGTTGCCACAGCCAAACTGGTCCGGCTGCTTTTCAAACTGCTACTTGGACTGGAATCATGTCGCAAGGTTGCCGAAAAGCTCAACGGCGAAGGAATCCGAACCAAGCGGTACACAACGAGAAAGGTATTGGGGACGGGTATTGGGGACAGGCTATTTTGTACCCCGTGTGGTCAAAATACTCAGCCGAACCGAAAACGGACGAATTGGGGACAGGCACAAAACGTGGCGAGGCGAATTGATTGCAAATAAGCTTTGAAGTCCATGCCTGTCCCCGTTGTTTCCCACCGGTGAATTGATCCACAGGCATCTTGCCTAAGTATTTCGGAACTAGCTGTTCGAGTTGTTCGGCGTAACGATCCCGATCGTTTCGAAATTCACATAGTGCAATAGCCACTTCGACATTGCTGGCAGTCTGACGCAACACGTCCTCGCCTTCCCGCACCTTTGCCGCTGACGGCAGCATGATAGCAGCTATCACAGCGGCAAATGCCTGAGAGGTTTCGATGCCGCGTTTGCCACGAGGATCGAAATTCCGAAGTGTGGCTCGCTGTTGCAGGTCCGATTCCAACTTCGCTATCGCCGCACGCCGTAATGCGTGAGTGGGCAGCCGCATCGCACTGACCATGCGGTCGTAGTGCGCGTTGCCCTTCTTCAAGGCTTCATTCCAGTCGAATGCTCGAATGGGAACACTCCGAAACATATGCGCTGCCTTGCCAACATCGGGTTCCATTCCCAGCAACTCCATCGCATCCGACTGCCCCGAGGCAATGGTCAACAGCGCGTCGATGTACGTGCAGCGTTCAGACACGTTCACGATGTCAGGGATGCTTCGGAGCGGAGGTAGTTTCTTCAAGCCGCTTCGATACTGTTTGACGGTTACGGACGAGGGGTGGGTCTGCTGGAGCAGGGTCAGCATGCCCCGGCTACCCATGTTCTCGACGGAATACCCGACCCCTGTCTCTACCAGGGTCGGACCCACACTGGTCAGACGGCCAAGCCGGCGACATGCGATGAGGTCGTGCCAGGCTTCCTCGGCGTTCCGCTCGCCAAGTTGCAGCATGGCTCGTGAGCACAGCATGCGGGCCGCCATCCGCAGCTTGCTGGCTCCGGGCAGCAAGACCGCCAGCAGAGGAGCTGGTCCCTTCGTCTGCTCAGCGTTAATGAAAATGAACTCGTCCGAAAGCGGCGAATAGAACTTCTGGCAGCGGGCGGCGGCGTGGACAAGCTCCAGAGGCTCGCGATGCGCATCCAGCCATGCTCCCAACTCGGGACACTGCTGTCGCGTCCAGGGGTGGGAGACAGCTCCCTCGGCATCTTCAAGAACCTTCTCCAACCGTTCAGCCGGCAGTTCTGCGATCTTAAGTGGAAGCGGAAAGGGTTGCAGGTGCTGTCCTTGAGCCGGCGGCCTTTCGATTCGTAGTTTGGCGTAGAACGACGAAGGCAACTCTTTGATCGGCCCGAACGCACGATGGAGGTAGATGCATGCGTTTTCCTCGGGTTTGACGTCTTCGCCGAATCTCTGGTTGATGGCCTCGACGAAATCGATGGAACCGTCGGCCCGAATCGGCTCGGTGAAGAAAGTGGTTTCTCGCGAAATCGTGAACTGCGGTTTGGCTCGGACGTTGTCTCGCCCGGCCGCCTCAGTGGCTTGGAAGGTCGCAAAAATCACGGCTGTGCAGCACGCGGCCAGATGGATAAGCAGGAAGATTGGATTTCGTTTTTTCATGACGCCATTTCCAGTCTTCGCGCCCAAATTCTTATTACAGTCGGACGGCCTCTACGGAGCGGTTCCGTCCGCCCCGATTCCGCCCCAAACTCTCGGCCGTCGCTCTGTCACGCTTGGGTTAGAGGCGTTGTCTTCCGTCAATCGGTCACATCCTACCAGGGTTGAGTTTAGGAGGTACGTTCTGCGACACACGGAAAGACGCTGGTTAGTTGATATTCTCCATTCGCACACCGAGATCATCTGCTCCCGCCCGATCATGAATTCCGTCGTCGTCTCGCTGATTTTCACCAACACTGTAAAACAAGCAGTCGTCCTTCAGCAGGCGATAGACTGGCAGTTGGTCCGAAAATATGTCGGCCGGAATCTCTGCGAGAAACATGGGTTTGAGATCCTCAAGTTGTCTCGGGTAAGTCGCATGGGCTGTGTAGTATTCGGCGAGCGCGAGGGCGATTTCCAGATTGCGGCCCGCTTGCCGAGTTCGCTCTTCGGCCATACGAGCCCGAACGTAAGACGGCTGAAACATGACGGCCGCCGCACGTCCGGCAAGCTTCATGGCAGCTGCCTCGGTTGTCGCATCGACTGTTGCGGTCTGGTCGCTAGGATCCGTGAGCTCCGCGAGTTGTAGCTGAAGCCATGCCAGCGTTTCCATTTGTTCCCTGTATTCGGGAGTGGCCTCCCAGGGGTCGAGTGAGGAGAACTCACCTCGTTCGGGTGGCGTAAACGATTCACGCGTGTCTTGCCATTTCCGCTCAAGCTCTTCGAGTGCTTTTCGGCGTTCGTCGAGTTTTCGCAGGTTGAGAATCCGGACGACCTCGTCGTACGATTTGTTGATCTCTTTAAACGCGGGGTCCCATCCGGGATCACCAATCCCATGTCGGATGAGCTCATTGTAAACCTCGCCGAGCCCGCGGCCGGCTCCTGGATAGCCTTGGTTTGGTGTCGTCGGATCGCCGTAATACGCCAAGTTCAGCAGGGCGTCGAGGCACTTACAGCGTTCCGCCAGGTCAACCTTTGCGCTGACATTTGATGGCGCGGGGATGCTTCCCAGGTCGGTCCGACATCGCCTCAATTTCGCCGCATCCGGGCGGAATCGTTTGACGAACTCCAGCGCTGCAGCAATGCTTTTCTGTTCGATCTGCATCCCGAGTATGGCATCGTCAACCTCGGGCCCCATGGCCACGAGCCGCCCGAGGTGGTAGCACGCGAGAATGTCCTTCCATGCCGACTCGCTATCGCTCACGGCTCCGGCGCGAGTCAGCAGTAAGTCGGCGGCACAACGCATCGCGATGTCGCTAGGATAAGATGCGCCAGCCAGAATTTGCGGCCGGCCGTCTCCAGCGCCGTTGGTAATCAGCGGCGAATAGTACCGGTCACGCCGCGCGGCGTCGTGCAGCAGGCGGAAGATGTCATCGAATCGCGAATCCGGGTGCTCATAGACTCGAAAATGCTCATGAAGGCTCGAGTAACGAAGCTCATCCAGTGCCGATCGCTTCTTGTAGATGAGATCCGGCGCACCGATTTCTTCAAAGAATGCCTCGACCTGCTTCGGTCCCCAAAGATAGTCGTGCATGTCGATTTGCACGGTAGACGGACCAATCGCCTCGTAAAGCGGAATGCACGCATTGTTGTCCGAGTTGACGCTCTTGCGCAGCCGCGTGTTGATCGCGGCGGCAAAGTCGACATATCCATTGGCGAGCAAAGGCTCGGTGACAAACGTCGTCTCCTGTGAAATGGTTAACTTCGGCTTGCCGGCCTGTTGGTCTGCGTCCTGCTGGGCCGGAATGCAGCCCGACAACATCAGATTGCAGCACAATGCTGCGAAAGTCACAGGCACGACGAATTTAGTTTTAATGATTCTATTTCCTCGCCTCGCCAATGCTCTGCACTTGATGTTGAGGGGCCTGCTCCAAGCCAATCCTCCAGTCTAGCCTCGTTGTGTTAACAACCGATGAATGCGTTGTGACGAATTCGTCCTATTTCGACGACGACTCGCGTTGGCCTTTTCGCAGTGAGGGTTCCGGCTCATCACGGCGATTGGTGGAGTACAGACATCCGATCGCGAGGAGTCCTGTCCAAAGAACCAGCCAGACGTAAACGATAGGAGGCATTGAGCGTGCGACTTCGAAGTCGAATGGCGGCAACAAGTAAAGGTATTCGAGCTTCATCCTATTGATCGCCAACAGTGCGAGCAGAAGGTACGCATCAAATATAAGCGTGAGCCATCCGGCTCCTCGAAAATGACTCTCATGTTCTTCCTATCGTCATGTCTTGCTTATCGGACGCCGTTTCAGGGGTATCCGGCAGTTAATCGGTTACTCGATTCCGATTCGGAATTCTTCATTAGTTGAAAATCTTAGAGCAATTCGCTCATCCCCGTTTTGAACTAACAGATCCTTCACGTTAGCGCCCTCTCACCTGCGTGGGCTTGGTCTTCCTTCGCGCGGAAGAAACGTATGATCGACCCTATTCCTTGTGTGAGTTCACTTTTGTCACGCTTCAATTTTCAATGCGCGTCGACTGACTGGGTGACGCGTTTTGGCCTCAATCACCCACTGGCAGACGACGCCAAACTGGAAAAAGTCTGTTTCCACAAACAGCTAATTCTAAGGGACTTGCATCGCGTGACGCGTTGGCGCCGCGTCACGTGGTTTCGAGACTCTTGGCCCGATTCGAGACTTTCCGGACCTCCGCGGGCCACCACCGCGTCACGCGATTTGGCCCCGTCCACAGACGCCGACACTCGCAAATCCCGCGATACGTGCAAGAAACGAACAAGGCCCGCCAGCTTTCGCTGACGGGCCTTGGTTGAATCGAGACGGGTTGTGGCACCCGTCTTAGTGGAGGCGGCCGCTTAGACTCGCAACGGGTCTCGACCGCTCTTTTTGCCATTCCACTCAGGCCGCACCGACCGATCGCTACGGGGCAATGCGGCGTTTCTATGAAAATCGAAAAAACTGCGATAGGATTCGATCAGTCGCCACAGTAACTCTATAGCAGCCTCCGCTCGAGGTGGTTTGATTACGTGGAGGACGCAAATTTCTTTGACGCGGTATTGCAGTGATGGACAAGTTTTTTGAATTGATTGCTGGAGAACACCGCGCCAACGTGTTTGGGCTGCTGTATTCGCTCCTGCGGGACCGAGATCTGGCCGAGGACCTAACGCAAGAGACATTCGTCGTGTTGTTCAACAAAATTGGCGAGATTGATGTATCACAGCCAATTTTGCCATGGCTCTTGACCACTGCTCGCAACCTAGCAGCGAACGCTCAGCGCCGTCGGAAACTGGAGCAGTCAATTTTCTT
>JARGNK010000254.1:3542-8101 GCA_029213145.1 Rubripirellula sp. | reverse complement strand
GGTCACCTGAAAGCCGGACGTTTGCAAGCTTCAGCATTCGTTGAGTTTCTAGATTCGGAATGACTTGCTACCGAATGGCCCATTTTGCGTTAAGTCAATCAGTTGCGTGCTTCACCCCCGCTTTCCGATCGATCGATTGCCACGCGATCACGGTGATTGGCAGGTAAGCGAGACAGGCCAACCACTGAATCGTCGTCAGCTGATTGTAGCGACGATGGCCGCGATCAAACGCCACACGATCCGTGATCTCCGATGCATTTGCATCAATCACAGCATCTAGCTGACCATGCACCAGATAAAGTCCAACCAGCGCGAACGACAAGAGAAAGACGCAAGCGATTAGAAGGACGCCCAACTTGCGTGATTGACGAACGACGTCAATGCAATTCCACCCCATCAAGAATACGGCAGCCAAACCTAAAGCTTGCAGGATGTAGGTCACACGTTGAGTGATTAGACCACCGTCCATCGGATCGTTCAGAACATCGTGCGAGATTCGAACAACAAAACCGGTGTAAAAAGTCAGCCCGCCCCAATAAAGCGAGAAGCAAAAAAGGAAAAGAATCCGAACAAACCAGACCATAACGAACCACAACCACTACTTCCTGGGGCAATCTGAAAAACGTTTCGTGAAGTAACTCAGCTTTCGACCTTCAGCTTAGCGAATTCGCCACTCCAAAGGTGATGCAGTTGAATCATTCTTCGCACGGGCGCGCCTTCAAGACCGGCGTTCATCACCTTGCCCGACACAACCGCCACTGCAACGCCGCTGCGATCGTTCTAGTCGTTAACTAGAGAATTCGCTTGATGCGATGCAAGCAAGAACCTCGATAGGGGTATGCAACCATCAGCCGCAACCGTTATCGCGTTTGCTTAGCGGAGGAAAACCACCCGTCAGCTCAACACGGCGTTGGCAGTCATTGACAACAAGCGGCAACTTCGCTTGGATCCGCGATGCTTCTAACCCAAAATGCCGTTACAAGCGTGCGAGCATTTCCAGTGCTTTCGTTTCGAAGAGTGCCTGCCAAGCCGGAGCAAGAATGCAATCGCTATCCTCTTGTGCACCACCGACATTCTGCAGTTGTTCAGCTGTTGGTGCGTAGTAGATATATCCGTTTGTATAACCGGCCACGAGCGTGTCGGGATCTTGGGAACGCGACTTGATGTTGAGCCCGATTTGGACGGTAAGTTCACCGGGAAAGGTGATCATTTTAAGATTGCCAATTCGGATACCCATGACTTCGACATCAATGGTGCGTTTTCCGGAGTCGATCATGGATGCTTGATGTTTGCGAAGCAGACGCAAATTCGTTTGAACTCGAGTTAATTCTTCCATCGTGCGAATATTTTGCGTGTAGTCTCGCATCGCCTTACGGTTGTTCGAATCCAACTGTTCCAGATCGTTTCGTCCGGCAGCCCGATCGCGCAAGTAACCGTACGAGTAATAGGACGGAAACTCTTCGGCGAGCTTGTATTTGATAGTGAGTGGAATGAAGGTCTTTAGGTTTAACGTTGTTCCACGAAGATTTTCCAAGAGCTGTTCCTGCTTCGCCTCCAATTGGAAAATCCTCTCGCTTCGGTCACCCCGCGGTAACGTCAATGTCTCATTGAGAATGGCTAAGCGATCGTCGGGCTGACACTTGATATGGCGAAGGGCGCGCAGAACACTCAATCCCAGCCGATTTCCCAACGGCTCCGCATCTCGGGGTTGGTCAACTTCCTTGTATGCCAATGGGTTAATGTCGCCTCCGCAACCTTGGACGAACATCGCAACCGCACCACTGCCGAGATTTTCTTCAATCACTTGAGAAGCAAATCCGGTGATATCGGCCGTATTGGCCCCGCTGGGAACCCCCAGTATTGGATGACATGCAAAATTGTAGACCACGGCTAAAGTCGATCCATCACGGCGATCCAATCGCAAGACACCAATGGCTGGATCAACTGGCCCAACTTCCTCGACTTCATCATCCGGTGGCAAGGCATAGGCATGGCGCACATCGATTGTCCGCCCGCTCTTCAGCTTTAAACGGCGGTTCTCCATGATGCGATCTTCTCGCCCCAAACCAAAGCCGACGGATACCGGTTCGAGCAATTCGAACGCTTGGTGGACCGCTTTCACGGTCAATTCGGCGACGTCACGTCGAACGACACCATGGCAATGACTTGCATTGGCCATCACATTCAGTGGCTTGATTCCCAATTCCGCGGTCAAGCGTTTTCGCACGCTGGGAAGGTAGTCGTTACCGATCCGTCCGATCTCACCGATGGCCACAGCGTCCACGGTGATCAGCACGAAGGTTTCCGCATCAGACCGAATGACCAGAGCTTTGACATGCAACGGATCATTCACGGGGCCCGCTTCGCGATCCGTGATGTCGACCTTCGCGGCACCCGCCATAAATTCATTCGCGTCGGCGGCGGTACACAGCACCAACGTGGCCAAGAGAGCAAAAGAGTTTCGAAAAGGCATCACAAAAACTCGCAATCGAATCGAAAATCGCGGAAAGAACGTCGTTTCAAATTTCCACCATTGTGCGCGATTGAAAATCGGCCTGTAACGCCATTCAAAAAATTAGCGGTGAAAGCAGAGCAAACAACCAATTCCTGACAAGATTGCAGCACGTTGCTGTGGGCAACTCATACCCTGGCCCGGAACTAGCGTGGTCCACAAATTTTGACGGAGAGTAGAGCACTATCACGACTAGGGGCGTGAGGTTTTTCACCGAGGTCATGCGCTCGTATTTTCTGCATGACCTTGCAAACACAGAGCGGGCGTCGAGTCAAAATTGTGCAAGTTGGATGAGCCGAGCAGAAACAGATGCCAATTCGATACGCCTGGCCCGATCTCCGAAAGAACCTGACCGGCCCCAACCATCACAGGTTCAATGGGCAGACCGCCGTCATGCTGCACACGACCGCGCCGATGAAAAAACCCGACTAAAGCTCATCGGCCCGTTCCGACCAGCTTTTCTTATGGTCCCCTGCCGCCAAGTTCTCCCGCAGCTTAAATCGCTTGAGCAGCAAAATCGCGTTTCTCACTCTGGAAAACTCGCGCACCCAAACCAAGGGACTCGTTTCGCCGGGTATATGGTTCATGCTTCCGTTTTGTATACTCCCGAAACTCTAACCAGAAATGAAACACCAAGCCAAAATATTGGATAACGATGCTCCCTTTTTCACAAAACGGTTTCCGTCGCTGGATCGTTAGCGTTTGCCTAATTTCGTTCATGAACAACTCGTTCGCTTGCACAGCAATCAATCTGACCGCAAAGGATGGAACAGTGATTGCCGGCAGAACCATGGAGTGGCCTACGGAGATGAAGTGGAATTTGATTGCCATTCCCGAAGGGACTGCAATCGATGTCGGCGCTCCATCGAACCTCAAATTACCGGAGAAAAAGCTCTCCAGCAAATATGCTTTTGTTGGGATTGCCCCTGGAGTCCTTGAAGGAACATCAGCGTTTCTGGAAGGACAAAATGAAGCGGGATTGGGCATGAGCGGCAATTTTTTGCCAGGCTTTACTGAGTTCCAAACGGTAACCGCGCAAGACAAAAATCATGTCTCGATCCTCAACTTTGGTCGCCTAACCTTGGGGATGTTCGGCTCTGTAAAAGAGTTGCGTACCGGAATCCCCAAATACAAAGTTTGGTACGACCCAAGTGAAGCCAAAGGACTACCGGCGCAACCATGGCTTCACTTTGTATTTACCGACCGCAGCGGCGAAAGCATTGTGATCGAATTCGTAAAAGGCGAAATGGTAATTCACAACAATCAGGCGAATGTGCTAACAAATTCACCAACCTATGACTGGCACTTACTGAATGTGAGAAACTATCTTTCGTTATCCGACAAAGGCACGACGTCAGTCATGGTCAACGGCACGAATGTCACCCAAATCGGTCAAGGTGGCGGCTTAATAGGTTTGCCAGCAGATTACACCCCGCCTTCGCGATTCGTAAGAGCAACCTACCTAAATCAGTTTTCCACGACTCCCAAGGGAAGTTCGGATGGTACGCAACTGATGGCGCACCTTTTAAATAATGTCGATATTCCACATGGTGTTGCCAAAAGTTTCGACGGCAAAGAAACCATCATTGATTACACCCAATGGGTCGTGATCAAGGACCTTACGCACAATCAGTTGCGAATTGCAGATTATGCGCACCGCACCAATTTTGTCCAAATCGACTTGAATCGAATTTTCCAATCAAACAAGTCGATGAGCTGGCCGGTGAATGCATTGCCGTACCCCAACAACGACATGACATCAGAACTCATCAAATAAAAGTGGACGCTAACAATCGAAAGCGTTAGCAACGATGAGCCATCTACTTCAGCCGAAGATTGAAAGCAGCATCGGCAGATACGGCCCTCAATCTGCCCCACGCGTGTAGACAGAATTGTCCAAGCGGGACTCAACGCGAGGACAGATCCGAAACGGGAAGGCGTTCACTCACTGACGTTGAGCCCAGAACCCAGCTGAATCGCACTCAGGTTCGCCAGTCCATTCTGGCGAGCCTGTTTTTTTGGCACACGTACCACTGGGCCTCAAATC
>JARGNK010000254.1:0-3442 GCA_029213145.1 Rubripirellula sp. | reverse complement strand
GGGTTTGGATGTGGGCGTCCGAGATGATTTAGCAGCGAATGTCACTTCAGCGGCCGAAGCCCCAAAAGACGATCGGCTTGGCTGAATATTCACTCGACTCGTATCCTGAGCCCTCAGTCTCAATCTATGGGGGGGGATTCCGCGACGAACTTGTCCTCCGTTTCGTTATGCGAAAAAGCGTCTAAGGGAAGTCCGCTCAAATTTCCTGAATTATTTGAGCTTGGCTGTAACCTCGGAAAGCAAACGGCTCAGGAATAGGTAAGACTGACCGCCGCGCCACCAAACGGGAGCCAATCCAATGAAACTGCCCCAGACCTTCACAGCCATCGCCACGCTAATCTTGCTCTCGCCTTCCGTCATCGCAGAGGAGGTATATCAGCCCCTGGATACGAGAACTCGCTGCATTGTGCTGCTTCGAGAATGCCTCGTGCTGATTGAAAACAAAGACGTCAATGGCATCTTTAAAAAGATCGCTGACGGTGGCGTGAAGAACTTCAAGCTGACCAATTCCCCCGAATCTTTTCCACCGAAAATGAAGCAAGAAATCCAGGATGTGGACAGATTCTTCAAGCGTAATTTCAGGGCCGCACCTGTGCTCCAAAAAGCATTCAACGATCTCCAATACTCTGAACTGGTCACCGCCAAGGACTTAGTCCCTGTAAGCATCGCGACCGACAAGAAAGCGGGAGCGAAACTCCATACCATCAAGATAAAAATCCGGATACCAGATGAGGATCGCCCCGAATTTGGCGAGCTTCGATTCTTGGAGATCGGTGACAACCTTTATTGGGTTCCATTCGGCTGGTAACCGCAAATAAAAATCCCCCAAACCGGATAAACCGAAATCACCCTAGCAGTCACGATAGAATAACGCCGTCGCTCGGAGAGGCTGCAATCGCTGGCGATAACTTGGTGATGCGGGACAACCAGATACGACCTTAAATCATCGGTCCTCGCAAAGGTACGCTTCAATATCGTGAACGATTCAACGAGTTCATCCTGTCCGAAATGCGGCGTGGAGATTGCAGCAGACGCCCCACAAGGTCTTTGCCCCAAGTGCGTCTTGGGGGCAGCTGCCAAGGCAACCGAAGCGATACCTCAATCGCGTGGGCGAACCACAGCGCCGACGGTCGATGAGGTCGCCGCCCAATTCCCTGAATTCGAAGTACTCGAATTGATCGGAGCGGGAGGAATGGGGGCAGTCTACAAAGCTCGCCAACCCAAACTTGATCGTTTTGTTGCGTTGAAGATCCTTTCCGCTGACCTGATGGACGATCCCGCTTTTGCCCAACGTTTTAATCGCGAGGGACAAATTCTTGCACGCCTCAGCCATCCCCATATCGTCAGTGTGTTCGATTTCGGAAATCGAGGACCTTTTTTGTACCTGTTGATGGAATACGTCGACGGAGTGAATCTCCGCGAGGCGATGCAGGCTGCAAAATTTGCTCCAGGCGACTGTCTGGCGTTGGTTCAAGATCTTTGTGCTGCACTCAAATTTGCCCATGATGAAGGAATCTTGCACCGCGACATCAAGCCCGAAAACGTTTTGCTTGATTCACGCGGCCGCGTGAAGATTGCGGACTTTGGCATTGCCAAGTTGATCGGCAGAAACGCATCAGACAGTGCCACCTTGACCCAGCAAGGAGCTGTCATGGGAACGCTGCACTACATGGCGCCGGAACAACTGGAAACTCCTCTTGATGTCGATCAGCGAGCGGACATTTATTCGCTCGGTGTTGTGTTTTACGAACTGCTCACCGGTGAATTGCCCATCGGGCGGTTCGCTTTACCTTCCGACAATTCGTCTCTCGACCCGCGTGTCGACGAAGTGGTATTGAGGGCTTTGGAGCGAAAACGCGAGCAGCGTTATCAAACCGTTGGCGAGGTCAAAACAGAAGTCGATGCGATCACTCAATCTAGCAACGGGGAATCAAAGGGCCGCGGTAGCGATGGCGATTCCACTGCCAGAAAGCCACCCAAATCGACGCCCAAAACATCCAGGGCTGTGAAGCTAACGGCAATCTCAGCGGCGGCCAGTCTATTGCTGGGAATCGCGACCGTGTCATCAGCATTCGTAGTCGATACCTAATTTCCCAGGCACGATTTCTTGTTGGTGCTGGTCCCCGGTGTGGGCCTACTAATGACCGGTGTGTCGGTTCTGTTTTTGATTTTCTTCGGGATCAAGTCACTGGGAGGCGTGCAAAAACTCGCCACGCTTGCCGCTAAGAATGTCGCCAAAATACCGGGCGAGGCACCGCAGACGGCGAGGTTCGCAAATGCATCGGCGATGCTTACAACGTTCAGTCTCTTTCTGAACGCCGCCGTGATGATTGTATTGATCGCAGCAAATTCACTCGTGTCCAGCCATGAAGACTTCAGGGATTTGTTGATGTGGACCATCGGCGGAATCGGCCTACTGTGCGTTCTTGCAAGCGGCATCCTCGGGTTCTTTTTCGGCTTGGTAGCAATGGGCACAATTCATCAGTCAGCAGGTCGTAAATCTGGCTTTGGTGCTGCCTTGCTGGGTGTGCTAGGCTGGATCGCAATCATCCCCATCACCGCAGTGGGGATGCTGATCTTTTTCCTCGTTGCGTAAGATTGTCACGGGCAAAATCGACTGACTGGAACGCTCGACGTCACAGGGATTTCATGAGCGACGCTGAACAGGAAAAAACTCACCCTCGAGGCAACGCAGTGTTTCACACAACGCGGTGGAGCATGGTGATGCGTGCGCGAAGCAACGCCCCAGAATCACAAGCCGCTTTAGGCGAACTTTGCGAAGCCTATTGGACACCCGTGTTCCGGTTCCTGAGGCGAGAGGGTCGCAGCGAAGACGACAGCCGTGAAATCGCCCAGGAGTTTTTCACCCGCCTCCTTGCGGGCGGTGGCATCGACCGAGCGGATCCTGAGAAAGGCCGTTTTCGATCGTATCTGCTTGGCGCGTTGAAACACTTCCTCGCCGAACAAAAACGCAACGAGTCTCGTCAAAAGCGTGGAGGTGATGCTTCCCCAATCTCGATCGAAACGGGGGGAACCGATACGTCGCTCGGAATCGCAATTGAAGATCCGACCGGAACCATCTCAGATGCGTGGTTCGATCGACAATGGGCCCTCGCAGTCATGGACCGCGGACTCAAGACAGTGCAGTCCGAGTGTGTCGATTCAGGGAAAGGAAAACTGTTCGACGTCCTAAAGCCCTGGCTTGTCGGCGACACAAAGAATCTCTCCCAAGCCGACGCTGGTTCCGAACTTGACATGTCCACCGGCGCTATCAAGGTGGCAATCCATCGCTTGCGAAAGAGTTTTCGTGATGCCGTGCAATCTGAGATTCGCCAGACCGTCACTGATCCCGACGAAATCGCTGACGAACTACGCAACTTTGTCGAGGTGCTGTCCTAACTTTGAATGATTCAATTCACCGTTCCAGTAACTCCGCGGTGAA
>JARGNK010000253.1 GCA_029213145.1 Rubripirellula sp. | reverse complement strand
GATTGGTCTCACCATTTTTTCATGAATCCCCGGTTTACCGGTTTTCACAAGAGGTAAATGAAGCAACTCCTCCTGGATTTCCGGAGCAAGCAATGTCAGGTTGAGTATCTGCGTCACTCGGGGTTGGCTCACATGGCCGAGCCTGGCGAGCTCCGCCAGATCCCGAACTTCTCCGGTGCGCAATAATTTATCCATGCGGATTGCTAACGCCATGAGCTTTGAAATCCGCGGCACTTGGCCAGGAAATGCGTCGACCTGCTTCTCAATCGCATCCGCGCTACTACGCTTGCGGGGAGGTAGTGGCGGGAGTGTAAGCTTCAGTTTCAACTTGCTCATACTGCAACACCCTGCTGGTCAATAAGTATGCCAGAGACCGCGGGATTGAGTGTCACAGAGATACCTTCATCGGCGGCATCGAAGTCGATTCGCTCCACAACCAGGGAGACCAATCGGCATCGTTCGTGGGTGCTCATTGATTCCCAAATGCTGTCAAAATCTTGAACGACATTGGAGATGTGAGAGTCTCCACTATGGAGGTAGTGTGCTTTGCTGATTTCTTCGCGGATTGAAACGCAATCTTGTTCTGCCTGTGTAATGCGTTTTTGAAGTGCATCGATTCGGGACATCGCGACATCGCTTCGTGAATCCGATTTTTTAAGACGACCCAATTCCGCATGATCCCGCTTCATCTGTTTCTCGACTTGCCTACTCTGGGTCTCCAAGTCATTGATCTCTTGCGTAAGATTGATCGTTGCTTGCGTGTCGACATCAGCTCGTATTTTTGCATCTCCTGCTACACTTCGAATCTGATCGACTATCAATGACTCAATCTGCTTGGCAGGTATGGAACGGCTGGGGCACGACTTCTGTCCGTTCTTGATCGCCTTGCAACATTTATAGTAGCGATAACGCTTGGTACCACGGCACGAGAACGTGTGGGTCATTTTGCATCCACATGCTTTGCAGTGCAGGAGCCCCTTGAGCAGTGCGCCGTGTTTATTGACCAGGTGGTTGCCGCGTCCGTTGCTATTCTGCTTTAGTTGGGTTTGCACACGCTGAAAGAGATCTGAATCAATGATCGATTCGTGTTCGCCGTCATAGAGCTCTTTCTTATGCTTTGTTTTGCCAGCATAAATCGGGTTGGTTATCAGTGAGTGAACAGCGGGCTTGTCGAATGGACGTCCCCCGCGGGGAAGCCCCTTTTTGGTTGTCCACGATTTGTTCAGCCACTGACGTTTGTTGAGGCTCTCCACCACTGGGAGTAACGAACCCAGTTGGAGATAGAGTTTGAAGATGCTTCGCACTTGTCTTGCTTCTGCCGCGTTGATGACCAGCTTGGGACTAACGCCGGAGCGGTCGACGTCATATCCGAGGACTGGAATACCACCGGTCCACTTGCCTCGACGCCGCTGGGCTGCAAGTTTGTCGCGAATTCGTTCACCGATGATTTCACGTTCAAATTGCGCAAACGAGAGAAGGATATTCAGTGTCAGCCGGCCCATTGAATGGGTGGTGTTAAATTGTTGCGTGACAGAAACAAACGAAACCCCATGTTCATCAAATGTGGACATGATCTTCGAGAAGTCAAGAAGTGAGCGACTGAGCCGGTCAACCTTGTAGACGATCACGCAGTCAACCTTGCCGGCATCAATGTCGGCAAGAAGCCGGGAGAGCGCGGGGCGTTCCATGTCGCCGCCTGAAAAACCACCGTCGTCGTAAAGCTCCGGCAGGCAGTGCCAGCCCTCGTGCTGCTGGCTTGCGATAAACGCCTCCGCTGATTCACGCTGTGCATGGAGCGAATTAAACTCTTGATCCAATCCCTCTTCGCACGATTTACGTGTGTAGATGGCGCAGCGAATTTCCTGGCTGTTGGGTTTCTTGATACGATTCATGATTTCCTCCCCAGGCGGAAGAACATGAAGCCGTTCACGTGAGAGCCGGTGATCAACTTTGCAATAGCAGAGAGCGACCGAAATCGGCGTCCGTCGTATTCGAAGCCCTCCTCATCGACCAAGACGCGAATCATTTTCCCTTTATAGTCGCGCTCAATCCAACTACCGGGACAGGGAAGGCGAGAGTCGCGGTTCACATTTGTATCGCTCATCCCAATGGCAAGTCGATCATCCATCGAGTTACACCGGGGCGCTGTCACACGAATGTCTGCATCGTTGGCCAGCTCCGTTGCTCGCTGTCTCGCTCGCTGAGATAGCCCGCCCTCCGCGTTCGCTTGCAATCGCCATGCGATCCTGCGGATAAGGTAGCGTTTGTGGCGGCTTCTTGTCGGTTCGCCAAAAATCGCTTCAAACTTCTGAGTTAGCTGATTGACCTTCATTGTCTCTAGCAGGGCAATCTCTGCTTTGAGGCGTATGTTCATATGCAATCTCCGATGTGGGTGTTTTCGACGCAGGGATGGTTTGCGGATTCGCAAACCCCAGACACAGAGAGCCGTGTGTTTGGAAGCGGCTCAAGGCCGAGACCGCGAATGCCAGACGATTTTTCGACATTCTCAGAACAGCAATACCGCCGTTGCCGAATAACGGATTCTGCCAGCAGGCTGACCAAATCGCGTCTCGCCTGCGACGCTTGGCTTGACTTTTTGCGTGATGCTTTGCTCATGACCCCTGTTCATTGTGATAACAGCCATCTGCTGCATACGATTGCATTGAGCATAAGCCTCCATGTGGGTTAACTCTGTTTTCCTCTTTATTAAGAACTCCAAACGGAGGCGGTTTGGTTGCGAATCGTTAAAAAAAGTTGGCAACCGATCTGTCGCAGAAGAAGGTAATCGACACTTCCAAAACTTTTGCTGGCAACGGTGACCAGACGTGTCGCTGCCTTCGCATTCAATAACCACCGTCGGGAGTGACTCTCGTTGGATGGAAAATGAGGCGGACAGGAAACGATGGAAAAGCGAAGCCATTTCACGTGCTTGGACCAGACGTGTCAGAGTCGCCGCATTCTTCATACATGTCGCCCTGGTGTTCGTCCTTTGCGAATCACCCGAGCGTCTGAGTTCCCCGACAAACCTGGGCATTGCGACGCTTTCTGGGATACTTCTCAGCGAAAAAGCATCGTGAATCCAAAGAGGATGATCGCTTCGATTCGCTTCCAATCTGCCGCCATCACGGCCAGCCAAGGAAGTGAGATGCGGTCGCTCCGAAACCAACCACCCAACCACGGACGAAACCAATGAATGCGACCACGTTTGGATGCCAACTGCGAGAACTACGACTTGCACACGACATCACCTTGCGAGACTTCGCCAAGCGACTGGGCGTCACACCCACATATGTCTCCCAAATCGAACAAGAGTACTGCAAGCCGCCCAAAGCCAACGTGGTGGAGAAAATGGCAACGATCCTTGGCCAGGACGTCGACGAGTTTTTGACACTCGCGGGCCGACTACCCGAGGACCTGTGCGAAGTGATCCGGACCCATCCAGCATCGATGGTCACCTTCCTGCGCAGCGCCGCACGTTTGACCGAAACCCAGATCGCTGAATTCGCCCGCCAAGCCACCGCTCTGCAACTGCAAAACGAATCCTGACCATGACACAAACGCTCGCTCAACCCCATGCCAAACAGATTGATCATGCAGCCGAAAAGTTTTTCAAGGAGACATTCACCCGACGTCTGGCCACCCCGGTCGTTCCCTTCCCGCTGGAATGGCTGATGAGCGATTTGCGATTGCGCGCAGCCTGGGTCGACATGCGAAGCATTCTGCCGACGGTCGAATCACTCGCGTTTTTATGCGTGCCGTATCGTAAGATCCTGGTCGACGAAAGCCTGCACCCCAATGAGTCACCCCAATTGCATTCACGTTTGCGTTTCACCCTTGCTCACGAAATCGGGCATTGGTGTCTGCACCGGAACGAACTTGGCGTTGCGATGCACTGGTCTTGTCGTGACCCGGCCCGAGAAATCGTTCGTGAACATGAAGCCAATCGTTTCGCTGGAGCGTTGATGATACCGACGGATTTACTGCGCAGTGCATGGCGACAACGCTTCGGTTCGCGACCACTGCAGCGTGAAGATTTATTGCCCGATCGCGTGCAGCTCATTCGTGAAGAGGTCATTCGTCGGCAATACCAGCCCAAGGGTGAGGATGCCACGGAAAACCTGATGTTTGAGGGTGCCGTCTCGGCGCTAGCGTCCGAGTTTGGTGTTTCACCGCAGACGATGCGCATTCGCGGCGAAGAGCTCGGGCTGCTCGTGCGTTAATTCAGCTGTTTTTTTGGAAACCATGTTAGATAATTATTTGTTCGTTTGTACTGAGGCTCCGACTCGCCATGAAAGATACGCATTTGGAACAGACCACACCCCGATCGACGCAGGAACTCTGCGAATCTGAACTTCGTTTATTGTCAGTATGTCAACAGATTCGATTCGGCAGTCTGTTTGGACTGCTTGTTACCGATGGCAAGCCATCGTTCAATCCACCGCCAAAGATGCGGCGCAGCCTAAAATTGAACGAAAAATCCGTGAGACCAAAACCAAACTCGTCTGGTTTCGCATTAAAGGATAAACATCGGCTGCTGCTTCATGTGATCAGGGAAATGCGTTACGGCACGATCGATCGCATTGACGTTCGTAATGGGCTTCCCGAAGAAGTCAGCATCGAAAGCGAAATCGACTGATTTCGCCGACCAGCCCATTCGACCAACCAACCACCCTCTAACCCACACGATTTTGATCACCAGACAGTCGGCCGACCACCAAGTGGACGCCGTTGTGGGTGACGCTCCCGAGAACAGGCGAGCTGAACTGCACAATGGTCCCACTTCGCCAATTTTCAGTGCCAATTGTCACTTCGCACGCTTGTTTCTCCGCGTCACTCACGACGGTCCCGCTTCCAACCTTCGGCCTCTCCCGAATCCCAAGGAAGTGCAGTCAAGAAATGAGTTCGCAAGCAACCCTCACCAAACCAAAACGTACTCGCCAAAGCGCGACCGAAACGCTGTCAGCGGATCCCACTGAGCTGGCAAGACAGGTTTTGGAATTGCCGTTCACTGGTTCACTGATTCGTCGGAAAGCCAGCCAGCTGACCCGTCACCGCGGCTTTAGCGACACCGACGACGAAGACATTACTCAGGAGTTAAGGATTTCGGTCTATCTCGCGTGCCTGAAATACCGGCGAAGCGAGGGAGCGATCGAGTCGTTCATTACCACCGTCGTCCGCAATCGCATCGCCGAATTGGCCCGCAATCGCGACGCAAAACGGCGATCGCCTGAATGTGAGGCGGGATCGCTAAATCAAATCATCGAAACCGGTGACGGTCCGGTTCAGTGGGTCGACATGTTCGATGTCGAGAAACATGGGCGACCCCGTGCCGGTCAGCGTCGTGGGGACTCTGAGCAGGTTGAGTTGTTACATGACATCGAAGCCGTCCTCGAAAAGCTAAGCAACGAGACCCGTGAGGTCGCGCGATTGCTGATGCACTACAGCTCGGCGGAGATCGAACAGCAACTCGGCATGGGGCGAGGAAAAATTCGTAGCCATATCTCGCTGATACGGGAGCATTTCGAGTCGTGTGACCTGCACGACTATCTCGGAATATAGAAATTTCACAACCAATCCCGCTTCGTTTGGAGAACTCAATCATCATGTCGTCACCACTCACACAAGTCGTCGATTCACTCATCCAGGAACCTGCGGCCGAGTATCATGCCCAGTCGGGAAGGAATCTCAGTAGCCACTTACTGGCTCGTTTCCGTGAAAGTCCGCTCCTCTATCGTCGCACGGTCGCCGGCGAAGTCGACGAGATTGATCGTCCTGCGTACTTGCTCGGACAAGCTGCTCATGCATTGATTCTGGAAGGGCGCGCGGCTTACGAGCGGCAGTTCGCCGTGGGCGGACCAGTCAACCCGAAGACCGGGCAAACGTACGGCGCGAACACCAAAGCGTTTCAGGTTTGGGCCGACTCGCAGGGGAAACCGGTGTTAACTGACGCCCAGGCATCGCTGGTCGAACAACTCAGTCATGCGGTGTTGCTGCATCCGATCGCCGAGCGATTGCTCGATGACGGTGTGGCCGAAGGTGTTCTGCGAGCGGACTACTCGGGCATGCCTTGTCAGATTCGGTTGGACTGGTTCAGTCCCCAAAACGGCATCGTCGATTTGAAAACGTGTAACGACTTGACCTGGTTCGAGTCCGACGCTCGACGGTTCGGCTACATGCATCAAATGGCGTTCTACCGCGCCGTCGTCTCGCAATTCGCCCAGATGCTGGTTCCGGTCCACATCATCGCCGTTGAAAAAAAAGAGCCGTATCGCTGCGGTGTGTGGCAAGTTCGCCAGGATGTCCTCGGTCAGTGCCAGCGGGAGAACGAGGAAGCCATCGCCCGCTTGAAACGTTGCCAAGCCAACGACCACTGGCCAACCGGCTACGAGCAGATTCGGCAATTCGATTACGTGTGATTCATTTGAACCGTTTTAAACCCCTAACAGAAAGAGGAAAATCCCATGATTGCTCCCATCACCAGCCCAGCGTGTGAGTGCGACTCCACTCGGCGTCTCGACATCGACCAGCGGGTCAATGTCTCGCTCGCCTTCAAGAGCTACTTGCGTGCCCAGCGCGAGTACAACGCGGCCGCACGCCGCTTCAACGAATCGTGCACCGAGCTGCGAAAGCACTTGGAGCCGAATCTGCGCGTCGTGATTCGCGCCGATGAGGGTCATTACCTGCTGGAGGTCGACCCATCGTGCGAATTCGACATGGAACCCATTGAGACTATCTAACCCAAGGAGATGGACAGCAGGATGCAATTACTACAGAAAGTGACAACCGGCCGGCAAAACCGGCCACGACGTGTGTTGCTATACGGCACTCACGGCATTGGAAAATCGACTTTCGGGTCGCAGGCCGACCGAGCGGTGTTCATTCAGACCGAAGACGGTCTTGGTGAGATCGACTGTGCGAGGTTTCCCCTTGCCAGTAGTTATCGAGACGTCATGACTGCGATCGAGGAGCTGTACTCTTCAGACCATGATTTCGCCACCGTGGTGATCGACAGTGTCGATTGGCTCGAGCGGCTGATCTGGGCTGATGTCTGCCGGGAACGGCAAGTCGATTCGATCGAGGACATTGGTTACGCCAAGGGTTACTCGTTCGCGCTGACCCAGTGGCGACAGCTGCTTGCCGGGCTCGATGCATTGCGTCTGGAGCGTGGCATGACGATCGTTCTGCTCGCTCATGCACGCATCGAGCGTTTCGAGAACCCGGAGACCGACACTTACGACCGCTACGTGCCGAGGCTACATCGTCTTGCGTCCCAGATCGTTCAGGAGTGGTGTGACGAAGTCTTCTTCGCCACCTACAAGGTCTACACCAAGACGAGTGAGGAGGGTTTCAATCGCAAGAAAGCCAAGGGTGTCGGCACCGGTGAGCGTGTCCTGCGCACCACCGAGCGACCGGCCCACATGGCCAAGAACCGACTGCAAAACCTGCCAGAGGAGTTGCCACTCTCCTGGAAGGCTTATTCCGACCACTTTACCAACCGTGACTCGAGCGAAGGAGAACTCGCCAATGACTAGTCTTCAAGGATTTGATGCCACCGCCGTGGAGCCGACCACGCCGATCGAACCGGTGCCAAGCGGCAAATACATCGCCATGGTGATTGAGTCGGAGAATAAACCGACCAAAGCCGGTACCGGGCACTACTTGCAACTGACATTCGAAATACTCGAAGGAGATTACAAGAGTCGTTTGCTGTGGGCTCGGCTCAATCTCGACAATCCGAATGCCCAGGCGGTTTCGATCGCCAGGGCGGAACTGTCGTCGATCTGCCGCGCCGTGGGAGTAATGCAGCCCAAGGATTCAATGGAGCTGCACAACCTGCCCATGGTGATCTCGGTTCGCTGCCGTAAACGAAGCGACAGCGACGAAATGTCGAACGAAATCCGCGGCTATGCGAGGAAAGAGGCTGCCGGTGTCGGGGTTCAATCTGGTACGCACGCGCCGCCATGGAACCGAACGGCGTAACGCTGATGCGGGAAAGGAGCCCAGGGATGGGAAGACGATCGCGCAATAAAGGAAAGCGTGGAGAACGGGAGGCTGCTCGCGAGATTGGCCGGGTGCTGGGGATCAGCGCCCGACGCGGGCAGCAGT
>JARGNK010000252.1 GCA_029213145.1 Rubripirellula sp. | reverse complement strand
GGGGAGAGCAGGGCAAGTTGCTGGATTTGATCGTAGCACTGCGCAGGCGAGGATGACAGAAACAATGCAGCGGATTTCCAATCAATACTCAAATCAATTGAACATGGAAGACGCGAAGTTCCGCAGTGTTTATCTGCCGATGGTTCGCGATCAAGAGCCGCGTTCGTTAGCTGTTTTCGACTTGGCTGATACGAGTGCTGTGACCGGAACGCGAGAATCATCCAATACTGCCAATCAAGCGCTGTACATGATGAACAATCGATTTGTCATCGATTCAAGTGACGCATTCGCTCGTCGCTTGATTCGCGAGTACTCAGCGAATGGTGAACGTATCGAAGCGGCGTTCGAGTTGACTTACGGGCGAAAGCCGACCCTTGGAGAGCGATCCGCAGCGATCGACTTCATTAAGAAATTTCAGTCTCAGGGCATTAGTGGTCAGCAGACGTTGTCCGCACTCTGCCAGAGTTTGTTCGCTTCGGCCGAATTTCGGTACATCGATTAGTTCTATCTGAGGTAAACAGCTGATGCATTCTCGACGTGACCTTTTGCAGTCCTTATCTGCAGGTTTTGGTTACCTGGCGTTCGCTGGGTTGAGTAGCACGCTCTCCCAATCTGCACGCGCGGTTGACCCGGAGGCAAGATCAGGGAACCCATTGATGCCAAGGGTTCCGCATTTTCCTGCTCGAGCGAAACGCGTGATCTTTCTTTGCATGCAGGGTGGTCCATCCCACGTAGACACGTTTGACTACAAGCCGCAATTGGTAAAGGACCATGGCAAGCAGGGAAAATACGGCGGATCACTATTGAAATCACCTTGGGAGTTTCGCCAACGGGGTGAAAGCGGACTCTGGATATCTGAGTTGTTTCCTGAAGTGGCGAGGCATGCTGACGACCTTTGCTTGATCCGCTCAATGCAATGCGATCAACCCGTTCACCCGGGTGCGATGACGCAAATGCATACGGGCACGGCGCAGTTTATTCGTCCATCGCTTGGCGCCTGGGCCTTGTATGGTCTTGGAACTGAGAATGAAAGCTTGCCTGGATTCATCTCTTTGAGTCCGCCCGCGGGAAGCTCTCGTAACTTTGGCAGTTCGTTCCTGCCTGCGATTTACGGGGGAACCAAGGTTGGACGTTCAGGGATGCGAGCGGGAGCAAGGTTTCAAGGCGGTGGTACTGGGGAATCCGTGCCTGATATTGCCAACGCACGGCTTTCTGAAAGCCAGCAGCGAAGCCAACTGGATCTGATTCAATCGTTGAATCGTGAGAAACTTCGGCGCGACAAATATCAGCCAGGAGTGGAAGGTGTGATCGAATCATATGAGCTGGCATTTCGAATGCAGGATGCGATGCCAGAATTGATGGACCTCAGCGGTGAAAGTGAATCGACTTTGGCGATCTACGGCGCGGATCAAGGGCCTGCTCAGAGTTTTGGGAAACAATGCCTACTGGCCCGTCGTTTTGTCGAAGCTGGGGTGCGTTTTGTCGAAATCACACACGGCAATTGGGATCAGCACGCGAATTTGGCAAATGATCATGAGGCTCGAGCCACGGCATGTGATCAACCGATTGCCGGATTGCTGCAAGACTTGAAACAGCGTGATCTATTGAAAGATACGTTGGTGATCTGGGGCGGAGAGTTCGGGCGTACACCTGCCGCACAGAACGGCGATGGCCGAAACCATAACAATCGCGGTTACACCACGTGGATGGCGGGCGGCGGGGTCAAAGGTGGTTACAGCTACGGGGCAACGGATGAGCACGGCTATGAATCGGTCGAGAAGAAATGCCACATTCATGATTGGCATGCCACCATCTTACATTTGCTCGGCCTAGATCATGAGCGTTTGACTTACCGATATGCTGGTCGTGACTTTCGCTTGACGGATGTTCACGGAACGGTCGCTTCCGAAATCCTGGCTTAGCGAAGTTAGTTTGGACAGGCGATCATTTGCCGTCCAAAGAAAATTCGAGGGGCGTCTTTACGCAGGTCGTTCTGGCCTTCGATTCTTTGATCCCAATCGTACTCGTGCTCAGGCCGGTACTGGTATTCCTGCTCGAGTCCGCGCGACAGCAAGCAAGCCGAAACGTCGCAGAGATAATCGTTGACTGCAAACGGTTCGCTCACATCGGTGCTGAATTGCGTACGAGTACCGCGATGCTGAGTACGAGTACAAGTACGAATTAGACCGGAAGTCAGAACCAAGAATTTCAACGAGGAACGCGGCGGTGGTTTTCTCCACATTACTGTCCACCGTGCGTCCTCGGTGAATTCAGCTGTTATTCTTGATTTTGCGTGAAAGCTTTGCTGGCCGCGTGTCAGTGGTGTTGGTCCACTGCCTTCTCGGTAAATTCGTTCTGATGGTAGGTTCGTTTCTGAGTAGGTTAAAACCTGAGTTCCTCAATCGCTGCCATGAAAGCGAGTTTTGTAATTCACCTTGCTCGCAAACGGGGCGTCAAGATTCCAGCAAGCCTACTCCACGGCGAAGGTTCTTTATGAACTTCTCTGCCTGACCCTTCGCCGTGGGAGCAAGCCTGATGGCCGGCGTAGGCGTGGAAGTGGGCCTACAAAGAAACACACATCACGACGAAAACCATCTTCTCAAAAGAATTTTTCCCCAGACTCATCGAAAAAATCTGGCTCACGACACTCTTGTAAGCACGGCGGCGAGAGGAAAGGACGTGTGTGAGCGGTGGAGATGGTCTGTCAGGCGGTTACTAACGAACAATTTGAACAATGGCACGATGAAGAACCACGGGTTTCCTGTTATTACCAAGCCCATCCCCGGCAACGATGGGAGCTTCCTTGGGGGAACCACAAGAACCGGACCCCATCTGCTTCCATTGAGTCTCGGCAGAATTGGGCCGTGAGGGAGTGCGGGATTCTGAACATGAACCATCGGTATGCCCAGCCGACCCATGAAGCGGTGGTCAAGTTCAGCGAGGTTCGCACGATCCCAGAGTTTCGGGACTTCCATGAAAAACTACGACGGCAAGCAGGCTACTTCGCCAAGACAAGGGCGGTGGAACTGGCAGTTTACTTCGTGCGGGAGATCGAACGAAACAACCTGATCCATCTGCATCTGCTCATCAGGACCAGCATGGATGACCCGGCAGACGTGTTGGGGAAGATCGTGCAGAAGGCCAGCGGAACCACGGCGGCACTGGCCCATTGTGAGAACATCCGGTCGGTGGCCGCCATCACTCGCTACACGGTCAAAGACATGGCCGACGTGCAGGACGGGGAACGGGAAGTTCTGCTGTTCAAGAAGGGGTTGGGGCTGAACCTGTCGGGGCAGTTTGGCGGTTACTTCGTGAAGACCAAAGGAGAGTTGTGGAAGGAATGTCGGCTGGAATGGTTTGGCGAAAGATACATCGAGGAGTGGAAGCCGCCTGAGCCGTCCCAGCGGCGAAGGTGGCAGCCCAGCGAAGAACAGTTGGCCGCCGATGCGGAAGGCCGGCAGGATGAAGACCAACAGACGGACGAACCACAAACAGACGAACAACGGGAGCCGACGTCATCGTGGCCGCTCGCACGTCACCACCGCCAGAGCGTGATGGCGTCGGCCCTGCGCGTTATTAGCCCGGTGTTTGAGCCGATTTTCCCCCGTGGACCGCCCCGAAACCGGCCCCCCACCAACGCCAGCACTCGCAACCATTTAGATGCTGTTGTAGGCATGGTGTTGGCATGTTTCGAGGGGGCTGGCCTAGTTCGTTTTTGTGACCGACCGGCGTAAATACGGCATGAAGATGATGACGTTTCAAGACTGGCTGGCGATTCGGGAAGGGTTGTGGCTCAACGACGACAAGGCCGTGGAAGGTCTGTCGAAGTTGCCGCAGCCCAAACCGAAGAAACCAGCCCAACGCAAGCCACTCATGCAGGCCGTGAAGCCGGCCAAGCCACAGGTCCGTCCGGTGCTGCCGAAGTTCTCGATCGCACCAACGAAAAACGGACGACCATGATGGTCGCCCGCATTGATTGCCTGATGTTTCTGTCAATTTAGACCGTGGCCTGCTGCCGATTTTCACGTCGGCGGCGACGAGCGGCACCGAGGCCAGCGACACACGCACCGATGCCGAACAGGGCGAGGGAGGAGGGTTCGGGGACGGCGGCTGTTGTCGGGACAGCTGTGAACGAGCCTACGGCATACGTGTTGCCGACTGTACTGCTCGGAAACACAAAATCCCCGCTGGCGTAGAATCCACTGGTAGAAACCAAAGCTAATGATGGCGACTCAGAGATATTAGTCCCCCCGAAAAACCAAGTATCATATGCACCCTCAATTGCAGCCCCGAATCGATAGGTCGTCCCGACGTCAAGGTCCAATCCGGCAATCGGGGTAAACCGAAATTGTCCACCGTTAAATACCGGCCCAGACAATGTGCTGTTGGCGGTCGTCACTGTCGTGCTTGTCAGAAGAACACCGCTAGTAGTCCAGATGCCAACACGATGCGATGCGTTTAACCCGTCTTGGCCGAAATCGTAAAATCCAAGCGAATCAACCGTAATATCTTGCACAGGCGTGAAGTCAAACCCGTATGTATAATTCTGACCAGATTCAGGAGAACCTCCAATGGAGGAAAAAATGATTCCCGCCTGCACCTGCCCCGCCGAAGCGACCAGCACCGCCACGCACGCCACCGCCAATTGAATCGCCCGCACCATCTCGCTTCTCCGTTGTTGTAGGTCTAGAAATCTGGCCCGCTCCGAATCCGGCAGCGATGGCGTTCACTACTGGACCACTAAGATACTCTGCGAAGGGGGGGGCAATAAGCAAAATCGGAAAACCCGAATAATTTTCCCGCCTCGCCAAACCGCTCCAGCAGGCCGGAAAGTGTAAAGTGTCGATACTTGCATTCAGAAACGCCAGAATACGCTCGTTCTCGGCTTCGGTGCCGACATAAAAAACGTCAAGTGTCGTGTGTAATACACTATTGACACAATCGGCGTCATTCGCTGTCTTCTCACTCTCGTTCAGAGAATCAGGGGGAATCAGTACCGAGGCCACCAATGAGCCAGACTATCGCCATCTATCTGCGGGTGTCGAGCAAGTCGCAGGACGTCGCCAGCCAAGAGCCGGAATTGCGGCGATGGGCGGCCCAGCAGGAAGGGGACATTCGCTGGTATCGGGATCGCTTTACCGGCAAGACGATGGAGCGGCCCGCCTTCACCCGACTGCTGCGGCATGTTCGGGTCGGCGAGGTTCAGCAGGTGGCCGTGTGGCGGCTGGATCGGCTGGGGCGAACCGCCAAGGGACTGACCGCCCTGTTCGATGAACTGACGGAATTGAATGTGCGATTGGTCAGCCTGCGTGATGGGCTGGACCTGTCCACGGCGGCTGGTCGGCTCATGGCGAATGTGCTGGCGAGCGTGGCCGCCTACGAAACCGAAGTCCGTGCGGAGCGGATTCTGGCCGGTCAGGCGGCAGCCCGTGCCAAGGGGAAGACGTGGGGTGGATCGGAGAAGGGACGACGGATCAAGGTCAACGACGAACAGATTCGGCTCATCCATCGGATGAAGGCCAAGGGCGATAAGGTGGCGGCCATTGCAAGGGCGACCGGACTATCGAGACCCACCATCTACGACGTGTTGAAGACCGAGTCGGCGTTGCAAAAAAACTAATTCGGAAATTCCGAAGTGTTTCCCTCCTGCGAGTTCCGCCCCCATAGCCTTCCTATCGGCTACGGGGGCTTCTTTTTTGTATTGACAATGAAACCAGACCGATGCCCCATAACGACAACTTCCCAGCGGGACGGATCGCCGGATTGATCCGAGTCTCGACCGACAAGCAGGACAACGACCGGCAGAAGAAATCATTCAGCCGATTCGAGACGCAGCACAAACTGCAAATCGCACCCATGTTCGAGGACGTTGGGTCTAGAGACAAAGCCGACAAGCGTGAGCAGTTCCAACTGCTGCTCGATATGGTGCGGAACGAAATGCTCGACTGGATCGTGGTCGAGTCGCAGGACCGCTTCGGAACCAGTGGGCCGCATGAGTGGGGCGAGTTTCTTTCGACGCTCCGCAAGGGCGGCTGCCGCTTGTGGTCGATCATCGAGAACCGTTGTCTCTCCGATGAAGACGACGCTACCGTGCTGACCACGACGGTCAATTCACTGGCGTCCCGACGAGAGCAGAAGGTGAAAGCCGACCGGGATTTGTCCAAGAAGATCGTGCAGGCCAAGGCCGGTGAATGGACGGGCGGCCCGGTTCCCTACGGTCTGGATGTCGTCTGCATGAGCGGCAAGAAGATCAAGTGGCGAGTGGTCATTGAAGGATGGAGCCACCGCTTGAAAATCTGGCCCGATGGGAAAGAAGAACGCTTCGACGGCAAAGGAAATTTCCCGGCCAAAGACCCCACCGACAAGTTCTATTTGGCTCCGTCGATGCGCACAGAACGCTTGGAAGCGGTGCGGAAAATCTTCGAGTGGTATGCGACCGAAACGATCAGCTTCAACAAGATCGCTGAACGATTGAAAGGGATGAAGGTCGATCCCGTTCGGGCCGGGGCGTGGTCGAGCGGGTTCGTCAGCAAGTTGCTGCTCAATCCCGTTTACATCGGCCTGCCGGCTTACAACAAACGATCCAACAGCCGGTTCAGCGAGTTCGTCGAGGGCGAATACCGCACCGCTCCCCGCAAGAAAAATGGCGACAGCATCAACGGTCGCCAGCGGGAACCTGATGATTGGGTGCAACCCGATGAACCTGTCTTCGATCCCATTGTTCCCGTTGAAGTCTGGGAGAAGGTCCAAGCCAAGATGAACGACCGGGAGATTCACCGGAAGACCAACCGGGGCGAGGCTCACTGGTTGTCGGGCTTGCTTTACTGCCACAAGTGCGGCGAAAGAATGTCGGGCGACAAAGCCTGTGAAGGGTATATCTGCAAAACCTACAAGGTGAACGGCAAGAAGAACGAAACCGGCTGTCAATGCTTTCGGGTTCCGAACGCCGAAATCGAGCCGATCTTGGAATGCTACTTCGAGGAAGTCGGCCATCGGTTGAACGTGTTGGTGGCCGCCGATCAGAACTCATCGCTGGTTGATGCTCTGTTCACCGAAAGTTGGATGAAGGAGTGCGAACTGCACCACGTCTACATGAAGATGACCGACTTCATCACGGCCAATCTGGCCCAAGGCATCCACTACATCGACGATAGCGAAGTCATCATCGACCAAGACACGATGGATGTGTATGGCGAAATCACGCTGGAAGAAATCTACAACGAAGCCTACGCCAGCAACGCCAAGATGCTGCAAGAGAAACTGGCCGACAAGGAAGCCGAGTTCGACCGCCTTTTCGAGCGATACAAGTCGCTCAAGACTGAGATGGCAAGAGAACGGGCCGACGCCGAAATGGGCATGGTCGAAGTCGAAATCAAAAAGCTGAAAGGCCAGTTGGATCCACTGGTTGAACAGTATCACGAAGTTTTGGAAGAATCGAAACGACTGGCCGCCGCCTACGAGTCGGCCTTGGAAACCGTGCAGGGCAACGAGAATCGCCGCAAGGGGGAAGTCGTCCGCCAGTTGATCGACAAAATGATCTGCTGCTTCGACGACGACAGCCGGGAACTGATCGACGTGGAGATCATCCCCAAAACCGGCCACCCGTGGAGTTCACAACGAAACTACGGCACCGCGTAACAAGTGCAAAAAATGATCGTCGGTTGAGTTGTAATTCAGATCCCTGGATCAGCCGTTTTTAAATTTCCCAGCTGTAATAGGGCCAGGGGCCTTCGCCAGTATGGCCGCTTGTCACTTCGACGAAGCCACTGCTTTGTCCCAGTGAAACCAAGTCACCCGATCCTTGGCTAATCACAACTTCGGCAAGACCGGTATCACTCAGGCGAACCAATTTCAGCCAGTGCAGTGGGATAGTTTTGTCACCAGGGTTTTTCAAGCCAACGATGGGGCAAGGTGGGTTCCAATGAGTCTGCCCACTGATTTTTGCGAGTAGTGGCAATGCCAGACGGCGACATCCGATTGTTGCGCTGACAGGATTCCCAGGCAGTCCCAGGATCAGTTTTCCGTCTTTTGTCGCCGCGCCGAGGACTGGTTTACCAGGGCGAATCGGTAAACCATGGAAGACAATTTCGCCGCCTAGATCGCGGATCACATCAGGAACGTAATCATAGTTCCCCATCGAAAC
>JARGNK010000026.1:54343-64072 GCA_029213145.1 Rubripirellula sp. | reverse complement strand
AAAACCAGACAAACTCAACGCCCCCGGTCGGCGATCGGGAAATTGATGCGCCACCATGAATTCATCATCCAACCAAACGTTGACGAGCGTACCACGAACCGCAAATCTCAACCGATAGGATCGACCAATCTCGATCGCGACAGCACGTCGACCAGCTGGCGGATAGGCGCTTTGGCCATCGCGAGTGTAGGCCGCTTGGACTTTCGGTCCAGGAGCGTGCGCACTGGTGTAGACAAAGTTCGCGTATTTCGCATCCTCCGATTCATCAAAGCGAAACGTCACCGACTTGTACGTCGAGCCGCCAGTCGTCGTGTACTTGCAAGTCAGATCAAAATCTTGGGGAATTTCCCGTTTCAGACGCAACGACTGTTTTTCCCGGGTCACAGCGGTCTGGTGAACACGCCCCTCCTGAAGCTTCCAACCATCGCCAATGATCGTCCAAACTTCAGGGTCAAGCGTTTCAAATTCGTCGATGAACTGATCAGCTTGTTCCGTCGGTGAGCTGGAAAGTGACTCGGACGGTGACTCCGATTCCTCATGCTTGCTGGCGAACCGATCTTGCTGCTCTTGCTCTCGCTTTTGCGCCTCAGCAAGCGCCTTTTCCGCTCGCGCGATTTCTGCATCCAGTTCAACAAGTCGATCGATTCGCACATGATCTCGAGTGCCAGGGGCGAAGGCGTCAGACGGCAAATCGATCGGCTGAATTGGTGTGGAAAAACGACTCAGGATTTGCGGGACGCCGGGATCGATAGGACGTTCGGTGTCAGGATTCATTGGATCGCCGCGAACATGCAGGTAAGTGGCGAGGTCAGCATGATCATCGAAGACACGTGGCAGACCGTCGGTTTCAAAATCTGTCACCCCCGGCACAGGGTCAAGGCGAACCTGATGGGGCTCAAAAATGGCACGCATTCGATAGTAATCGTGCTGAGAAATGGGATCGTATTTGTGATCATGACACTTGGCGCAGTTCATCGTCAGGCCAAGGAACGCTTTGGTCGTATGTTCGATCGTGTTGTCTAGCCAAGTCGTGCGATTAAACAAGTAGTAATTACGAGCGAGATAACCTGTAGCAACAACCACATCCGGGTTGGCTGGATCGATTTCGTCACCGGCGAGCATTTCCAGAACCATCCGATCATAGCCTCTGTCCTCGTTTAGAGAATCAACAATCCAATCGCGCCAATGCCAAAGATGTTTTTGGCTGTAACGCAATTGTTTCCCCAAGCCATACCAGTCACAGTACCTCCAGATATCCATCCAGTGCCGTGCCCAACGCTCGCCGTGCTCAGGGCGGTGCAGCAGGTCATCAACAATCACATCCCAAGGTCGATCATCCTCCAACTGCTCGATTGTCGGTGGCAGACCAACCAAATCGAGATACAACCGGCGAATCTGCAACGCTCGCTCAGCCGCAGGCTGAACTTGAACTCCGCGTTCACGCCGCTTGACTTCTAATAAAGCATCGAGTGGGTGAACGTTTCCATTTCCATCAGTGATCGTTGGGCGTTGGATTGGTTGAAACGCCCAGTGCTCGCTGGGTGCAGGCGGAATCATCTCGGGCGGCGTTTCGGCCCCGGAGTCGATCCACTGTCGAATCAAGTCGATCTGACCTGCGGTCATCGCCGCGCCCTGCTCGACCGGCGGCATGCGATCGAATCCATCAGCCGTCATTCGCTCGATGATCAGACTGCGATCAGCATGCCCCGGGACAATCGCCGTACCACTATCTCCGCCCCGCATCATCAATTCACGTGTCTCCAGCCGCAGCGAGGACTCCTGCTCAAGGGCGCCGTGACACGAATAACATTTCTCCGCCAACAGGGGTTTGATTTCCGTTTGATAATCAACGGCACGGGCCTGCGGCGACAAGCCTGACCAAGCAGGGCAACCCAACAGCATTAAGAGCAGCAAAATTCGTTGGTACACGGGCGTGCATCCATTCCCTTGAACAGGGGAGCGATCGGGGGGGGAATTCAACAAGGCAGGGAACCCCATGATACCACGCCCAAGAGGGCTTGAACCACTGAAATCCCGAGTGGTTTCGTCCGCCTACCGATTCAGTCACCAACGCCTCAATCAGTCGTCTCTCTCAACTGCCCATTAGGCAGCTCACGGATCACCCCTTCAATCATCGACAGACTCGCCATCTTCCCGAGCATTGTCGCTTGCCATCAGCTCCGCATAGTCTTCACGAATCGGAGTGAAGACGTCCATCACTCGAACAGGCCCATCAATGGCAACGGCACGGTGAGGCACATTGGGGGGAATCAAAAACATCGCTCCCGGCTGAACCACTCGTGTTTCTTCACCGATCGTTAATTCAAGTTTCCCCGCTAATAAAATCCCACCCTGTTCGTGCGGGTGATCATGCAACGGTATCTCCGCCCCCGCATCCATTTCGAGGTAGGACAACATCAGGTTTTCTCCGTAAGGCGTTCGGAGTCGACAGCCAGGAACAACTTCCTGGGCCGGCATCGAATCAATGTCGATAAATGGCATTCTCATTCCCGCAGTGTGAATAGGCGACAGATGGTGAATGGTGAGAGTTAGTCAAATCGGGCAACTGGGTAATGTTAACGAAACGAGACCGGCGAACGGTCGGCGGAGGCGATTCATCGGCTAAACTATGCATTCTGTCCTCGGCGTGCTTACGCCAAACTCGCGTAACCCGGCAAAGGAAAAACCTCCTGTGGGTCATTTCAACTCACCCAACCGACTGCTTGTGCCATGCCTGTTCGGCTTGATGATCACGTCAAACCTGATGGCTGAAGAAGAGGAAACTTCAACGCAGCGAATTTCGACGGGGCTGCAGGTCTTTTACGACTTTTGTGGCGAAGGCCCAATCATCCGCGATCGTTCTGGAACCGGAAAGTCACTCGATCTACGGATCGGCGACACGAAATCCGTTCGTCGCGGCAGCGGATCGATCGAGATTTCAGGAGAAGCGAAAATTGTTAGCCAAAACGCGGCAACAAAGGTCATTCAAGCCACCAAACGAAGCGGTGAATTAACCGTCGAAGCGTGGGTCCAACCTTCGCAGAAGGACCAATCTGGCCCCGCTCGAATCGTCACCCTTTCCAAAGATTCAAGCCAACGTAATTTCACGCTCGGACAAGACGGCTCAAAATACGACGTTCGCTTCCGGAGCAAGAATTCGAGCACCAACGGACTGCCATCCCTTGCATCCACCGGTGGCACGGCGCGAGAAGGACGACTGACCCACATTGCCTACACGCGAACCCGAAATGGCCAAGCACGCATCTACGTCGATGGCAAACCCGCTGGGAGAATCACCCAGACCGGCGGGCTAAACAATTGGAACGAAAACTTCAAACTGGGAATCGGTGATGAAATTTCCGGGGGCCGCGTCTGGCGGGGCACGCTGCACTTGGTAGCCGTCTATTCCCGCGCTTTGAGCAACGCCGAGGTTCGGCGCAACTTCGCGGCTGGCCACAACGCGGGAATTGGGAATTCGGACGCGACCGGTAATGCGCTGACCACCGCTCAGAATCGTCGCGCCGCTTTCTTTGAAACCAAGATCGCACCACTTTTGTCCCAGCATTGCTTGGAATGTCACGACGCAGCCGCGCACGAAGGTGGACTGAATTTGTCACGCAAAATACCAGCGTTAGCGGGCGGTGAATCAGGCAAGGTCCTGATTCCCGGCAACAGTAGCGACAGCCTGCTTTGGGCATCGGTCGCCGACGATTCAATGCCACATGATCGCGAACCGCTCACCGACGATCAGAAACAAATGCTCAAGCAATGGATCGATGACGGAGCACATTGGACCGTCGATTATGTTGATCCCGCGATTTACCGAAGCGTGCAAGAGAGCGAAAACTGGATCAAGCGATTGACGATTCCCGAATACATCGAATCGGTTCGCAGCACACTTGGCGTCGACATCGCTGAAGAGGCCTGGAAACGCCTGCCTCAAGATAAACGTGCCGATGGGTTTCGTAATACCGCTTACAACCTGAATGTCGATTTGAAACACATCGAAGCCTATGCTCGATTAGCCGAGATCATTGTCGCCCAAATCGACACAGCCAAATTTGCTCGCAGGTTTTCAAAGAGCCGCAAGCTGACCGACGACAATATGCGAGACCTGATCCGAGACATGGGTAAGTGGGTGCTCCGGGGACCACTCGAAGAACACGAAGTGGTTCTGTACCGCGGCGTTTCGACCACCGTTGCCAGCGCCGGTGGAGACTTTGCCGAAGCGGTGGGCATGGTCCTGGAAGCAATGTTGCAATCACCCAAGTTTATCTATCGCATTGAGAATCAAGTTGGTGACGGAACCTGGTGGCCGGTTGACGAATACGAATTAGCCAACCGAATCAGCTACATCGTCTGGGGAGCCCCACCAGACGATGAGCTTCTTCAAGCCGCTGAACAAGGTGATTTGAGTTACCCCGAAACACTGCAGCCACACCTCGATCGCATGATGAAAGATCCGCGCGCGAAGCAGCGTTCAGATGAATTTGTGATCCAGTGGCTGAACTTGGATCGCTTGCGTGATTTGCAACCGAATCGAGAAAAATTCCCCCAGTGGTCCCAGAATTTGGCCGACGACATGCGAGCCGAAACACTTGAATTTTTCCGTGACGTGGTTTGGAAAAAGAGAGCCCCTCTTGCCAATTTACTCAACGCGCAATTCTCCTACATGACCCCGCAACTGGCTCAACACTACGGCATCACGCCCCAGGGCGATGATTTTATTCGCTATGACCTGACCGAGATCCCGTCACGTGGCGGACTACTGACCCACGGTAGCGTACTGACGATCGGAGGAGATAACGCGTCGATGGTCACGCGTGGCTTGTTCGTATTGAATGACTTACTGTTCAGCGAAGTCGGTGATCCACCCCCTGGCCTCGACACAACGCCGGTCCCGACCAGTCCCGGCAAAACACACCGCGCGATCGCGATCGAACGGGTCAAAAGCGAATCGTGCGGCGGATGCCATTCCCGCTTCGAACCTTTGGCCTACGGCCTTGAAAAGTTTGATGGTTTGGGGGCTTTTCATGAACGGGATGAACATGGAAACCGCTTGAGGGAGGATGGCGAAATTTTGTTTCCCGGCGATGCCAACCCAATGCCGTATCAAACCGCCGCCGAGTTGATGAAACTGTTGGCCGAAAGCAAACGTGTGAATCAATGCTTGATACGGAAGGTCACCCAGTTTGCGATCGGACGGCCACTCGTCGCCTCCGACGCGAGAATCGTCCGGGAAATCCAAGCCACAGCGGAAGAGCGTGGCGCGACCTACCAAAACATCGTCACCGCTATCGTGTTGAGCGACCTGGTGCAAAAAACACGAACCGAACCACGCGAGTGATTCACCTGCCAGCCCGCAGGAAAAGAAGTTCCAAGCTTCGCTTCGCTCGCTGCCGGGTGGGGCATTACAATATTTGAACTGAACCATCCTTCCCGTCAAAACTGTAGCTACTATGGCCGCCCCCTTATCACGACGAACTCTATTGCGTGGTGCAGGCGCAACCGTAATCGGATTGCCGCTGCTGGAAGAAATGATGCTACGTACCGCGACTGCTGCAACAGCAGACCAAGTACCGGTCCGTGCCTTCAATGTTTTCTTCGGCTTGGGAATCCCAGCACCATTGCAAACGGAAGGATTCGATGGAGTGCTCGAACCACTCAAGCCGCTTCGTGACAAACTGTTGATCATGCGGAATGTCGATCAAGTTCGCTGTGATGAATCAGGCATCAATGCGCACTTTGATGGCGCAAGCGGTGCGTTCACAGCCACCCCGCCCGTCGGTGAAGCCAAAGCGGGCGGTGCGTCGATCGATCAAGTCATTCGCAAAACCCATCACCCCGATGGGCTGCCCCCCGGAATCGTCCCGACTTTGATCGGTGGAACGTTTTTTCGTCGCAGCCGAGTCAGCCGATACGTTCACAGCTACAACCATGATGGAACCGTCGCAGCAACGATCCAAGAGCGGCCGCGTGATCTGTTTGATCGCGTCTTCGGACAGATTGAAACGGGAGATGACGGTGACGCTCGCAGTCGCCGATTGAGACGAAGCGTCTTGGATTCGGTCGTTGACCAATACAAGTTTTACACCGGATCAAGCTCACCGCTCGGATCCGCTTCACGTGGCCGCGTTGCCGATCACCTGGATCGAATTCGTGAGTACGAGCAACGTGCTTTCGAGATGAAAAAAATCGATTCCAACGCCCCCAACTTACCGCCGCGGTCGAAGCTATCGCACGGGGGCCAAGCCGATCCAGGAGGTGAAGGGATCGACATGGAACTGGAACAACTGACCGAAGAGTGGCGTCTGATGGCCGATCTATACGCATTGGCAATCGAACTCGACCGAGTCCGTTTCGGATCGCTCACCTTCCTCGCCGCGGGAGAACGCCTCCGCATCACCGGGAACTATCAGTACGACGGACGCTCGATTTACCAATTCGACGATGAAAAGCAACTGGGTAAATCCGGTTCTGGCGGCTGCAGCCACGAATGGTGGCACCAATTCAACCCCAAGAAGCGGAATGAACAACTACGCGCCCACGCCCACATGAAAATGCGTGAGATCGCCTACTTCTTAAAACGGCTCGACCAAACCACTGAGGCCAACGGCAACACGATCCTGGAGAACAGCTGCATCACCATTTCGACAGAATCTGGAGATGGCCGCCACGCCGATGTGAAACGCGAGCTTTCAGGCGTATTCCACGCGATCACCCCCTCCGGTGGCCGCTTCAAGTCCGGTCAAATCATGGACCTCGGTAGGGAGGGAATCGATGTCTACAACACCATGTTGCGAGCCATGGGCGCAAACGAAAAACTGGGCCCAACGGATCGCGAAACACAATGGACTGAATCGATCCTCGCTTGAGGATTCTGATAACATCTCGATGCGATCGATCCATTCGATGCTTGCTTGATCCAGCGACGCTTCGCTTGGACGTTTTTCTACACCATTTTTTCTTCGGATTCATCCCAATGAACACTACACGCTTGCTACTTGTTTGCTTCGCCTCCTGTTCGCTGCACATGGCACTTCCTGCCATTGCGATGTCACAAGACGTTCAAGCCAAAATAGAAAGTCAACCAGCCGAAAAAGATACCCATACCGCAGCGGTGCAAGATTTCTTCGAAGTGATGAAAATGAAAGAGAACGCAGACCGGACGATCGACCAAATGCTGTCGATGCAGGTCAAGCAGCAACCACAGCTAGCTGCCTTTCAAGATGTCATGACGAAGTTTCTTCGCAAGTACGTTTCCTTTGACGCAACCAAAGACGATCTTATGAAACTGTACCGCGATGCCTTTTCGGAAGAGGAAATTCGTGAGCTAACTGCGTTCTACCGAACGCCCATTGGACAAAAAGCGATCGCAAAACTACCCGCGCTCACCGCCGCTGCGTCGCAGATGGGAATGAACCGTGTCCAAGCCAACATGGGCGAACTACAACAAGCAATCGCTAAAAGACAACAACAACTGCAGCAGCAACAACAATAAACACGGCCAGGCCTACGCGACGTCGCAAAACGAAGTAGCTGCCCTAAAGTTTTACGACCGCCGCACAGACGCCCCACCGTCAGCCAAAAAAATCGGCCAGGGCCAGCCAGTGCCGACCTGGAAAACCAGATCATCACGAACGGGCCTGATACAACAGATAAGCTCTGAACAACGCGCCGAAAATCTTCACCAGCCGACACTGGCGTGGCGTCTCCACCTAGTTTCCCAGTGATCAGATACCGAGTAATCAGATACACAGGATTAGTTAGCCAGTGATCAGATAGCCAGTGATCAGATACCGGGCTTCCCTGTCATTGGAGATCGGTAGCAACGGCGCGCCAACAGAGAAAGCGAGCCACAGTGCATCGACAGAGCTGCCGCCGACCGCAAACCCCATCAGCCATCCCTCGAACGAGCACCCATGAGCATTCCAATGACGCATGTCCAACGATGGCGAATGCGGTTTTCTTTCGCGATCTGCCTGCTTGCTGGCATCGCGTTGACCGTGCCAGCCCCGCGCTGCTTCGCAGACTCGAACAAACCGCCGCTGAACGTCGTGTTTGTACTTTGCGACGATCATCGATTCGATTGCCTCGGTGCCGCCGGACACCCATTTCTCGAAACCCCACACCTCGATGCCATGGCCCGCGAGGGGGCCATGCTGACGCACACCTACGTGACTACGTCACTCTGCTCACCCAGTCGCGCGTCGATTTTGACCGGCCAATATGCCCACAACCATCGAGTGGTCGACAATTACCATCCAGTGAATCCCGACCTCGCGTTCTTTCCAGAACAACTTCAGAAGGCGGGTTACCAGACGGCATTCATCGGCAAATGGCACATGGGCGGTGACATTGATGATCCGCAACGAGGGTTTGACCATTGGCTCGCATTCCGAGGACAGGGCACCTATTGGCCCGACGGCCACGGAACCACCCGAGAGGTCCCGCAAACGACCTACGATGGTTTCAACCTCAATGGCCGTCGCGTCGCCCAAAAGGGCTATATCACCGACGAACTAACCGACTACGCAATCGACTTCCTCGATTCACGTGACACTAGCAAACCATTTTTCATGTACGTCAGCCACAAAGCGGTCCATGCGGATTTTGTTCCCGCTGACCGGCACCGGGGACGATATGAGACCGCACTGCTGCCAATCCGCACGCCGAGTGTCGAAGAAATGACAGCAGGCAATTTGCCAATGTGGGTACTCAATCAACGGAATAGCCGCCATGGCGCTGACTTCGGCTACAACATCGCTGACTTTTCCCCAGAAGTTTACTATCGGCGTTACTGCGAATCACTGCTGGCCGTCGATGAAAGCGTCGGACGACTTCGCCAAACACTTCGCCAGCGAGGTCTCAGCGATCAGACTCTCTTCGTTTACATGGGGGACAACGGGTTTCAATTTGGTGATCACGGGCTGATCGACAAACGCACCGCATACGAAGCGAGCGCGAAGGTTCCACTACTGATGGTGGCCGAGGGTCGCATCCCCGCCGGCACCGAATTCAAAGGCCTCGTCGGTAACATCGACATCGCGCCGACCATTCTCGAAGCGGTCGGTGCGTCCCCACTGCCGAACGTCGATGGCCAAAGCTTCTGGAAAGCGCTGCAAGCAAACAAGCCAGAGATGCTGGATCGAAAAGAACTGCTTTACGAATACTACTGGGAACGCAATTACCCTCACACACCGACGCTGCACGCAATCATCGGTGGGCGATGGAAATACATCCGCTGTCACGGGTTATGGGATCGCGATGAATTTTATGACTTGCAGAACGATCCGGACGAAATGCACAACTTGATCGACGCTGCTGAACACGCCGAGCGGATCGAAGCAATGAACCGCCGATTATGGAAACTGCTGTTTGATAGTGGAGGCAAAGAGGTGCCTCTGCTCGAAGACCGAGGACCTCGCTTCCCATGGCGGCACCCCGACCACGCGAAACAGGCACCGTTCCCGCCAGCCTATCTCCGCACCAGCGAGAGTGGAAAATAATGCCAGCGAGCCCCCTTCGAATATTTCGGCAGCCAGGCGTCACGCCGCCGAAATCCGCTTGACCTCCGCCAAAGCATCACTCGCGGGCAACCGGCATTGCCAGCCTGGCCGCAACCTGCATTGCCTGGCCCCAACCTGCTTTGCCTGGCCCCGAAATCACTTTGCCTGGCCCCGAACTGAAACGACATGGCCTGGCCCCGTCGCGCAAACGGCTATGCCT
>JARGNK010000026.1:36659-54243 GCA_029213145.1 Rubripirellula sp. | reverse complement strand
GGCCCCAACTTGATGGCCCCAACTTGATGGCCCCAACTTGATGGCCCCAACTTGATGGCCCCAACTTGACTATGCCTGACCCCAAACAGGGAACCTGGCCCCAAACAGGGAACCTGGCCCCAAACAGGGAAGGCGAAACCGTAGCAACTTGGCCTCGCCTCATCCCGGGTAAATGAATCACCCCGAGTGAATGCATTTCCTCGGTCCGCAGCCTGCCAGGCCCATCTGCATAGCACTGGCTCTCGTCCGGCAGCTCGGTCACAAATTGTGGCGACCGCTGATGCAACTGGACGGCACACAAGCTCACGAGTCGATTCCCTCAACGCCAGCAGGGGCCTCAGTCGGGAATGTGCTCACCCCGGACGAGGTCGTCAAACGTTTCTCGCTCGCGAATTAACTTCGCCTCGCCATCCTCGATCATCACCTCGGCGGCTCGTTGCTTGCTGTTGTAGTTGCTGGACATCACAAAACCGTAGGCACCCGCGTTTTCGAGTACCAGGAAATCACCGACTCGTGGAGCCGGCAAATGACGCGTATCAACATATCCTCCTTCACGCTGGGTGAAGATGTCGCCCGACTCGCAAAGTGGCCCCCCCACTACCACATCAACCGACTCGCGATCCGCGGCAGATCCCCCGCAACCGGCGACCGAAATCGGATGGTAGGCGCCGTACATGACCGGCCGCGCCAAATCGTTGAATCCCGCGTCCACCAAAACGAACAAGTTGTCCCCCATCCGTTTGACACTGCGAACTTCCGCGATCAGATGGCCGCTCTCGGCCGCCAGGAAACGACCAGGCTCGATCTCCAAATTCAAACGGTGCCCGAATCTCTCGGAGAGCCGATTGCGGGAAGCATCCCACAGCTCAAAATAGCGTTCTAGATCGACGTATGACTCGTCTGACTTGTAAGGCACCGGTAAACCACCGCCGGCACTGATCGTCTTAAGCGTTCGCCCCACCTCCAACGCCGCCCGCTCCATCGCCTCGCAGACTTCACTCAAATGCTCGAGGTCCGTGCCCGAACCGATGTGCATATGCAATCCAGTCACCGTGATTCCGGTCTGATCGGCACGTCGCAAACATTCATCAATCTGGGAATGCCAGATCCCGTGCTTGCTCTGCTCACCCCCAGTATTCGTTTTCTGGCTGTGCCCATGCCCAAACCCAGGATTAATACGAAGGGTCACATCGGCTCCCGGACGCACCTCCCCCAATTGGGTGATCATGTCGGGCGAACCACAATTGACCTGCAAAGCATGCTTGCAAACCAGCTCCAGCGATTCGACGTCGAAGATGTCAGCTGTGTAGACGATTTCGTGCCGGGAGGGATCGGCACCAAAACCCGCCGCCAACGCCCGTCGAATCTCACCCGCACTCACCGCATCGACAACCACTCCCCGGCGACGCAACCGGTCCAGGATCGCCAAATTACTACAAGCTTTTTGAGCGTACCGGATCACGTCAAAGGACGACAACTCAGAAACTCTCTGGTACATCGTTTCGATGTCGTACACGTAAAGCGGAGTGCCGAAGCGGGCTGCTAGTTCCGAAACCCCGAGGCCAGCAATCTGGTCGCGGCTGGTACAGAAAGTCGTAGTCGTCATGGGGAGTGAGCGCAGAGTTGGCGGTTTGCGGGCTTACAGGTACCGAGTGGGGCAGTTGCTCCATGATCGGAGGATAGATGGTTGGCGAAAAATTGGCGAGTCCCCGAGGCGGGATCAACGATGCAACCTGACGCCGGCGGCAGAATTCTCAGGTCTCAAAAAATTCGGGCGGCGTTTCGTTCGAAAATTCAGCCTCAAAGTCGGCCACCAACTCAGCCCAAATGGCGATTAGAAAGGGTAGCAGCCCAGGCAGCAACACCTGCAGATCAAGGTCCGTGGGGATCAATCAGAACCAGCCTGCAGGGGGGCACCATTTGAGAGTGTCTCAAAAGCGGTCTTCGCGGACGAACCTGGCGGCAGACCGAGCTGATATCGGCATGCCACAGGCCCGCTTTCTAACACCACCGAGAATCTCGCCGATCGCTTACACCTGCGATTCGATTGTCGACTCAAGAGGCTTTTTTCGCTTCCCTTGAGGCCCTGGCCGACGGCCTCTTCGACGCCCTTGCTGAATCGGAATAAAACGACTCTCAACTCGCTGCAGCAACTTGCTGATGCAGAGCTTATTGATGCTTAGCTTCATCTCATCTGATTCAATTCTCAGAGCATCATGCAAACTCTTCGGCAAGCGGATCGTAATCATCCGTTCCGGCTCAACCGCATCACCTTTGGAGTTGTCCTGACTCCGCAACGCGGCGACCATCTCCTGCAACTCGACCCATTCCGCAGTCGCTTCAAAAGAACGCATCTGATCGCTCGTTGGATAGAGGCGGCGAACGACGCCATCGGCCCCCAGCATCTCGCGGTAGAACGCTACCCAGTTGCCCGTTTTCGAAAAAGCCTCCTGGGCCAACCGCAAGACCTCGCGACCACGCTGCTCCAGCGGTAAACTGCCATCAGGGGGGGAAAGCGAGAGACGGGGTACTGGTGATTCCGATTGCCCCGGGTCGGGGTCGCTGACATAGCGAAGGGTGGACGAAGCCTCGGGATGTGCCATCGCGGGCGATCCTTCTGTTAACTGATTCAGTGCGAGGAAAATGACTTTCGGCAATCCTTTCCTGCCGTCAAGCCAACAGACGCAACCAATGCTTGCAAAACAACTTACGCCACCTGCACAAGATCCAGGCAGTGACGCCCGGCCAGCCAGCGACACGAGAGTGCCTGCTTTATGGGCATCCAATGAAGTGCAAAACCCAGGTGTCCACCTGGCGGTGTTTCCTGGAGTTTCCCGCGACTAGCAGGATTTGACCGCGGAAAAGACTGGTTTTTCGGAGAACAGAGAATCCCCGAAGGAAATTCGCGATATTCCGCGGCAATCACGGGGCCGACAACGAGCAGAAACGCCCAAGCACTCGCACCCAACCAGCCACCCGACCCAAAACGAAGCAACCAAAAACCCAACAGAGGGGCACAGAAAATCGCCCCATCTCGTCGCGAGCAGTCAAGCCCGGTGCCGCAAAAAGCACGTCTACAACCAGAGTCGCGAATCCCGTGATCACGAAACAGCGACTACCTCGCAGGCGTCGGCCAATAACTCCACCGCCCGGTCAACCTGATCCTGGCTACTCGTCCAACCGAGCGAGACACAGATGGTCCGAGCGATCTGCGATTCAGTCCGGCCGACCCCCCGCAATGCCCGCGTCATTTCATCGGGAGGATCATCAGACAGCGGCGCAGTAAAAACCAGCTGCCGGGCCGCCCGCTGGACCTGGCGAGCACTACACGGCAACTCTAGAGCGACCGTATTGGCGAGCCGAGAAGATCCATCACAAATCAAAACCGGCTCCCCCCTAAGGGCATGAATCAGACCCTTAGAAAACCGCTCGCGAAGATTAAAAAGCGTACTCGATGCGTCCTCGGCACACTTCGCCGCCAGCGAGGCAGCGGCCCCCAAACCAATCCACGCAGGAACGTTCTCAGCGCCCGGACGCAAACCCATTTCCCGAGGCTCCCCGAACGCAATCGGCGACAACTGGAGGCCTCTACGGATGTACAGTGCTCCACTTCCTTTCGGCCCATAAAATTTGTGGCCGCTGACCACCAGAGTATCGGCTCGAAGCCGCATCACATCGACCGGCATTTTGCCGAACGCCTGAGTCGCATCGCAATGAAGAGGAACACCCAGATTGTGGCAGGCGTCGGCGATCTCCCGAATGGGCTGGATGGTCCCCAGCACGGGATTGGCCAACTGAACACAGACCAGCCGCGTCTCAGGCCGCAGCAACTCTCGAACCCGATCTGGATCGACGACACCACTGGGGGGACAAGGAATCGTCTCGACCTCCCAGTTCGCACCCAAAGCGGCCGCTGCACTGAGCACTGAATCGTGCTCGAGATCTGAGACCAAGACATGGCCTGTCCCCTGACCCATGACATGGCCTGTCCCCTGACTCACAGTCCCCTGACTCAAATGGCCTGTCCCCTGATGCAATGTCCCCTGATGCAACAGCAACCCGTGGATGGCCAAATTATTCGCTTCCGTGCCACCCCCGGTAAAGACGATCTCGAATGGCTCGCAACCCACCAGCGACGCGACATTTTCCCGAGCACCCTCGAGCGCCTCAGATACCGCCTGAGCCTGGGAGTGCACTTGCCCCGGCAACAAGAAGTGTGTCGACCAATACGACTGCATCGCCTCCAACACGGAGGGAGCCAAGGGAGTCGTTCGGTTGTAATCGAGATAAATCAACGTTTGCCAAAAGCGGTTGTCGGAATCAGAGCAATTGCCGGAATCAGAGGAAAACACCCAGAACGAGGTCGGAGCACCCTCAATGTTACCTCGGGATAGCTGGTAATGGACCCCACCGGCCACACCGATCGAGACCGGCACGAATCAGCAGGTATAACCGAGTGGCACAGAAAGCAGCCCCCCCCCCCCGAACGGACGAAAAAACTTACAGCCCGAAACGCGAATCACCAATCGGAGCCCACCTAAACCAGCGGGCAAATCTGGCGACAGGCCAGAAAACGGCAACTAACCTCGCCACGACAGTCGCATCGGCCTCGTGCACGCAACCGACTCTCTGGACAAAAACGCACCAAGCCCAACGGCCACTGTTACTCAAGATCGCTTCCCGCCGTATGGACGCGGCCTACGGAGCCCACAGTCGGGACGGCCTCCGCCCCGCTTGTCCGTCAAAACCCGTCCAACCAGACCGCCCCCCTGCAGGAAACCTGCTAGGCGAAAATAAACATCGACCGAGCATGCTTTTCTGGGGCGGTTTTCCGGTCGATTCTACGCTTTATAGTTATGATGGGGTAAGAATTTGCACGAACAGAAGCGTTTTGCAATACTCCTGGCCCGAAACCTCTCCTGGCGGCGCGGTGGCCTCTGCCTCCGTCCTCAACGATCCACCCCTTATCTACTCTCCATCCGGAGCCAAACATGAAACGAACACAACCCGGCTTCACCCTGGTTGAGTTGCTGGTGGTCATCACGATCATCGGCATCTTGATGGGCCTGCTGATTCCCGCGGTGAACTCCGCACGGGAGGTCGCTCGCCGAAACCAGTGTGCGACCAACATCAAGAACCTTGGATTGGCCGCAGTCCAACACGAGGTCACCAAAGGAGAGTTACCAGGCTACATCAAAAAATTCGGGTACTTTGCAGGCGGCAATGACCCATCCGACCTTTACAACCCGAACGCTCCCGCCCATGTCAAAGTAGGTGGTTTTGGCGTACCGATCCTGCCTTGGCTGGACGCACAGGCCACCTACGAGCACTGGACAGACGATCGTTATCCAGTGATCAATCTTGGGGCAGCAAACTCGGTAGGAACCACCCAAGCGGTGGGGACTGGCAATGCAGGTGCTGGTTTTCACCTGCTCGCCGCTCCTAGCTTGGCGATCTTTCAGTGCCCAAGTAATCCAGAAGATCTGGAATACGGCAAGAACAGTTACATCATGAACAATGGCATGTCCTGGGTTGCCAACCCTAGCACTGCGGTGGCTTTCCAGGCTCCCTCGCAGACGAAGGCAAACGGCGTTGGGGTGGCCAATTATGTCGGCGTGGCGCCGAGCACTCAGTGGTACAACACTGGCCCTAAACTTACGCTCGATGACTTAAAAGATGGCCAGGGTTTTACAGCGATCTATGCCGAAAACGTTCAGGCAATGCCTTGGTACATGCCTGGCTTCGTAAATGCACTTTCTCCGCAGGGATCCAACATCCCTGACTTGGTTCCCGACGTAACAAACGCGGCAGACCTTACCTTCGCTGAAATGAACCCGGGAATCGACCCAACCACAAGCAACGCGCCTTATTGGCCCGGCAACATGCTCGCGGCTCAATTTACGTCGGGGTGGGTTTGGCACTACGAGGACCCGGACTATCTCGCGCTTAGAAACAATGGCATCACTAGCCCGACTGGTGTGCAGCCTCAACCTGTGAAGGCAATTCACTTGATCAACGGACGCGGTGACGGCCCGGGAGGCGACATCTTCGTTGAGCAAATGAACATCGGGAACTGCTTGGATCTTGCCCGCCCCTCTGCGGCACATGTTGAGGGAGTCAATGTTGCATTTGCCGATGGTGCCACTCGGTTTGTCACCGAAGGAATCGACTATCGCGTCTACCAAGCGATCATGACACCACGCGGAAAGAGTAGCAACGTTCCATGGGCTGAATTTGTCCTGACCGACCAACTTGGTGACTAGGGGCTCAAACCGTTGCCGATTCATTTCGAAGCCGAGACAACCGTCTCGGCTTTTTTTATGCGCGGCCAGCAATTATTTGCACCGTGAGAAACCGCTCTTTGCTTCACGGTTGTTCTCTACCTTTGATGGCTATCCTCGAAGAAGGTTTCCGCTTGTGACAGTCGCTCGGATTAAGCGAGCGTCCCGGTGGACTTCGTAGACTTTGCCGGTCAATCGCTTCAGAGAAAAAGTACCGGCGGCCGATTCCCATCTTTGCACCTGGATCTTAGCGGGTGTGCCCCTGTTGGTTCATCACTTCACGGGCTTTGGCCGCGGCATGGATTGCCGATTTCAGCAAGTCGACATCCTTCCCAGGCGACAACGTGACAAAGACGATTCCCCACTACCTGCGCATTCACCGTGGCTCGAAGGCCGTGATTAATTCAGCCCCAACCAAAATCGAAGACCCGGTCAATCATTTCTGGAGCGCCTATGCAGACGCGACTGGGTGGCGAATCGACGGCAAAGCTGGCAAGAGTGGGCCGATGGAACTTCTGCCCGCTGTGAACACGGAAACATTTCAACAGGAAACGAGCGATCGCGGTAACACGGTCGGCAAAAGCGCCGCGATGCGGTTGGCAGAATCAGCGTCGAAGCTGGCCGAAGAATTGAGTCAGAACCGTGAAGCCATCCGGATCCAGGAAGCTGAACTCGCGTCTCGCGCACCTTTACTGGGCGGGGACGTGCCGCGACTTCGGATCGCCGATCGCATCGAAAAGCTGTTAGGCGACGCTGCGGCCGCCTGTCATTGCGACGCCGCCGCTCTTTACACACTGGACGACGACACACAGTTCCTCAAGACTCGCGCGGTATTCGGACTCCCGCCCAAGCGACTGGAATCAACAGCGCGAACATTGCGTGGAAGTCGCGGTGACCTCGAAGCCCTTGTCCAGGGCGTCGTTTTGATGGATGACCTGGACGCAGCCCCTCCCATCCCCTCATGGAATAGCCCTGAAAAAGCGTTCCGATCCGGGATTTGCGCTTCGGTGCTCTGCGATGACGTGCCAATCGGAACCGTCTGGTTCTTCAGCAAATCGAACAAAACATTTGGCGTCTCTGAATCATCCGCCGCACGGCTGGCTGCCTCCCATTTATCACTGGAACTAACCTACGCAGCGATCCCCGACATCGAGGCCCGACAATCTTCCGCAGGTGCGATGACCGACGTTGCCAATTGGCAATATGAATCGCTGCCAGTTGGCGCCATGCTCGCAACGGACTGGCGGGTCGATGGCATGGTGGAATCACCCCGACCGTGGGCATGCGGATGGCACACCTGGGATGTTCTCCCCGATGGCAACCTGATGTTGGCGATCGCTGAATCAGTCGACTCGACGGCCAAGGGAGCGATGATCGCTTCGGTCGCACGCGCCGCGATGACCGCGCACACAGGTTACCGACACACCCCAACGCAACTCATGCAACGGGTCAGCGACACGCTATGGCAAACGAGTACCGGCGAACAATTGATCTCAATGCTGTACGCCAGAGTCGATCCCGATACTGGTGATGGCGAAGTCGCTGCTGCTGGATCGATTAGTGCCATCATCGGTAACCAATATGGATTCCGCCCAGTCGTCGATGGAAAGAGCGAACCACTGAACACGCGATTGGACCCGCAGGTTGAAACCGAACATTTCCTTCTGATCCCGGGGGAAACGCTGCTAGGCTATTCCGCCGGCATGACCGATGACGGTGCGACCCAAATGCAACTCGGCGGACACCTGCGAACAGCGATGGCCCAGCGAGACAACAACCCCTTAGCGCTAATCCGCCGTGCGATGACTAAAAACGCATTGAACCACGAACGTGGTGCGGTGACGTTGCTGCGGCAAGAGTAAAAAACGCCGCCTCGCACAAAAGAAATTCAACGCGTGCCCGTCATCCCGATTAGACGGGCGACGTGTTGATTTTCAAAACGCTGATTCTCAAAGCACTGATTCTCAAAGCACTGATTCTCAAAGCACTGATTCTCAAAGCACTGATCAGCAGCAGACGCGTTGGTGATTGCCAGCCAAATCTCCTGTTCGCTGTTACCTCTCAGAACGCCTCCCGCTCGCTGTTACTTCTCAGAAAGCAATTGCTCAATCGTCTCACGCATTTGCTGCTCGCCAGGCGTTTCCTTCCAATTGAGTTCACCCTGCCACCACCGCCGCAAAAAGCCTTTGCGGTCGACAAGGTACACGGTAGGCCACATGGTGTTGCTCCATGCTTTCCAGTTCTTGGATTCACCATCCAGAAGCACTGGATAAGTCATGCCGTCACTCTTCACGGCTGACGTGACGCGATCAAGCTGCCGCTCGGCCGACGTTTCAGGTGTCTGAATTCCGATGATGACCAAACCGTCATCCGCGTAATCCTCGTACCATTTCTGATAGTGATCAAAATTTCGTTGGCAGTTGATGCATTGAAACGCATAAAAGTGGACAGCCACGACCTTGCCACGCGTTGCTTCCAAACTCAGCGGACCACCCTGAATCCAGGTCACACCCTCTGCTGTCAACTCCGGTGCGAGTGGATAAGAGCGGCGGATTTCAGAAAAGGAAAACGCCTCGCCGGTCAACCGACCAAGTTTTACTTTCTGCTCGGGCGACAACTGCGCAACCAACGACTGACGCTCCTTGGTTTTCAATTGACCGAGCTCACGATTACCTTGTTCAGCAGATTTCTTTCCCTCACGCACCGCTTTTTGAATCTCACTCGATTCCTGATCGGTATTCAAAAATGCAGCGACAAAGCTCTGCACCTGATCGTCACGCAACTCCAAGTCCCGCACAACTTCATCGCGTAAGACCATTCGAGTCCCGAGTGCCTGATGCTCCAGTTGACGCAAACGGAGAAGTTGCTTTGCGTCCAAGATCGATTGCAACGACCGTCGCAGTTGCGATGTGAGTGAACCGATTTCGTCGCATTGCTTTACTGCCGGAAGCACTCTCGCGCGAAACCACGGTGGATCGACCTCGCGCAAGGCATCCATCAATCTCGCAACTTGATCATCGCTTAACCCAAGCTCACGATGAACGGCGTCGTCTCGTATCATCTGCAGTAAGACCGGCTGCGTCTGCGGTTGTGGATCTTGCGCAGCAACATACGCGTTCAGCCCCAAAACGAAGACCGCCGAAACGGAGACCGCCAAAACACAGAGTACCGCTCGAATGCAGAGAGAAGGAACACGCATAATACAATCCATTCCGAACCTACTTGTTTAAGAACACGCGTCAAGGAATTCGAATCGATTCCTAAACCACGCTCCCAATCGATTTGGTTTTGCCGAACCGAGCATTATCCGCCCCAAGCCTGAGCCAGCAAACCATTGGCCGCTTCCTTAGAACCTATCCGAAAACCCATTCGATCATGGATGAGTGAGAAATGTCGTAGCGGTATTCATCGAGATATTCGGTGGTTTCCGGTGAGGGCCGAAAGCCTCCACGGCTTCCGCTACTAATTTTCGGATAGGCTCTTAGGCTGCGGCATCGCGTCACATAACGCTAAGCCAAGATTTCCCTAACGATCTCTCCATGAACGTCCGTCAATCGAAACGGGCGACCATCATGCATGAAGGTCAATTCCTCATGGTCAATTCCCATCAGGTGCAATAGCGTGGCGTGCCAATCGTGCATATGCACCTTACCAGTAATCGCATGATGCCCAAACTCGTCCGTCTCGCCGTAGCTAAAGCCTGACTTCACTCCGCCACCAGCCAGGAACATCGTAAAACCATAGGGATTGTGGTCGCGGCCCGTCCCATTTGCCTGGGCATAAGGGGTTCGTCCGAATTCGCCTCCCCACCAAACCAGCGTATCCTCCAGCAGTCCACGCTGTTTCAGATCAGCCAACAAACCCGCGACTGGTTGGTCCGTTGCCAAAGCGTGATCCGCATGTTTCTCGAGATTGGAATGCTGGTCCCAGCGTGGGTTATTACCGTTATCACTGTAGTTGACCTGAACGTAGCGTACGCCTGCCTCACACAACCGCCGGGCCATCAAACATTGACGGCCGAAATCCTCGGTTGCCTGATTGCCGATACCGTACATTCGCTGAATATGCTCGGGTTCACCCGCGAGATCCAAGATATCGGGAACGCTTTTCTGCATCCGCCAAGCGAGCTCATAAGAATTGATCACCGCCTCTAATTCTTGATCGCCTGGTCGATCAGCCAATTGCGCCGCATTGAACTCTCGCAATGCCTGAAACTGCTTGAGTTGATCTTGCTGTGTTACCAATTCGTTTCGCAGATTACGAATCTGAGCCGACGTCGCTGGTGTTCCGGCTCGGCCAACGGCAGTTCCTTGATAAATCGCGGGCAGAAAGGCGTTGTTGTAATTCCGCGGGCCTCCATTTCCCATGGACGGCTGCAGCGTCACAAACCCTGGTAAGTTGTCATTCTCGGTCCCCAATCCGTACAAAACCCAGGAACCCACTGAGGGCCGAACCAGATTGATCGAACCGGTATGCAAAAAAAGCGTGGCCGGCCCGTGGGCCACCCCATCGGTGTGCATTCCTTTCAAGAAGCACAAATCATCGACATGCTCGGCAATGTGAGGAAATAACTCCGAGACATACTGCCCGCATTCGCCGTAACGCTTGAACTTCCACGGTGACTCGAACACGCGATGCTGCTTGATCTCCTTCGTTTTGGCGAGTACCCGCGCGTCGTCAAACGTCTGCATTTCCCCGTCAAGCTGCCGCAGCTTTGCCTTATAGTCGAAGGTATCGACCTGACTGGGGCCGCCCTGCATGAAGACAAAAATCACACGTTTGGCACGAGCGGCGAACGGGGGAAGCTTCGCGGCCAATGGATTGGCAGGCTTGGCTGCTCTTGCCTCGCGCTGTGCTAAAGCAGACGCGGCGAGCATTCCAAACCCACATCCAATTGACTGTAGCGCTTTGCGACGAGAAGGCATCAAATTCATTGGGTCAATTCGTCTTGCATCAATTAGTCGAGGTAACGAAACGCAAGGCACTGAAACAGTACTCGATAGAGCATCGCATAACGCTGCACAGACGCTGCCGAGGATGAATCCTCTTGGGCATCCTTCGGAACAATCAAGCTCGTCGCAACAGTCAATTCACGTTCGGTCGGCGGACGCGAAAGTACCTGCAAATGGGCAAACCGAATCCGCTCTTCATCGCTGGTAAGAGACCGATCCAAAAGCTGGCGGGCTGCTTGCTCGGTCCGAGCAATGACGTTTGGATGATTCATCATCCACAACGACTGGCTGGCCACGGCACTGGCGGTTCGGCTACCCGACTGAGTATTCGGGTCGGCAAAATCAAAGACCTCAAACACTTCTGGCAAGTGATTACGAAATACGGGAACATACACGCTGCGTCGCGTGCTCGTGAACTGGTAACCGTATTCAATGCTGGTGCCAGCTTTTATATTCGAACCGCCGTAAGTCAAATCCAAATCACCTGCAATCGATAGCAATGAATCGCGGATAGCCTCCGCAGGCAATCGCTTCCGATTCATTCGCCAATACCAGCGATTTTCAGGATCAATCGCAACGGCGTCTGGCGTTGATTTCGAATCCATCCGATAGGTGCGTGACAGAACAATCTCGCGAATCAGTCGCTTGATCGACCAGTCTTGCTGAACGAACTGTGAGGCTAAATGATCGAGCAATTCTGGATGCGATGGAAGCGATCCCATACTGCCAAAATTATCGACCGTCGAAACCAAACCACGTCCCATCAACCAGTACCAAATCCGGTTAACCATCACCCGCGCGGTTAACGGATGCTGAGGATGCGAGATCCATTGGGCTAACTCTTTCCGACCGCTAGTTCCCTTGCTGAGGGCTGGAAAAGATCCCCAGCTGGCAGCTCCCAATACACCGCGTGGTACCAAATCCCCTTTTAGATGAGCCTGCCCACGAATCGCGACATGAATATCGGTTGTCGCAGCCGCATCGACCGTCGCCATCAAAGCTGGTTGCTTAGGAACGGACTTACGCATCATCTTTAATTTCGTTTCCAGCCTCTTCACCTCATCATCAAACTCTTTGATTCTGGCCAATTCATCCTCACTCTGCATCCGCTCCGCAGTCTGCTGCATGAGGCCAGCGAGTTCCTGCCCCGCTGGGACGAACACAACAGCATCGGCGATCACCACACCGTCTGTGGTTCCACGGTTCGAAATTTCGATCTGGGCAGGACCCTGCTCAAAGTCGAAATCACCCAATGATTCAAACAGGCCACCAATGGATGGCCTTCGCTTCTGATTGACTCGGACCACGTCATGACCATCGGCGTGTTCGATTTTGACGGGTACCTTTTTTGAACGATTAGCAGATGCTGAATAGCTGACCAGGACCTGATACCGCCCCGCTTGTGGAACCGCAGGGCGGAAGATAACGCGTTTGGCACCGCGATCTTCACTGGCATCATGAATGTAGCGCTCGCCCAAGTAACCTGCCGTGTGAGTTGACTCGGTCCAATCACCAACGATCTCAGCCATGGAATCATCCACGACAATTCCGTTGACACGAGCCGGATCGACAGCCCTCAATCCTGACACATCACTCTGCGGTTTCCCGCCCGCCTCGGTCCACGCCATTTTGGCGAGCTTCAATTCATCTTCCAGCTTGGCCAATGACTGTTGATGCTGTTCGTAATCTGCTTGTTCCGCGGCCGAGCGTGGCAGTGGCGTTGTGTTCCACTTTGAAACGTTCGAATGGATCACGGAACGAGTGCTTTTAAAAATTCCTGCCATCGCGTAGTAATCACGAGTAGGAATCGGATCAAATTTGTGATCGTGACAGCGTGCGCAACCGATCGTCATCCCCATGAATGCTTTGCCAATCGTATCCAACTGCTCATCAACGATATCCATCTCTAAGATGTCTTTATCTTGCATCTCATAGTTGATCGGCCCCAACAACAAAAACGCAGTGGCAGTCAAGTTACGGACTCTCTGATCCGCGTCCTCACATTCCAAGAGGTCTCCTGCAATTTGTTGCGTCAGAAATTGATCATACGGCAGATCACGATTGAAACTGTCGATCACATAATCGCGAAATCGCCATGCATCCGGAAACAGTAAGGTCCGCCCGCCACCACTCGATTCAGCGAATCGCACCACATCCAGCCAATTACGTCCCCAACGTTCGCCGAAGTGCTTTGAGTCCAACAATCGGTCCACCAAGGTTTCGCATGCGACAGGTGACTCATCGCCAACAAATGCCTCGATCTCCTCGGGCGAGGGTGGCAAACCTGTCAAATCAAAATACAAGCGACGTAACCACACAAAGCGATTGACATCAGGATTCGGTGTCAATCCTTGTTCTTGCAGTCGGGAAAAAACAAAATGATCAATGTCGCTTTGCGCCCACTGCTCACCAGCAATAGGTACCGCGGGTGCTCGCACCGGCTGGAAGGACCAAAAATCACGTCCAACACTCGATGATTTTGAGTCACGATTAGATTCGCTCTGCCCTGCTGATGAATCACCTGACGCGTTGGAACCGATCATCGACTTTCTTGGATCCGCGGCGCCCGTCTTAACCCATTCCGAAAACGCGGCGATCGTTTTATCGGGTAACTTTCCGCGTGGAGGCATCTCAAGTGCCACGTCGTCGTAACCGATAGCCTTCAACAAGAGACTCTCTTGGTCGCCCGGTGTGATCGCTGCTCCGCTGTCGCCACCCTCGGCCCAACCGTCAGCGGTATCCAACCGCAAACCGCCTTGCTGCTTGTCCGGACCATGACAGCGAATGCAATGATCGACCAAAGCTGGGCGAACATGCTTTTCAAAAATCTCGAGTGACCGACGATTCGTCTCATCCGCACACGCGTTCAGACAAGGCAGAAAAGTAGATCCCAACACACAAACCGAGAAACCGAGCGACAGGCCGCGTAATCCCCACTCCCCGGAGTGGCGAAACGCATAGCGAGCGCGTCGCGCAAGTCCGAAACAACGCAACCGCTTCAAGAGTGCAGGACCTTGGCTCATCTGACGAAGTAAAACGCTTTCATGTTGAAAAGTGTGTGGGCCAAATCGAACCAACAACGCTGATCGGCTTTTCCATAGACATCTGCCTGTTGATCAATGAATGCTTGCAAGGCAGCCAACTGGTCGGCATTCGGCTCCACTCCATGAGCGGCACGCACCATACCGGCAATGCGATCTGAATCAGACAAATCCTGTTTCAGCCAAGGTTCCGCCCACCGTTTTGCTTGATCAATCACAAAAGGATCGTTCATCATCGCTAACGCTTGCGCCGGAACATTCGATCGACTCCTGCGGCCCTGAGGACCGAATGGGCTGGGTGTATCAAAGGTCAGCATGAACGGATTTAAAAAGTTCCGATACACAGACAGATAAACACTTCGCCTTCTCGCACCGTCCAACGGCCCGCTCGCTCGCGCACCACGTCCTGTCATGAATGGGGTGCGATGAGTCGGAATGCTTGGGCCAAATTGCTTGGAATCCAATGTCCCTGCTACTGACAGGATCGCATCCCGAATTGACTCCGCGGGTAAACGTCGAACTGGCATGCAATGCAACAATTCATTACGAGGATCCACGGCATTGATTTTCGTTTCGGCAAGTGATGGATTCGCTGTTGACGATTGTCGGTAGGTGCGTGACAGCGTGATCTTTCGCAACGTCTGTTTTATCGACCAGCCGTGACTCACGAAATCAGCAGCCAGCCAATCGAGCAATCCTGGGTGACTGGCTGGTTGTCCCTGGGGACCGAAATCGTCCACCGTGGGAACAATGCCCCGCCCGAAAAGATGGTGCCAGAGCCGATTGACAGCAACCCGTGATGTCAAAGGGTTCTCTTCACTGACAACTTGATCTGCCAACGTCAATCGATCTCCACGACGACCACCCAACGCCTCCAAGAAACGTGCAGGTACTTCCGGGCCTAGATTGGCATGACTGCCACGAATGTAAATGTTCGCATCCTCTGCTGAACCTTGCGCCATTGCGACGACCAGCCGTGGCCCCGGCAATTGGCTGGACGCCTCACCAGCTTCTTTCAATAAGGGTTCTACCGCTGGAGCGAGCTCATTTAGACGGATGAGCCCAGCCGCCAACATCACCGACATCAACTTGGAGCCTTTCCCCAAGCGGAGCGAGTTCATTGCTTCTCGCCATTTCTGATTGGCAAAAGCTGCGTGGGACGGCAAGGAACCGACCTCATTCGAGGGTGGACCTCCGTCACTCATGACGACCTGATCGATTTCCATTGATCCGTCGCCACTGTCAATGAATTCAAGATAGGCACGATGACCGACATACTTCCGCACGTCACCACCGAGTGTTTTCCAAGCCCACTGACCTGCCGTATCGGTTGCCTTTCCATTCAGGAAGGTTCCTCGAAAGAGCAGGCCGTTGAAATGCGCCATGTAGTAGTTGTCGACCACCAAACGGACCGTCAAGTTCGCATCACTCCGCATTCGCAGATGAATTTGCTTGCCGGTAATCTCGAAAGTTGGCGAGCGCAGAATGCCAGTTTGCTTACGACTGACCAATCCGCTGGCCATAGTCCCCGGTACAGCCAATTGCCCGTCGGCTGTTAGCTGCGACTCACTTCCCACGTACTGGAAAGCATCACCAGAGGTCGACCACCCCAGGGGCATTTCATCGCCCGCAAAATCAGCCAGGACCGTAATCCGATCATCACGCGGCCCCTCGCCACTCGGTGCCATGGCCCGCTGAACCTCCGCGAAGTGATCGACCCAACGCCGCAATCGGTCGGTGTCGAGTTCGTCCCGTGCGGCAGCGCTGGCGACCGCCTCGGCAGTCACCTTTTTGGAATCGACTCGAGTCAATGGACTGGCCGGTTCGACCGCGCGAAGCAGGCCCGCGGCAGTCGCATAGTATTTGCCTGGTCTCCAATCAACTTCTTCTTGCCAGCCAATCCCCTGCACCACATCACCGACGCGGCTTCGGAGACCTTCAATCTTGCTTGCCAGTTGCTTCGCATTTCCACCAACATCCAACGAAACTTCCTGACGGCAACTACTCTGCAAGTAGGCACTCAGCGCATAGTAATCAGCCGTCGATATGGCATCGAATTTGTGATCGTGACAGCGAGCACACGCCACAGTCAAACCGAGAAATGCTTTTCCGAAAACATCCAACTGGTTATCGACGATGTCGGCTTCATTCCCCAAGACATCCGTCGGCGCATGGGTCGCTTCGTGCAAGTACCAAAATCCCGTCCCAATAATCGATTCATTGAATTGCTGTTCTGGATGCCGCCGCGGTTCCGGCAACAAATCACCAGCAATATGTTCGCGGGTGAACTGATCGAATGGCACATCCGCGTTGAATGCCCGGATCAAATAATCGCGATATTCGGTAGCGTGATGAATGGGGTAATCGAATTCATGGCCGTAGGTTTCCGCGTACCGTACGAGATCCATCCAATGCCTAGCCCATTTTTCACCAAAGTGAGGCGAACGCAGCAACTCGTCAACCACGTGTTGATGCGCTTCCGCGGAATCATCCTGCAAAAACATGTCCATCTGCTGCGTGGTGGGCGGCAAGCCGATTAAGTCAAAGTAAACCCGTCGCAGCCACAGTTGCTTGTCCGCATCGACTGCCGGCACCAACTCTGCTTGCTCAAGCTTCGCCAGCACGAATTGATCGATCTCATTGAGTGGCCAACCTTGGTCACTGACTTGCGGTGGGTTTGGCGGCGAGACCGGACGCCAAGACCAATGCTCCGCTTTGCGGGACTGCAGATTGAATGTCGAAACTTTTTCGTCACTAGGGACCTGCTTGGCCCGAGGATCAGGTGCGCCCATGGCCACCCACTTGGTCAAAATCTCGATTTCCGCATCGGGCAACTTGCTCCGAGGGGGCATCCCACTGACGACGTCTTCTTCATATCGAATCGCCTCGATCAGCAAACTCTCCTCGACATCCCCTGGTTCGATTGCAGGCCCTGACTCGCCTCCGGTTTCCCAGCCCCATTTAGAATCAAGTACAAGACCAGCCTCAATTCCCTCCGCTTCAATCGAGTGGCAACCGTAACAATGCTCGACCAGGAGCGGACGAACCTTGGACTCAAAGAATTCGTTTTGTTCCGGGGTAATCGACGTTTCCTCTGCGGTCACGACGACTCCTGAAGCTACAAAGCATCCCACCAACAAGGTCGCAAGCAGGACAGAGTGTTTTCGCAAAACAGCACCAACGTTAATCATGCGACCACCTCTTGTATCACGCGACCGTGGACATCCGTAAGCCGCATATCACGGCCGCTAAATCGAAAAGTGCTGCGTGTGTGCTCGATCCCCAGCAGGTGCAACATGGTGGCGTGCAG
>JARGNK010000026.1:0-36649 GCA_029213145.1 Rubripirellula sp. | reverse complement strand
CCTCGCAGCGATTTTCAACCGCTCGGTAACCCCACTCATCTGTTTGTCCCACCGAAACACCGCCCTTCACACCAGCACCAGCCATCCAAATGGTGAATCCAAACGGATTGTGATCTCGGCCATTCGAACCCTGAGCGAAGGGGGTCCGGCCGAACTCTCCGCTCCAGACAACCAGCGTCGAATCAAATAAACCGGTTCGCTTGAGATCTTTAATCAATGCTGCAATCGGCTGATCAACGGTGCGGCAATTCTTGTTGTGTCCATCGACCAAATTGGAATGCTGGTCCCAGCGATCGCCATTACCACCGGGACAGGTCAGCTCGATAAAGCGAACGCCGCGTTGGACCAACCGCCGCGCGAGCAAGCATTGCATTCCGAACGTTTGTGTATTTTTGAATTCTGAATCCAAACCGTACAGCGATTTGGTTTCCTGTGACTCACCCGCCAAATCCATCAACTCAGGCACGGCAGTCTGCATCCGAAACGCCGTCTCACTGTTAACGATCGCTGCTTCGATCTCCGCTTCCGAGCCCAATGAATCATTGACCTGATTATCAAACTGTCGAATCAAGTCGAGCTTATTGCGTTGCAAGCGAGGATCCGATTCAGAGGGCCGAATATTGGCAATCGGTTGTTGCTGCGGCAAAAACACAGAACCTTGATAGGCCGACGGCAAAAAACCAGATCCAAAGCAGTCCAACCCACCGGGCGGAATCAAACCACCATTGAGCACAACGAAGCCCGGCAAGTTTTCATTTTCACTACCAAGACCGTAGCCCAACCAAGCGCCCATGCTTGGCCGCCCCTGGAGTCCATTACCGGTATGCAGAAAATAATTGGCCGAAGTGTGCTCAGAAAACTTGGAGGTCATTGACTTGACCACCGCCAAGTCGTCGGCCACCTCTGACAGATGAGGAAACAGTGAACTGATCCAATGCCCAGCCTGACCATGCTGATTGAATTTCCACTGGGGCTGGAGCACCTTGCCGACGTTATCAAACTGTGTGGGTGCTAACTTACCGATCACTTCACGTGGGTCACGACCGTGATACTTTTCGAGGAACGGCTTGTAATCAAACGTGTCGACCTGACTAGGACCTCCGTCCATGTACAGGAAAATCACATTCTTTGCTTTCGCCGGAAAATGCGTCGGCTTTGGAGCGAGTGGATTCGGCGTCGCCGCAGACACCGCGTTACGCGAAAGAGCATTCAGCGCAACAGCACCGAAACCGCCGGCACAGCGACTCAGCATCTCGCGCCGTGTCTGAGGTCGTGCAAATCGCCGGCAATGATGAGAGTGAGATCGCTTCATAAAAACCACTGTCTGTGGAGAGCTGCGTTACAGCTGGGCGGGCAATGACGGAGGGACTTTTATTCTAACAGAAATCGTCTATTGATTCACGTTTTTCGAGTTTGCAAGATAGTCCACGTAGACGCGAGCAACGTCCCCCATATAGTTCCGCGGCGCATCCTTGGCAGACTTCCGCATCCACCGCAAAGCTTCCTCACGATCCCCTTGGGCATCTTCATAAAGCCCAAGGTAAAAGTAACCATAAAACTCGGCTTGCGATCGTTGGGGTGTTCCGGCTGTTTCTTTCTCAATGCGGTCGATCACGGCTTGTGTGTCGCCGGTATTCAGCATTTGCAATACCTCTTTCATTGGCAGCCGCGGATCCCCGGGTGCCGGCAAGACCATTCCCTTTGCCTTGTCAAACGACTTGGCCCTCGCAACACAAAGAAAGTGCCACGCTGCATTCTCGACATCGTTAGGGTTCACCCCACGATGTACTTCAAATTGCTTGACCCCCTCAGCAAAGTCACTCGTGAAATAAAGTGCGATTCCACGTTGCCATAGATAGGGCAACTGCTGAGGCTCGTCTTTGAGAAACGCGTCAAACTGAGCCACAGCCCGCTTTGATTCACCTGCTCGCAAGAAAATGTCCCCTGCGCGCATTTTCACGCCCGAATTTTGCGGGCTGGCCTTCAGCATTTGGTCAGCAGTTTGGATCGCGAGTTTCCGATCACCCTGCTCAAGGGCTCGCATCGCGGTCACACTCAACTCACCAGGCGTCTGAGAATGAGCGATTCCCATCGGCAGAACCACCAAGTAAGCAAAACAAAACAGACTTCCTAATCGACACATCACGTTGATTCACCACTGCTTACGAGGAACTGGCATTCCGCAGGCGTCGTTGACAACGAAGCGATTGCGGCCATCGCTTGGCACAATACACTTCACCGACAACGAACCCCACCAACGATGTACTCCACCGGCGGCACATCGAACCTGCAACTGCCATTTAATCAGGGACAACAATCTCAAGCAATTCGATCGCGGGAACCCCATCGCAGTAAATCAATGCGGTCCGCCCATACAATTCGTCATTCAATTGCATATGCATCAATTCGGCCAAACTGGGGCCAGCGGTTACTTTCCACAACTCGCACATCTGCACTTCCCGAAGCACATCGTGCTCAATCAACACGCGGCCAAGCGGGACATCCTGAGATTCGATTTTCTGCCACACATCCGCAGCCAGCTTTGTTGTGTCCAGACGAACAATTCCGTACTGAACGGTTCGCTCGGACTGCTGAGTAATCAATGTAATTTCGCGACTGTACCAATCACCTTCGCGCTTACAGCGATGAACATGGACATTGACCTTCTGCCCAAAATGCGATTCAACCGTGACAGTCATGTGTTCGTGATGGTCAAGCAGACAATCGCTTGGTGACGGCACGGATTCTACCGATTCAAATTCACCTAGCAGTGAATGCCCTTGAGGAGGAGGGTAAAACTCATTCAGCAACTGGTTGATGTCGACTCGTGAATCACCCGACGAAGCGATGCCGTTCATGAGCAGAATCCTTGAGAAATCGGCGACACAAGACATCGGGCCGCATTGAAGCAACAGCGAGGGGGGATCAGTTGGCGACGATCGGTGCTGCTACCCCGAGCGAAACTACCGGTGGCGTTGGCAGGTCGGGCCTTTCCAGCACGGTGTCGACGAGGAAGTAGAGCAACCGCCGCAAATCATCGACATCAATTTCGTCGGCGACCTGCTCAGCCCGCTGCTGGTGCTTGTCGACTAATTGCAAAGCAGTTTCGAAGACATCCGCTTTGTCGTACAGACGCCGAACAGCGGCGAGTCGTTCGGAATCGTTTAATCCGCAATCCGCTTCAGCCAACTTTAGCAATTCATTCTGTTCCGCCTCAGGAAGTGCCTGCAGCGCCAATGCCCACAGCAAGGTCGGTCGCCCACCGAAGACATCCCCGCCAGCAGACAGCTTGTTAGAATCGTCGCCCGCCCAATCCCCCAGATCATTCAAGATCTGGAAAGCCACTCCTAGATTTCGACTGAAAGTCCGGACCGCGGCCTGGTAGGGCTCGGCTTCTGTCGCCAGCCGGATCCCACTAAGCAATGCAGCCTCGAAAGCAGGCGCAGTTTTGAGCGCGTAGACTTTCAAAGCATCAAGCGGAGTCAGTCGGCGATCTTTCGAGTCTCTCCACAACAGTTCAGCGCCCTGGCCTTCCGCTAAACGCGTGTGAGCAGCAGCAAGCGTATCAAGCACTTCCAACCGGGCTTCGCCACTGATGCTGTCATCATCATCGCGACGACTAAGTAAGCGATACCCTAAGCCGATCAGGTAATCGCCGACATTGATCGCGGTCGGCAAACCGAACCTGCGATGCACAGCCAACTGCCCATAACGAAACGCATCGTCGTCTTCGATGTCGTCGTGGACCAAACTGGCCTTGTGAAATGTTTCGATGCTCATGGCCGCTCGCTGTACGGCCAAGGGAATCTTTTCGACCTCTTGTGAGCCTTCGTTCCCCGTGCATTTTCCACCCAGCATCGCGTCGTAGGCAGCAAGCGTAATGAACGGCCGCGAATGTTTACCACCCCGACTCAAGAAGTCATATGCGATTTGCTCGGTCGCGGCGATCGTATCCATCGACTCAATTGTCTCTTGCGTGACCGCCTCCTCCGTGAGGGGCTGATCGCTGCGCAATCTTGGGGCAACGCGATCTAAAGAACTTTGGCCAAATAGATCGCTAGCCGCCCTCATTAAATGGACGTAACTGCGTGTCGTCTTCGCGGCAGGCTCGTAGGGCGTTCGGATCATTTGATCGACCCACGCTTCGTCAACCTTGGTGTTGCGGCAATCACTGCTTAATAGGGGAACCGCCATGCACGGAATCCCGGCTAGCAAGACTTTGTCAATTGCCTTTTCCAGAACATTCAGACATGCCACCCCAACAACAGCATCGACGTATCCACCGACGATAATCTTCAAAACGACCGGGGATCCTTCGGCCACCAAAACGCGATAGCCCATCTCCTCAGCCAAACCACGGAAGTCGGCGATGCTACAAGCACCACACTCTTTGCAGTTCATCCCGAACTGGTCGTAATCGGCTGGGCAACCCTCCGCGTGCTTCAAACAGTGAGGCAGTAAAAACAACCGTCTCTCTGGTGGCACCGACTTTAACTCATCGCGCCAAAAAGCACCGCTGATCATTACCATCATCCACCCAAGGTATCCCTCGGGCAGATCCGCCTCCTCAAGGGCCCTTCGAGCGATTTGCTCCATCTGGTCCTTGGTCATCGGCACCGAGCGATCAAGGCGTGCGGCGATTTCTTCGCAGCGAGCCCGCAGACTCTCACGCAGTTCTAGAGTCTCCGGAACATCTTTCAAATGACTCGTTTTTCGACGAGGCGTTCTTCCTCCAGAAGAGGATTCGTTCGCCGAGGTGTCGGTGGGGCTGATTCCAGTTGACAAACGCGTTACCTCAATATGGTCCAACACGGGGCGGGTTGTTTCATCGGGGCCAACAGGCATCTGGTTGTCCTGTTACCAAGCTATTGTATTTTCCGAGCGCTGAAACCGTAAAAATCAGCGGGTACAGCTTCTCGTGGTACCAAAGCTTGGCGAAATAAAACCCGATCGGCCATGGTTCGCGATGACGATCCTCCGCCACGCTCCTCAGCAGCCACTCGACGCCTCGGATTATAGCCTCACGGTGCGTCTGTTCCACCGTGGAAGTTTCCCCAAGGTCGCTCGAACTATCGCCGGAACACTCATTTCCATGGTTAGCGGCGATTTTATTACCTAAATCAACACTCTGATTTCGGTCAGCCGGTCCACCTCCCCCCTGACCTGACGCCACCCGATTGCGGGCGAGGGCCACGCTGACAAGAGCATCCACCGCGAGAGCGGTCTCCTCCACACTACTGATCGAGGCCCGACCGGGGAATTGCATCGATTTGCCCGCCCGGGTCTCACTCTCACCATCCCCGACGCCACACTTTCGTGCCTCCACTTTGCCGTCTTCTGTCAATGCTCCGCTGTCGCCCGCCCCGGTTTCACTGCTATCGGCCCCGGTTTCACTGCCCTCCGACAAGGTAGAAGCCTCTCGGTCGTCCCACCAAGCAGCGACGGATGGGCCGCCGCCCCAACCCCCGTCGGCATTCTGATGCCGAATCAGATAATCACGCCCTCGATCGACCACCGATTGCGGCAAGACTTCAGTCTTAACGGTTGCTAAGACTTTCGCGGTCCCGTAGACCGGGTTGGATTCATCCTTCCGATCCTGGTTCCCAAACCAAAGCGGGAGCCAACTGCCATCATCTCGCTGTTGCTTCAGCAGAAATCGAACGCCGCGGCGGCTGGTCGAAGAAGCTCGGAATTCCGAGGTAGCCGAGGCAACCGACAACGCGCGAATGGCGTGAGCGGTCAAATCATTGCTGCTGCGATCAAACGGCAGCTTGCCCCAGCCTCGGCAAAAAGTCGGCCACCCACCGTCACGATTTTGTAAACGCTGCAACCATCCAACCCCGGCCGCGATCGCTTCCTCCATTTGCTCAAGCCGCTCGGCGTTCTCGACCCACTTACTAGCATCCTTGAGCGCCAGAATAGCCGCAGGCGTATCATCACTATCGGGCACTGCCCCACTAAGATCACTCCAACCCCAGCCACCTGGTTCTGCCCCCGTGAAAGGATGCCGCTGTCGATGTTGACAACCGAGGTGCCAATCGATCAGGGCATCGTCGCACCAGCGTCCATCATCCTGTGGATCACTTGTCAGTGCCTCCATCGCCAACGAGGTGACCCAGGTCGCCAAGTTTGTATCGATGGGCCAACTTCCTTCCTCACTCATTGACTGATCAAGGAACTTCAAGCCTTGGTCACAAACCTGATTATTGGTTCGCCCGGTCACCGCCAGACTCATCACAACAAAAGAAGTGAGCGGTGTGGCTTCCAAGTATCCGCCGCTCTGAGGCTGCATGCGACGCAAAACATCCATGGTGCGACCGACCGAAGCACCGCGAATCAACCTTATCGGCAGCCATGCCTGAGGACCACAAAAATGTCTTGCCTGGCCGATCGCGACCAACGCAGGAATCGCGTAGCTGACCACAGGCATCTGCAGCAGTCGGTACATCGACTGGGGAAATACCGCCGCTTCGAAAGGCAACCGCGGCACTTTTCCCCAAGGCACTAAGCCTGCGATCGCCAGGTTGGTCAAAATCGGGACGACGAATGTCTTGTCTGTTCCGTAACGCTGTCGCAAAGCATCAAGTTCGCCGGCATTGAGCAAGTACGCATTCAAGCGATCGAGTTGCTCTCCAGGCAACCCCTCCCCCGCCGCACGCAAAGCCAGCGTCGAAGCCGCCAGAACAAGATAGCTGGTGGCAATGTTTGAATGACTACGATCCGTATCGCCGTAGCCACCATCATGGTTCTGCTGGCGTCGCAGATAGTCCATCCCACGCCGAATCTGATCGTGCCAGCAAGTGGTCGAATTCGAATGCCCTTGTCGTCCTGCTGAATCACGTTGATCCGCAGCAGACTGATTCAGCAACACCGCAGCAATCGCGCTGACGGCCGTCGCAGTACTTAAAGACGATGGAGAGAGTTCGCCCACCCAATGGCCAGCGGCCGATCGCTGATCGAGCAATTCAGCTCGCAGCCGATCGAGCGTTTGTCTTGCGGTCGGTATGTCAGCCTGAGTCGGCAACGAATCGGAAGCAGTCAAATCTTGCATGCGGGGATTGTATCGGGCTGCGGGAGAACCGACCATGATTAGGTTCCCACATTCCTGCTCCCCCTCCTGAGGTCGCCATGCATCGCCGCAAGTTCCTGCAATTCTCAGTCGCTGGTGCAGCCGGCATCGGCTCTGCAGTTCCTGGAATCACGTTTTCGGGGGCAAATGCAATTGCCCGTGAACCCATCTCACGCCAAGGTCCGGCCCGATTTCAAATTGGCTTGGCTGCGTATTCACTGCGAGATTACTTTTCCTTTCGCAAAGGAAAAGACCAAACGCCCAAGCAGAACGGGCCGGCGATCGATATGCCCGGCTTCATTGACTATTGCGCCGACCAAGGATTCGACACCTGCGAATTAACCAGTTACTTCTTCCGATCCAACGCGGACGAACAGTATTTCCTCGACCTCAAACGTCACGCCTACCTACGCGGCATCACGATTTCCGGCACGGCAATCGGAAACAACTTTACTGTCGGCAAGGGAGCTCAATTGGAAACGGAAATCAGCGAAGCGATCGCGTGGATCGATCGGGCCGCAATACTAGGAGCACCACACATTCGGTTCTTTGCCGGAACGGGCAAACAGCTGAGCAAAGATCCTGCCCGCCTAACCGAAGCCACCGACGCTCTGAATCGCTGCGCGGAACACGCTGCAAAAAAAGGAATTTTCTTAGGCGTTGAAAATCATGGCAACCTGACCGCCGAACAGATGCTGGCGATCATGGATCGAACTGACAATCCATGGGTGGGAATCAATTTGGACACCGGCAATTTCCTGTCCGAAGATCCCTATCGTGATCTCGCAATATGCGCCCCCTACGCCGTCAATGTGCAGGTGAAAGTCAAGATGAAAACCCCCGATGGCGAACACTACCCCGCGGACTTTGATCGTATCGGTCAAATCCTCAAAGCGGCCAACTACCAGGGCTTCGTGATTCTCGAGTACGAAGACAAAGATCCCTACGATCAAATCCCCACCGCTGCGGCCAAACTTCGAGCGGCTCTGGCGTGAGCGTTTGAGCCTGAAGAAAGCGTGCTAGGTGCTTGACGCGTGGCAACCCGACCCATTGGCCAACGGTGAACACTAACGAAGACAGTGAACAGTGCTAATGCTGGCACCTGGGAACCTGGCAAGAATGGGAACCTGGCAAGAATGGAAACCTGGCAAGTCATCGTCAGGCTGTGTCGTTTACCCAACGGCGGAACCCGGTTCCCGGTAACGCAACATCCTCCGCTGACGACGAGATCACAAAATTGTTTGTGTTGCCACCGGCCTCGGAGATTTGATAACGGCTAGATCTTGAAGATGTTCCCCAAGGACTTAGGCATGGCAAGATCAGTTTCACTACATTTCGTTTCACTCCTCTGCGGCATCATGATGTTGCCTGGAGCCCACCCGGTCGCCGTCCATGCTGCTGAGGGTGACGCTAATTCAACAGGGATCGGTACGGCACCTGCTTGGGAAACGGGAGTTTCCGCATGGAATGGCAGTGGTTACGAAATCCCTACGCCGGTACGAGGCTATCAACCAAGCTCACAAATGACGGGCAGTGGACTCCCTTACACGATGCCCGTCGATCCGACGGTCAACACGGGATCCGATCTCAACCTGGGCTACGATCAACCAAGCGGTAATTTACCGAATTCCTTTACACCGCTAACCAATCCTGACACGCCGCTAACCAATCCTGACACGCCGCTAACCAATCCTGACACGTCGCTGACCGGTCCGGCAATGCAACTGACCGACTCGGAAGCATTACCCAATTTTGCAACCACATCACCGGGAAATGAAGCGGCACCATGGCTTGGGGAAGCAACGCCGACACCATCCGCTGAGCTTCCAGTCGAATCACTACCGACCCCGACGCCCGCCGCTGACTTGCCGATTTCGCCGGCAGTCTCGGCAGAAGAAATCCCTCCTCCGGCCGCCGAAACATGGACCTCGCCCGACGCAATCGAATCGCCTCCTTTGGAAGAAGAAGTCGTCCGCTGGTACAACTATCCCCGCCGCTGGATGCGAGGCTGGGATTCCCACGCGGAATTTGGACTCGACGGCAGCAACGGGAATGCGGATACCCTAGCCCTCCAAACAGGCTTGGAATTGAAACGAAAATCCGAGCGTTCGACTCTTGGAATTGATGTCGATTATCGGCAAGCCTCCAGCCGCAATGTCACGGTCGAAGACAACGGTCGTTTTAATCTTGACTATGACTACCTGTTTGCCGAGTCACCTTGGTCGGGCTTCGCGAAGTACGGAATGGAATGGGACAAATTTAAAGCATTTGACCTCCGCCTCAATCTGAATGGTGGTATTGGCTACTTCTGGATTCGCGACGACACAACCACGCTCGTAACTCGGTTCGGTGCTGGTGCGTCTCAAGAGCTTGGAGCACCCATCGACGACTGGATTCCTGAGGCGGTCTTTGGTCTCGAAGCCGAACGTCAATTGACCTCTCGCCAAAAAATAAAAGGCAAAGTCGATTACTTTCCCGCCTGGGAAGATTTCGAAGATTATCGCCTTGTCACAGATCTGTCTTGGGAAATCCTGCTGGATGGAAGCGATAACCTGAGCCTAAAACTGGCGGCCACCGATCGTTACGACAGCACCCCCCAAGGCGCGCGTCCAAACGATCTCTATTACTCGCTGCTACTCCTGTATAAGTTTTGATAACACACTCATTTCGGAACCAAGAACTCCGTTGATACTGGAATCCGCTGAAAACGCTGGAGTCCGCTGAGATGGCAAGTCCCGTTGCCATGATCGCGCTGGAACGCTGCCATGTGCGACCGCGTTCGCATCCTCGCGAGTCGATGAAGCGTTGGATTCGATTCGGAATTTCGATCGTGACTGAACCATGCCTGGCTAGAAGCACCCTGTTTCGAGCAGGAGCACGAGTCCGACGCGAAGTTGTGGGTAGAGCATCGCTGGCAGATCCTGCCAAAACGAATCAGCTCGTCCGCACATGCCTGCTCTGACCATGGCCCCGCTGCGCCCTTCTGACCATTGCCCCCGCTGCGGCCTACTGACCATTGCCCCACTGCGCCCTACTGCCGCAGCCCTGTCGAAACCGAACAACACCGGTTTTGCGAACAACACCGGTTTTGCGAACAACACCGGTTTTGCGACCAAAAACGTACTTTTTGATCTGCAAAAGACGGCCCCACCTTACATTCGGTCGCTTGCCGTCTTAGCAGGGTGGATTACGATGAAACGACTGTTTTCCTGAGCCACCCAAATCAAGCAGATTGATCACCACGATGACACGGTTCGCCAAGACCTCCGCTGCGTTAGCTTTTCTTCTTATTACCTCGACAGCCGTCGAAGCGGGCAGCTGGCAATGCCGCATTCCGCTGCTGAGACGGACCAGCGCCTGCCGCGAAAATTCTCAGCTAAAGTGTCAAGTCAGCTCCATGCGAGACGAGATCGCGATGCTGCAGCAGACCCTGGCAGACCGAGATGCCACGATCGCTGAAAACGAAGCAACCATCGTGGCAATGACCGCCACTGCGGAAGACCGTGATGCCACCATCGCCAAAAACGAGGCGACCATCGCAATGCGGGAAGGCACTGTCGCCGAATTGGAAGCCGAACTGGCGGCTGCCGCAAATGCACTTGCTGCCGCGAAGCAAGAAGCCCAAAAGATGGCAGCAAAGCAAAAACAACAGCAAGCTGACCACCAAAAAGCGGCCGCAAAAATGACCGAGGAAATCGGCAAAGCCAAGCAAGCGAACAAACGAAGTCGAACCCAACTTCAAAAAGCCAATACGGAACTGGCAAACACCACAAAAATGCTCGAGTCCACGACGAAGGAGCTAGAGGAAACCAAGCAAGCCCTTGATAAGGCCAGAAAAGAACAAGAGGAATCGCGACGAAAAGCAGAAGAGAATGCGATCGCCAACCAGGCGAACAAGGAAGAAAGTGAAGCTGACGCTGACGAACCAGAAACTCCAGAACCAGAAACTCCAGAACCAGAAACTCCAGAACCAGAAACTCCAGAAGCTGAGCCCGCTGCGGAAGAGGGCAACGAGTAAGCTGGGCCAGCCTCGGACGCCTCGGACTTCGCACACGTAGAGCAGCTGAACAGGGCGTGTAACATCGCTCGGCTAAATGCCTGATCGTGTGGGCAGGTTCCCACACGATCGCAATGCCGCCACCCACACTTCGTGCGACAGAACCGGCAATCGACCAAAAGCGCTGGTGATCTACGAATGTTCGCCACCCGCTAACTGGCGCGGCATCTCGACTTTTCTGGAGGTCGCCCCCAAGCATGCGGCCTTTCAAAATGCCCGGGTCCCTTCTTCGCAGAGCCTGCTGGGGCTAAAAGGCCGACCCGGCCCCGCTGACTGCTACCGCCAGAACAATCGGTACAGCCTCACTAAGTGCATCCTCTCCGCGCCGCGCTTCTCATCGCGATTGGCGAGTGGCAACCTACGCTTCAGGCGATTGTTTCTCTCACCGCGTCGAACTACTTGCCCTGTCATCTGCGCCGATTCCTTGGAATCACCTTCGCCTCACCTTGTTTCGTTTTGCACCACTTTAGTGTGGGACTGCTAATTTGTTCGGAGCGATGGGTGTCGGTTAAGCACTACTCAGGAGCAAATCTTTCTCTGCTCCGCAACCACTGGTGGCTCGAGATGAAGCCGATCGTTCGGTCGATCGACTTGGACGAGTTTCCGGACAAATGGAACTCAAAGCGGCTTCAAGAAACCATCATGGAGATGACACAGAATCCAGATATTGTTGCCGCAGCCTTGCGGCACATCGGTCCACCAGCCGATGCGAACCCAGTTGGTTGGCCAAGCACCAACTGGGTTGATGCAATCGCTGGCAGCAAGGTGACCTGCTAGCCGCTCAAGGCTCCGAGTTCGGCAATACAGAGGTAGTTTACTTACATGTGCGGGCAGAAAATCCGCAACGTGCCGATGAGTTCAGCCAGGCGATGTTCCAATGCTTGACCGAACAACTTCGTAAGCTTCGAAGAGTCCGAGCAGACCGTGTCGTCGCAGAATTGACCCATAACCGAAACTTGGCCACCGAGCATTTGGCAGCCGTCACCAGTCGGCTTCACGAGATTGAAGTTAAGTTTGCCGCAGACTTGGGTGAATTGCGAAACCTCAGCGGTTCCATTTCGGGAGATGGCACGAACCGACGTGTCTTGGAAGCAACCACGCGCGAACTACGTGCGGCCGAGTCACTACTAGAAAAACAGCAAGCGTTGTACCAAGTCTTGGTTGCGGAAGCCAAAGCTCCACAATGTTTGTAAGTCAGTGGTGGTGATTTGCTGGACAGCCAGCCTTCTTTGCAGCGCATGAAGGACGGACTGATTGACGCTCAACTGCGATCGAGCAAACTCGCCAGCACGATGACCAACCAGCATCCCAAATTCATTGCCGCCAGTAACACCGAAAAAGAAATCAGGCAGCGAACGCAGCAAGAAACCGTGGCTGTCATGCGAGCTATGCAACCAACGATCAAACTAGAACAGGATCGGATCGAGCGACTACGAACCCGGCAGTCTGAACTGAAAGAACGACTGAATCTTCTTGCCCTAGCACGGAAAGAATATTCCAAACTAGATGCAGAGGTCGACCATCGAACCGAAGCCCTGGCCGAAGCCGAGCGGCTACTCACCGAGGCAGAGGCCAACCGATCTGTAGCCGCATCGATCAATCTAATCGCCGAACTCGGACAACCTCAAGTTTCAGAGCAGCCCAATGGTCCATCTGGATCCTCCGTTGCGATTGGTGGTGTCTCAGCGGGATCGATCTTTGGTTTGGGATGCGTTTTCCTAATCGCACCTAGCCCGGGAGGAACCCGCCAGAGACGACGCTGGAGCGACCAACTGGGAGCGGGCCGCCGCAGTACCGATGTCGCGGGAATCCACCCCAAAGTTCCACAACAGGCCGGCACCTCCGATCCCGGCCCAAATTCCCGTGGCAAACAAACACCCGGTTCAGAGGGCATTAGCGAATCGTGATCACGATGGTCTCGCCAGACTTTGGCCGACTGATCACCGCCTCACCAAAACTCGGAGGCCCCACGATGCCTCTCGCATTGCTAGAGAATCCGTACCTTTCGGTCGGGATTCCGAAGCGGTTACGATTCAATTCAGAATCCATGTTCTCATCATGGTAAGCCGCCACTGCAAAACTGCTAGGCAACTCCTCACGGGGGATTCGCCACCTGGTCACTCCTTCCACAACATCGCCGGCATAGGCTAGGGTCGCTTCGGCCGGTTGATTGAAATTCGTCTGGGCATCAAAGATCGCAATGGCAATCTTCCCACTGTCATTGACGGCACCCGTGACTTCAATTGCGACAGTGTCCTCTCCAACCTCGTCTGCTAACGAATCGTCTTCCCCGACCGTTTCAATGAATTGACCATCCGGAAATCGGGGTGGTACAAAACGATTCTGGCGATATGCCAGGAAAACCGACCCCAGCATCAGGATTACACAGACAAATCCCATCAGCAGCGTGCCGTGATTCTCTTGCCAACGAGAAGGCGAATCAGGCCCCTCGAGGATCTCTGAATCCTCGATCAAATCCGAAGTCTCCGACAGACTCATGCCGGTCGGCAACTGGACGCTCTCTGGCAGTTGCGATGGATGCCCCACATCACTGGTTGCCGTTTCATCAATCTCAGGCACTTCGGACTCGTCCATCACCCTACTCCGGAAAAGGTAGCAACCAGAACGGATCAGAGCACCGCCTGTGAGACGGATTATCGGCCGCTAGCGAGACGACAACAAGGTCAACCCCCAAGACATGCGAGACTCGTCTAAGCATTTTGCAGGCAACTCGCAGATTTGATGCAAATTGTCAGTCGGATGCGGCTTGCCAATCAGGCCCACGTAGGTGAAACGCACATTCCAGTATCGGTGGTTCGTCCCATCGCAGCCCAGCCGTTGCCTGCCTCAAAACTGCGACTGCTCCAAAAACTGCGGCCAATGCCTGGCCCCCATCGAGCAAAAAGAATTCTTTCTAGGGAGAGTCAGGAAGTTTCAGCCGCCACAACCTCTAGCCGCTGAACCAACTCTCGCAGATGCGTCTGCCAAGCATCCAATTGATTCTCACTATCCTGCCACATCTCGAACATTTCCGATTCGGGGCCGATGACACGCCCCAAACCGATAATCGCCTCGTAGACGAATGGCTTCACGTTCAAATCTTGATTTACCTTTAGCCACTGCACCGCCGCCTCGGGCAGTCCCGCTCGGGGCTCGCTCAGCACACCGTGAATCATCTCCGCGGTACAAACGACTCCGATGCAAGCGATGTGGCCAAGATAATCATGGCCCGTCAGATCCAGACACTGCCGAAAAAAAGCGATCGGATCTGAATCAAATAGATCCTCCAACCAATCGACCGCAATGTCGTCGTGGAAGCTCTCGATTCCCCAGGTTCCCATCCTAGCCACGCTATCCGAGTATCAGTGAGCAGAATCGAAAGTCGCCACCAAGTAGGACGAGGTGGCGACATGCAAAAGTCAGCAAATCTGCGACGAGCGTTTAGTTATCCCAGTACCAACGACTGGACACAGCAGCAAGTGCAGTGGTGCGGGCCTTCGCGACAGATTCATCCGTCTGCTGGCTCTCGACAATTTCGAAAGCGTTGATGTCAACACCGCCCGATGCGGTCACAACCCAACCTGCTCGACCTCGGACAAAGCTACACTGCGGATCAACGGCACGGGGGACGTTGTAGGAAGTCAGTGGAACACCGGCGGCGTTTTCACGCAGCACATTAAGATTCAGGTCGGCTTGCTCATCCAGACGCTCTTGGACGATCAGCGTGGCCACGAGTGTCATGTCCATCAGTTTCTGAAGATCAGAGAAAATCGGCATCTGCTCAGACAAGTCAGCGAAATTCTCGGTCATCTTATCGGCCCACTGCTGAGCCAACTTGTCAGCCTTACCGGCTCCCTCGACTGAACCGTCCGCCGCGACAATGTCTTGCTCGGTCAATGTGCGAACACCTTGACCACTTAATTTCCAAGCGAGCCCATCTTCACTCTTGGACAAAGATTCGTAATCACATGCCATCCACCAGCGAGGATTTTGTCCCGCTCCGTGTCGGCTGTTCCGGGACATCTCAAGATAGCTCGGCAGTGCAGCAACTGGTGATTCCGTGAGCCCCATCGCGACTCGCTTCATTTGAAAGTCCGCTGCGACGAGCGTGCGAGCGTATCGACTCTCGGACGGAATCCCAGTCAGCTGAATCATTTGTGGGCCGAACGCTTCCCGCATCGAAGCTTCAAAGACAGTTGGGTTTTGGCCCGGACGCAACTTGATTCGTCGCAGCAGCTTCTGGAGACGAACCCGACCTTCGGCTGTCGGCTCAATCGAACAACTGATCCCAGCTTGGCGAGCCGTTTCGACGCTCTGCAAAGCGACCATTAAATCGACCAGCCGCATCGTGCTACCACCGGTGACTTTGCCGACAACGGATCCGTCATCCTGTAACTGCCATGGTTCGGCGGGACCGGCGATGACGATGTCGTTCTTTTCTTGATCCACAAACACGTACTCAATTCGCTGAAGTCCAGCTAAGTACTCAATCTCGTCAGGAATCATCGCTCCGCTTTGCTGACTTGCCTTGACGGCATCCTGCAAACCCTTCAGCGAAATCATCCGCATCTCGGTTGCTTTTGCGACGTCGCCAGCAACCGGGTTCATTCCCTGGCGAAGCATGTTAGCGAGATCAGCTCGTTCTTCTAAAGTCGCAGTTCGCACCACGCCAGAAGCGTCGATCATCACACCGCCAACCGCCCGCTGATTACCAAAACCAATTCCAGCGTAGGTGGTCGCGACGGCGATCAAACCAAGCGACAGGACAGCGACATAGCGAAGCAACCGTTGAGGGTCCATCACAGTGGATCTCCAAAAGTGCCACCGACCGGATGGCCAGTGGTGAGAGTGAAAGGATTGACGAGTCCCCTCATTGTGAACAGGAACCCGCTCTATTTCGAGGGAAAACTTGGATTCAAGTAGAATAGTCACGGTGGATTTACTCGGCAAGCAACGGTTTACATCGCTAAACCCCCAACTTGGCAACTAAATCGTCACCACCGGCAGAACTGAAACCCCCTTCGCATCGGTCGCCCAAAGCAGCGCTAGACGGCAAGACGGGTAGCTTCTAGGTTGAGCGAACAGCGAATTCAGCTTGTCAGCCCCGCCCAGAGCGGTCGAATCATTCGCTGCCGCATTTCTTGGAGATACGCTTTGGAAAAATCTCGCAAAGACTCCAAAACCGCCAAAAACAACGGTTCGGGCGGCGACCAGGGTGCCTACCTGATCCTTCGAAATGCTGGCCGCTGGAGCGATATCTTCCGGCTACACCCCCCAGGTGAGGCGGTCATTGGACGAGCTTCCAGCAACCAGGTCGTGATCCGCAGCGATCGGGCGAGCCGACAACATGCCAAAATCTCCTGGTCGGGCCAGAGTTGGCAGATCGAGGACCTGGCAAGCCGCAATGGCACCTTTTTGAACGGCCAGAAACTGGAGAAATCACATTCACTGAGCAATTCGGATCAAATCGAGGTAGCCGGTTTCGCCATTACGTTTGCGAATCGAATCGAGGGAGGAATCGGTGAAACGGTCGTTTCCACAGGTTCTTCCGCTCAGGCGACCGACGACCAAATCACAATGGATGTTGACGCGACCAACATCACCGATCGTCGGCGCCGAAGCGCGTACCTGCACGGTCGCCCCGCAGCATCGACCACCGCACCGAGTCGCCTGCTGCTTCAACTGGCATTTGACCTGGCACGATGCGACGAACTCGATCAAGCCGTCGATCAAACGCTGCAATCTTTGTCACAGCAAACTCCACTCGATACAGCAGGAGTCTACGTTTGGCAAAAATCCTCCGCAGCCGAGTCACTTGCCGACATTCCCTTGCTGGCGACCCGGCAAACCGGGCACCGGAGCTACCGACGCCCCCCCGAACCGCTGGTGCAATCTCTCACGAACGAAGAGGGTGAAGCCATCCTGGCGCGGAATGTGATCGGCGACGGCCAACTCGCAACGGAAAACAGTCGCGGTGAAATCGATGTTGAAAGTGTCATCGTCGCACCGATCCGTGATCATCGACGACAACTACGTGGGATGATCCACCTGACCAGCTGTATCGGAGGCAAACCACTCGCTGGAAACGACCTCGAATACACCGTCGCCGCCTGCGAGATTTTGGCCGAGGCACTTAGTCGACTTGCGGATCAACATCGCCTCAGCCGCTCCCTTAAACAAAGCCAACGGCAAATTAAAGCGTTGCAACAGCGACTTGGTGATAAAGTTCAAATCGTCGGGAGCAGCAAACCGATCGCCGATGTCGTGCAACAAGTCGGCTTGGCTGCACCGACCAATGCGACCGTGCTGATTCGTGGCGAGTCGGGAGTCGGGAAAGAGTTGATCGCGGCCGCGATCCATCACTCCAGTGGTCGCCGCAACGGACCATTGATCTGCTTGAACTGTGCGGCACTCTCCCCCAGTTTATTAGAAAGCGAATTGTTCGGGCACGAAAAAGGCGCCTTCACCGGTGCGACCGAACGCAAACAAGGCAAGTTCGAAGCAGCCGATGGCGGCACACTGATGTTGGATGAAATTGGCGAAATGGGGGCGGAAATCCAGGCCAAATTCCTACGGGTGCTCGAGGGCCATCCCTTCGAACGGGTTGGCGGACAAACAGCGATCAAAGTTGATGTCCGCGTCGTGGCGGCAACCAATCGGGATCTGCAAGCGATGGTTCGTGAAGGATCTTTCCGTCAAGATTTGTATTACCGATTACACGTCGTTGAAATCCTCGTACCACCTCTGCGACAGCGTGATAAAGACTGTCTTCTGTTGGCAGATTTCTTCTTGAATCAATTCAACCTAGAAATGGGACGCAAGATATCGGGCTTTACAGAAAACGCCAAGAAAATGCTGGTCAATTACTCTTGGCCCGGCAATATTCGGGAACTCAAGAATGTGATCGAGCGAGCCGTGGTGCTCAACATGAAAGGTGAAATCGACGCTTCCGACCTTGTGCTAGCGCCTGCGGTCGAGCAGGGACCGGTTGATACTCCAGCATTCACCGGGACGGAACTAAGTCTGGCGGAAATCGAAAAGCAACATATCGAACGCGTGTTACGCCACACCGAGGGTAACAAGAGTCGGGCTGCCAGCATTTTGGGAATCGAACGCAGCACGCTCGATCGAAAATTGAAAAAGTACACCGATAAGTAAAAGCACGACGCTTCACTCTTTACGCTTCCAGATCGAGTTCGCCCCCCATCCCTTCGGCATTAACCGACTTGCGATGTTCCGTCGGGGCTTCTTGATGGTCAGCGGTCTCTCGCTCACCCTGCTCGAAGATATCGTAAAGTTGTCGCCCGTTCGCATCGCGGTCTTCGGTATGTTCCCCCGCGTGCACCGTCGACTCTCCTGTCGCTCCGGCCGGACTTTCAACCTTTGCTTGCTGACGGGTCGTTTCAGCAGCCTGGTTGTCAGCTTCACCGCCTCGTGACGCTGCACGGGCGGTCCCTGCAACCGCTGCGGCCGCAGCTGGATTGATATTCACCACTCGTCCTCCTTCCAGATTTGAAATCGTCGTTTCAGATGGGATCGCGATCGTTGGGTGGTCAGGTGCTTATGAGTGCGGGTGAGCGACAACAAACGTTGCCGCATCCACGGGGACTCATCCTTCGTAATATCAAGTGTTTTGTTTTTCGACCGCCACAAAAGCGGCGAACACATCATTTGCGCAGCCGTCTCATGTGCTGCCCGATATCAACGTGCTGGCTCCTGCTGTGAATTTTGCGACTGTGCTGATTTCTCCGGACCGCTGAAAAGGTATCCAATCGTCTCGCCGACACCTTCCAAGGCTCGGCGTTCAATGGACGGATCGTGCAACGGTCCACGCACATCAATGGTGAACAGCGTGTAACGCTGACTCTGCAGCGGCCGAATGATCTTTGTGAACGTATTCTGCGGACTGACCCGAGAGTTGAATGTGAGGTCCAACTCCCTTCGGCGATTCATCGTGCCGCCACCATCCAAGGCGACCAAATCACCCCAGATTTGCAAATCATTAAAGATCAGCGTCTCGCCATCTAATGAAAAGTCTAGCTCGCCATCGGTGAACGCCACTGCCTCGGTCGGTGTTACCCGGAGCAAATTCAACAATTGAACGATCATCGGCAGCTTGTACAGATTGGCCCCGGTTAGCCGAGCAGAGCCGGTTCCATTTAACAGTTCCGGTCGTCCCAAATTCCCGAGCAACCGCGATTGCCCACTGACGGTGCCCGTCAACTCATTATCAGCTTGACCAAAATCGGCTAGCAGCGTTGGGACCTTGCCATCCTTGATCGACACTGCGACGTCGAACCTTCCCGTCGAAAGTGTGACCACTCCATCTGTTTGCAAAAGGCCATCAAATAAGGTTCCTCGGATTGACCGCACTGCGGCATTTGGACCTGTCGAGGGAGGAGTCAATTGATTTGACGCCAGGCCCATGTCGGCAGGTTCCGGCTGGCTCAATAAGTCAAACGACTGCTTGCCCAGAAACAACTGATCATCCTGAATCGAAAATGGACCACGGATTCCAGTGATTTGCAGATCATAAAAATGCATCGAATCAAGCAAGACATTGCCCGCGGCGCGGATCCCATATTCATCGCGTACACCTTTAACACGAATCTCCCCCCGAAGCGAATGAACGGGCCCAACATCGCCAATCCGATTGCCTTCCAACTGCAAACCAAGATCCCACTGAATGGCAGGTACTGGATGGTTGTCATCCGGCATCGCCAAGCGTGTTTGTCCTCGAATGCTCACCGGACCCCGAATTTGCAAATCCCTCATCGCTTCCTGCATCGTCCCGGGCAGAGCAGCAATTAATTCAGCGTCAGGTTGCAGCCGACTGCCGCTATGTACGTTCAGCAGCAACTCCCATTGACCCGATGTCCCTTGAACACAAACGCCATCAGCAGAGAGTGTCGATGCATCATGCCGACCGCGTACTGATTCAATGAACACACGCGAGCCATCAAAGTGAACCCTTCCTTCCGTCACATCGATGCGATACGGCAGGGCAACCGGCCGAAGACTCAGCGAACGATTGGTCACCTGATCGGTGGCAAATTGCCGAGCCGTGATATCCAATCCGAGCGGGTTCCCGGCACCCGATTGACGAATCGACACCTTCAATTTGTCAAGGACACCACTCGGTGACATCGCGTCCCACGTTGTTTGCGCGGACTCAGGCAACGAGTCCCGCAACGAGTCATCCATCCGTAAATCAGCAGCAGTAAACTGCAATGCAAGTTCCGATTTTGTTTTCTCAGTTGACAAAATCTGTCCGTTGTTAATCACCGGACGATCCAATGACATTCGGAAGGAGCCTTCACATTGAATCGTCGCCGAATCACCATTCGTGCCTCGAAACCCCGACATCGTAACGAGGTCGTCTTTGACTAGGATGTCGCCGGCGACATTAAACAATGGATAGTCAAATTTTGAGTAGCGAAGATGACCATCCATCACCTTGATTTCGAGCTTCCGCGACTGGCGACCCTGCGAATCGGTCGTCAGTACCGCGTTGGAAAGTTCCACCGATCCACGGGGACTGAGCGAACGCACAAACGCTTCTAATCCCGTCGCGGAACCTCCCCGCGGTGACAACGATTCAAGCAGCGTTTTATCAATCGGTATCGGTCCATCACTCGCCATCACGAACGATTTTTCGAGCGTTATCCCCGGCTTTGTCGGCAAACGAAAAGCACACTGCATACGGTTACCGCTGATTCTGCCACTCATCAAATCCGACGTTGCAATGTTGTCTTTTACAACAACCCGGCCAACCAAACTTTCAACGGGATAGGGAAACTTCTCGTAGCGAACGTCGACACCTTTGCAATCGATCGTCGCGGTGGATTTCCACTGCCCACCGCCATAAGCCTCCACACGATGAACAAATTCCGCATCGGCATCCACGCGACCATACGGTTGCAAACGGTTCCAACCTCGCTGCAGAGAAGGTGGTAGAGACGCGGCCAAGCGACTGTTCAGTAACAAACCTCGTACAGACAAATTCAATTTTGCAGTACATGGCCACTTCATCCCGTCGACATTACCGGTACCGCGTATCACCGCGTCACCCAACATTCCTTGTGAACTTTCGATCGCGACGCCGTGCGGGTCACAAACGACGATACCACGTAAATCATGAATCGGCTCGGGCAATGCGGCATGCATGAATCGACCATCATGCACGTTCAATTTCAGTCGATAGTTTGCATCCTGACCGTCTCGTTTGAAGTAGGCCAATTGAGCATCGCAGTTGAATTGCAACTGGGGAATCTCTTTCGCTGGCCCCATCCAGGCATCGGGCAAGCGGTCCAACAGATCACGACTTAGAAACGCTCGCTTTATCGCGCAACGTACATCCGTCGTGTCCGGTCCACGATCTACAACGGCGTAAACGTCGTCAGCAAAATCGGTTGCCCCACGTAAGATGATTCGCTCACGCTTAACACCCCGCTCGTCCGTTGTCTTTTCAATCACGCACTGCGACAGCGTCGCATCAACCGGACGCTCGCCGGGAGCATCACCGAATAAGCGGACCGCCACGCGTCGCGCTTCTAGTCGCGGCACGCCAGGCCCAAACTTTGGCAGCGGCATCAGACGAGTCAACGAAATCGTCTCACCATCTTCCAGCCATACATTCGCTTGAACGCCATCGACCAAGATCTCACTAGTCTCAAGTGGGTTCTGCTGGTCTAGCAAACGCTCGGGATGCACATCAGAAACGAGCGTGATTCGATCAACCCGAATCATCTCGCGGGGGCGTCCTGTAACGGAACCGTCGTCCCAAATCCGCAAATCCTCGAAAATCAGGCCCACCCCTGGCTGGAAGTGACCACGCCGGATCGAGACGATGTAATCGCGATAGTGATCTTGCAACTTGGCAACAACGAAACTTCGCGCCGTTTCACCAATGGTTTGGGGCGCCAACGCACGGACCGCCATCCCCAGCGCAACCAGCATCAGCGCAGTCAGAATCCATCGAGACCCTCGCCTCGACTTTCGCTCCTTCGCCGCGTTCTGCTTGTCGCTCACTGACACGTGGACTTTTGGGCTCAATTTTTTCCAGTAGCTGGACCACTGGGAACTGGACTGTTTGAAAATCTGGACTGTTTGAAAATCTGGACTGTTTGAAAATCTGGACTGTTTGAAAGTCTGGACCGGGCACCAGGCTCGGACGATTCATCCGCGCAGGCCGACCCGCGCGAGTATTCCCCAGAGGGAATCACCCTTCGCACAACCGTTTAGGCATCATTCGCAGTGGCGCGATACTAGTCGTGTTTTCAGGCGTCAATCCAGCCCAAAAACGTCCAGAAGCGATAGAGCCAAGGCGACTGCCAGGGAGAAGAGAGTGCCGTAGCCATCGAGAAGACGCTCAATGCAAGCAAACCGCCAACCGCGAGGCGGCCGGCTGAGGATCTCCCCAATTTTTGCAATGCTGGCGATAAAGCAGCTAACCACAGTGGAGCAAACCACAGCAACCAGCGAAAACAAACGCTTACACCCCCGTAATTACGGTCAATCTCAGGGCGAGCAAGATAGAACAGGCAACAGACGAGCGTGGAGATCAAGATGGCCGCCATCAAGCGACGATGGTCCCACGCCCCACTGGCCAATCCGAACCACAAGCCAATCGGAACCAGAACCCAAAGCGGCGTCAACGAAAAAATACCGTGATGGCCTACGGTCATATGGAGAAGATAGGTGGTTCGGGAAGGCTCGCCTCGATCGACACCACGCAAATTCTCCGGTCGCCAATAAGATCCCGGATACTCGTACCAGTCATCCCAACGAGCTAATTGCCAGCCTGTTGCCGATCGTAAAACAGCAAACTGCTGGTCCTCTGCACGAGCAATCCAGCGATCTTTTTCATCAGAATCGATGATCGTGATGGTGGCAGCAGGATCGACCTGCTCCCGCGCACGAAGCGTATCAGAAATGTTGGCAACCAGAGCCGCATCTGGCTTGGCGAGGCTTGCTTGTTCAGGATAGCTTTGAATAACCGCACCATTGCCACGGTGAGCGTAAGCGGGTCGCAGACTTTGATGGGCCAGCCAGTTGGTACCAAAGAAAGCAAACGCGACGACTGCGATCCCTACCCCCATCGGCAGCAGTGAACGACGAGAGATCCAACCGTAAAGCACGACCCAAAAGGTCATCATCGATAAGGCGGGCAATTCGTTCGCTGCCGCCATGGCCGCAGCCATGCCGGCGATTAACCACCACCCCCAAGGCACTTGTCGCTGTGGCTCTGATGGGTTCCTTTGCGGGCTGCCGTTGTCTCTTTCGTCGGTAGACTCATTCAGCATTGCCAGACGATCCGCAGCGACCAAATAGATGCACATGGCAACTGCCGTGGCGGCTGCGGCCGGTAGATGGTTGTTCAGCGAAATCGCAAAGGGAAGCACCATCGTTCCAAAGCAACAGGATGCCCCCGCAAATCGAACGATCCAATCGCGTTGCAGCCGATCATGCTGATCGTCATGTTTGGCAAACACACGCTTACAGATTCGATCAATCGAAACGATCGTCGCCATCAGAAACATGGCCATTAGCGGCAAATTGACCAAGGCCAAGAGGATGCGAGCCAAGTAAATCGGCTGCTCGGTCAGCGTCATTCCGGTGATCGCATGGACCACCGCATAGATGCCAGCGATCATCGTCGGCAGTAAAGGCGGCTTGCTGCTATAGAAATGCTGTTTTCCATCCCGGCCAAGGTGCCGCACCTTATCAATGGAGTTCCAAGGGCGACGATTTCGTTTGATTGGATCGGAAATCGCAATTTGCTGGTCGATCGCATAAGTGCGGTGCTCAACCAACGAAGCCACGGTCGCCCAGCGACTCCGATCATTGGCACTCAAAAAAGCGGTGTCACCTTCTTTGCTGGATACGACTGCAATGCGTCCGGCAGCAATCGCCAAAGCAATCACGATAAACAACCAACAACTTGACATTGGTCCGCGGCGTGACAGTTCCGCATTAGACATCTTCTGGATTTCCCCGCTCGAGAGCGTTCGCTGCTGAATCACCCAGCTCGGTATCACCCAGCTCGGTATCACCCAGCTCGGTATCACCCAGCTCGGTATCACCCAGCTCGGTAACGTGCGTCGCTGGATCAGAACTCAAATTAGATGACTGCCCGTTTAATTGTTCGGCAATGCTATAAGCCTGCGATGTTCCCGACGTGCGTGAAACAATCAGTTCGGCCAACAAGCCTGCCAACAGCGTTTGCGCCCCGAGTAAGACAGCAACGATGCAGTAGTAGAAAATCGCCCGCTCATGCAAATTCAGCGGATCCATTCCTTCGACGATTCGCGTCACGCACCACATGATGGTCAGGTACAGAATCCCCAAGCCACCGAACGCGAAGCAGAGCAAACCACCGCCGCCTATCAAATGCAACGGCCGACTGGAGTAGCTGGTCAGCAGATAGATCGTCAACAGATCCAGAAAACCTTTGAGAATCCGCGAGACACCATACTTTGACTTACCAAATTGCCGGGCATGATGCTCAACTTCGATCTCGCCCACCTTCCAACCGCGAGCAGCAGCCAGCACGGGTACGAACCGATGTCGCTCACCATACAACTCGACTTCATCAAAGATCCGACGTCGATAGGCTTTGAAACCACAATTGTGGTCGTGCAATTGCACACCGGTCAGTGAGCTGACGAGCCAATTGAAGACGCGGCTTGGCAATACTTTATGCCAGGGATCATGGCGGACTTTCTTCCACCCACTCACCACATCCAGCCCTTGATCCAACTTGGCCAGAAAGTTGGGTATCTCTTCTGGATCATCCTGCAAGTCTGCATCCATCGTGAAAACGATGTCGCCTCGACAAGCCGAAAAACCGGCCTGCAACGCTGCAGCCTTTCCAAAGTTCCGACGAAATCGAATCCCTTCGGTCTGTGGATCTTTGGCTGAAAGCTTTGCAATGATTTGCCAGGTTTGATCGGTCGAACCGTCATCGACGAAGATTATTTGCGGAGTGACTCCCTGCTGTTCGCACACCTGAGTGATTTGCTCGTGCAACCGCGCAAGGGTCTCCTGCTCATCCATGGCAGGGATGACAAACGACAATTCCGGCGGTGACGTGGCTGTTGACAAGAGAAACGACCAAGGCAAGTGGAACAGTGGATTTCCCGCCCGATTGGGCCCAACCTGAGCGACCGGGATCAATCTGGCCAACCGGGATCAACGGCTAGTATAGGGAAAAGAATCATCCTTCGTTCATCCGAGCTAAAAGAGCCACCTTCCTCGCCGGCGTTCGTTGCCAAAACCAAATTCTACGCTGGCCTCTTCGCCTCGCCGCGACCGCTTTTAAACGCGTACCAACGCGAGACGGCGATGACACTGAAATCGGTGCCCTGCGTTACACAACGGTTACGCGATCGTTTATAAACACGGCCATGAATACATCGCCCCCTAACGCCCGGCAGTACAACTCCCGACTGGGATTGATTCTGTTCGCGATCTACTTGATTCTTTATCTCGGCTTCGTTTTCATCAACGCTTTTGCAGCGGACTGGATGGAAAAGATTGTTTTGGCCGGCTTAAATTTGGCAATCGTCTACGGATTCGCATTGATTGTGATCGCCCTGCTGCTGGCAGGTGTCTACGGATTACTTTGCCGAGCCGAACCGAGCGAAACAAGCAGCAAGCAGGAGAGCGGGCAATGATTTACGATCCTTCTTGGACCGCTGTCGTAGTCTTCCTTCTCTTTGTCGTTGGAACCGTCGGACTCAGTTTTTTCCTTGGGCGTCGCGCCAAGTCTTCCGAAGGCTATTTCGCCGCCCACGGACAGATTCCCTGGGTGGTCAACGGGGTTGCCTTTGCCGGTGACTACCTGTCGGCTGCATCTTTTCTCGGTATCTGCGGGATGATCGCAGCATATGGATACGACGGATTCCTTTACTCCATCGGATTTCTCGCTGGCTGGATCGTCGCCCTCTTTGTCATCGCCGAACCGATGAAACGCCTTGGCCGATTCACGTTCGCCGATGCGCTCGACGCACAATTCAATTCCCGCGGCATCAAAGGTGCAGCTGGCATCAGCACGTTGGTCGTCAGCGTGTTTTATTTGATCCCACAAATGGTCGGTGCCGGTTCACTGATCCAACCCTTGCTCGGTTACCCACATTGGGTTGGCGTTGTGATGGTTGGTGTCGTTGTCATCACTATCGTGGTGACGGCCGGAATGGTTTCCACCACTTGGGTGCAATTCCTGAAGGGTTCGTTGCTGGTCATCTTCAGTTTCATTTTGGTGATCATGCTGCTGCAACGTGGTTTCAGCACGAACGATACCGCGTTTGAAACGATCGGTCCGATCGCCGCTGGGCAACTGGACGGCGAACAGATCAGTGGGCGCGAGGTCCTTCCGCCGGATGATGGCTGGCGCCCGCCGCCCGCCGCAGTCAAAATTACGGCATCATCGACGACTGCAACAGTAACTCAGCCGGCACATGGCTACGCAGACAATGACGTCGTGAAAATCGAAGGTGCTACCGAGCCGTCTTACAATGGCAATTGGACGATCAGCAACGTCACGGAAGATACTTACGATTACACGATGTTGACCGAGCAAGCATCGCCTGCCAGCGGCAATCCAAACGCTTCGAAAATCCTCTACGTTCGCCTGGCCAGCGTTGACCAAGCCGGTTACGACATTTTTCGCGTCGCATCGATCGAGGGCTCCAACGAGGTGCTGATGCGTGAAGGCCAAACGGTTTCCGGAGCGGGCGATAACAAGATGATCAATGGAGCCCCCAACGGAACCGGCCCCGATCAACGTCAACTGCAGCCAATCGGATACCTTTCCAAACTCCCGAATGGCCAGACAGAAACTGGGCCCGTCGGGCCAATTTCTTTCTTTACCACGCTCAACGACAGCGAAATCATGCTGTGGAGCAGCGATACGATCCGCCACGACGATGACACAACCACCACGGTTTACTATCAAAAACCGACGCAAGGAGAACGAGTCTTGCGACCGGGTGAGCACCCAAAATTCAAAGGGATCCGCAGTGGTAAGACGACCGACCGATTGAATTTCCTGTCACTGATGCTGGCACTGTTCTGTGGGACGGCTTCGCTGCCGCATATCCTCATCCGCTACTACACAGTCAAAGATGGTGCAGCAGCTCGCAAAAGTACGATTGTTGGTATTGCCACGATTGGATTCTTTTACATTCTGACGCTCTACCTCGGGCTGGGTGCGATGACCAGCGGCGCACTCGACTTGACCGACAGCAACATGTCGGCCCCTCTGCTAGCGAACAGTATTCGCAGTTGGTTGTTTGCCGTGATTTCGGCGATCGCCTTTACCACCGTTTTGGGAACGGTCAGTGGATTGATTCTCGCCAGTAGTGGCGCTGTGGCTCACGACCTGCTGGATGGCGTCTTTGGCGTCAAACTCAGTGGCCCCAAACAGGTCCGCGTCGCGAAGATCGCTGCGGTTATCGTCGGTGGAATCGCCATCGTGCTCGGTGTGCTGTTCAAAGAATTGAACGTCGGCTACCTCGTCGGCTGGGCGTTCAGCGTGGCCGCCAGCGCTAACCTGCCAGCACTCGTCATGCTGTTGTTCTGGAAAGGGACGACCAAGCAAGGCATCGTGGCCAGTGTCTTGGTGGGAATGATCAGCTCACTCGGTTGGATCCTGCTATCGGCCGATACCTACAAATCGGTTTACGGCATCGATCCGGAAAACGCGATCGCTCCCTTCAGCCAGCCTGGAATCGTGACCATTCCGTTAGCATTTTTGACGCTGATCGTGGTCTCGTTGATCACGCGAAAACCCGCCGAGGCCTGATTCAGTTGGCCAATGGTGGGCCTGATGGCTCGAATCATCTCGTATTTGTCAGCCCGTTTGAGGTCGCTCACACACCTTGTTTTGTCGTGTCAACGCTATTTGCTAGCGTAGCAAATAAATCTGACTTGGCCTGAAATCACTGGATTCGTTAAACTCCGGGGCCACAGCAGCCGAAGTACCGCGCGTTTCGGGATGAAGCGACACGGCTGCCATGACCGCAGGGAGGGATCCAATGCCAGGCGAGTCGTTCCGATTTATTCATGCTGGTGACTTTCATTTGGAAGCGCCTTTAGGTGATCTCGACACCTTGCCGCCGCATCTTCGCGACGCCATGGCGACCGCTCCACGACGGGCAGCCGAGACGGTTTTACAAGCAGGCTTGGCGGACAACATTGATTTCGTTGTCCTCAGCGGAGACTTGATCAGCCCTCCTTCGGCCGGTCCCCATGGCATGTCGATGTTGCTGGATCTCTTTGATCAGCTGCATGCCAAAAAGACGCCCGTTTTCTGGGCTGCTGGCTTGGCAGACGATCCACAACGATGGCCGGAATCGGTTCCCTTGCCGCCCAATGTCACATTATTTCCCAAGGACCGAACGGCAAGCGTACCAGTGGAGCGAGCCGGTCGGACGATTTGCCGAGTCGTCGGTCGCAGCACCGATGGACGCTCGACACTTCATATCCCGAGTTACGACGTCGAACCGACTGACGAGTACACCGTCGCAGTTGGTTATGGTGAAACCAATCACGATTCACTAGCGGAAGCTCGTTTCGACTACTGGGCGCTCGGCGGACGACACAATCGAAGCGAAATCGAAGGAGCTGCAGCAGGCGGAGCGTTGTACTGTGGGTCACCTCAAGGCCGCTGCCTCAAAGAATCGGGCCCTCACGGCTATTCAACCGTCGATGTCGATGCCGATGGCACCACTCGCATTCACGAAATCGAATGCGACAGCTTTCGCTACTGCCAGGTTGAAATCAATGCTGCGGAAATCGCGGCGGTTGGTGGGATCCGCAATCTGCTCGGTGAACGCATCGGACGATTGCAACATGAAAGCGGCGGCCGCCATTTGCTGATCGGCTGGGACATTTCAATCTCAAGCGGTGAAACATTGCAATCCATCGGCGATGCCGAAGAACTGCTCGGATGGCTGCGACGTGAGTATGGGCATGGTGCACCCGCGGCATGGACTGCTGAGTTAGTCGTTCGACCACCAAATCAATATCCCCAACAGTGGGAAGAAGAAGACACGATCCTGGGCGATTTTTTGCGAGCTTCGAAAAAGCATCGCTCCAGCGAGGGCCGTGATTTAAACCTATTGCCCTTCACCGAAGAACAACAACTGGCAACGACCACAGCTTCGTTGCTGGCCGAGATTCGGTCTTCCAGTCGCATGGAAGTCCTGGACCAGGCCACCTTACTGGGTGTCGAATTGCTCCGTGGCGGAAAGCCGAATGTGGTGCAGAAATCATGAAAGTCAAAGACATTCAAATCGACGGTTTCGGTGTTTGGACCGGACTGTCCGTTGACTCGTTGCCGGATAGCATGACGTTGTTCTACGGGCCCAACGAGGCTGGCAAAACAACGCTGATGCAATTTCTGCGGGCGATGCTCTACGGATTCACCACCGACCGGCGCGAAAAGTATCTCCCGCCTTTGCATGGGGGCACTCCGGGCGGAGCGATCCGTGTTACCGGACCGGGTGGTGGCTACGAAATCCGACGTCATAGCCAATTGACCGACACCGGTGTCACCGGACAACTGGCTGTCACTGGACAAGACGGGTTGAGCCAAGGGCAACACCGACTCAGCAGCCTGCTCGGTCAGATTGATGAACCGATTTTCACCAATGTCTTCGCCATTGGCATCCGCGAGCTTCAAGAACTCAGCGCGCTCGATGGAACCGCCGCTGCCGACGAACTTTACAAACTTTCCAGTGGGCTCGATCGTGTCTCACTGGTCGACGTGCTGCGAAATTTACGTGACGGTCGCCGATCCGTCGTTGGATCTCAAGCCAACGAGGAATCAGCCGATACAAGAGAATTGATCGAGATGATCCGCCGCCGCGAAGCCCTTCGCGATGAAGTGGAAAATCTAACTCGTGGTGGCAGACGCTGGAGCGAACTTGCCTTGCAGCGACGAACGCAAGGCCAAGAAATCGAGCAACTCACTGAGCGTATGGCGACGCTTGAACGTGAATCACGAACGGTCGAAGTCGCGACAAATGTCTATCAAACTTGGCGACAGCGCAATGACGTCGCCGCAGAGATCGAAGAACTCGAAGAAGGCAACGAATTGCCGGACGACGCACCCAGCCAATTGGTGCAGATCGAAGCGACGATGAATGAGCGACAACAAAAGCTCGAAGAGGTCAAGCAAAAAAGGCGTGCAATCCGCGATAAGGCCGAACAACTACCAGTCAGCCGTCGGCTAGTGGAGTTGCAAGGTCGGATTGAAGCGGCCGGTGAACAGGCCACGTGGGTCGAAGCAATTGAGGAACAGATCGAACGCTTAGATCAGCAAATCGAAAAGGCTGAAAAGCAACTTGAGATCGATGCCGAACGGCTCGGCATGGATGAGGATGACCGTCTGGCATTGACGGAAGGCGATCTTTCGCAACTTCCTGATCTATCCAAACAAGCACTTAGCGCTCTTGCCGGCCCGGCAAAACAGGTCAAAGAACAAACCTTCCTGCTGAAACAATCTCGCAACGAGGCAACCGATCACAAGGCTCGCGCTGACAAACTGAATGTGGCATTGGAAGAGGTCTTAGCGCGTGCCAATGCGAGCGACCTCCAGCAAGCGATTCGGCACCAGACCGACATCTTGACCACACTCCGGCATCGGACTCAGCTCAGCGAACATTTGGCCAAGCTAAAACGCCACTATCGAGATCTTGAAAAGGAAACCGTTGAACTCACGACGGCCGAGGTCTTACCGGTCGATCGCCTGGTGCTGCTCGCCGTTCCATTCGTTTTTGGCGGACTGAGTTTGATCTATGGCATCTCGCATGTGTTTGGCTTTGATTGGCTCGTTTCGGATCCCGATCCGACATGGGGCATGCTGTGCATCCTGTTCGGTGTCATGAGTCTGTTCACGTACTACTTCGGTCGCGAGAATGGGCAACGTACGACCTCAGCGGAACGCGACGATTGCGAACGGCAAATTGATGCACTTCGTCGCCAGATCCGCGAAATTGAATCCGAGCGTAACGACGTCGACTCAACACTCCCGAACAGTAATGAATCACTCGACATTCGGATCCGCGAAACCGAAATGTTGCTCGCGGAGCTCGAAACATCACTACCGACCTACCACAATCACGAAGCAGCCTTGCAATCGTATCGAACCGCGCGGGAACGGGCAGCCAAAGCAGCCGAACGGTTAAAGCAAGCACGACATCGCTGGTCATCCGAACTCGAACAACTCGGCCTCAGCAGCTCCCTTTCACCCTCCAGCGTGCGTGCACTCAGCGACGGCTATGCGACGCTGCAAGCCAGCCGCGAAAGGCTAGATGAATTAGTAGCAGAAAAGACCCAACGGCGTCGCGAGCGGCAAACGATCGCGAAACGCATCGAAAGCCTCTACTTGGAAGCACTCGAGGTCGAGGAATCGAACGAGCGAGACCATTTGGACGAAGCCGACATCGATTTGTCAGAGCAATCCGCGTCTTCAAAACGTTTCAAACGACGCACCGGACCGCTTGACCAACTGAACCATCTCCATGAAGAAATTTCGCGGCAGCAACACTGGATCAAACGGCGTCGTGAATTAAAAGAACAAGATCAGCAACTCAAACGGCAACAATCTGCTCATCATCGATCGATCGAACGATGCGAACAGCAACGACGCGCGTTGTGGGCCAAGTGTGGTGTTGCAACTGCTGAGCAGTTCTACGAAATGATCGACAATAACGCGAAACTGACCGAAAGAAAAAAGAAACACGACGAATTGGACAAACAGGTTCGTTCCATGATCGGTGCGAACAACGACTACGATCAGGTCGAATATGAAATCGAAGGCGCCAGCGAAGTCGATCTTGAAAAACGCTGGGACACGATTACGAACCGAATCGGAGAAACGGAATCTCGAATCGCCCAACTGCGAACACAACAGGGTGAGTTAGCCCAGGAGATGAAGCACCTTGCCGATGACTCGCGGCTGACGGTTGCACAGCTCGAACTTGGTTGTGTGCAACGTCGGATCGAAGCCGCCTGTCGGCGATGGCAAACGCTTTCGATGGCAAGCAGCCTGCTGGAAGACGTATGTGGAACCTTTGAACGAGAGCGGCAACCCGAAACGCTACGTGAAGCATCCAGCTTCTTAGCCCAGCTTACCGACAACAAATACACGCGGATCTGGACTCCACTAGGAACCAACCGCTTGATGATTGACGACAACAACGAGAGCGCACTGTCGCTACACCTCCTCAGCCGTGGCACCAAAGAGGCTGTTTTCATTGCCCTACGATTGGCTTTGGCGGCTGCCTACGCACGCCGGGGAGTCATGCTGCCACTGGTGCTCGACGATGTACTTGTCAATTTCGACCACGATCGCGCAGCAAATGCGGCCAAGACGTTGAAAACCTTTGCTGATCTGGGACATCAAGTGATGATGTTCACGTGTCACCAGCATATCGTCGACATCTTCACGCAAATTGGTGTTGAAGCTCGAGAGATGCCGACACAAGGTGAACCAGGCCGTGCGGTGGTCATGGAACCGATCGAATACCTCGAGGAAGAGCAAGAGTACGAAGAAGAAATCGAGTACGAAGAAGAGGAAGAAGAAGTCGAACTGGAAGAAGAACCAGCCTTAGCTGAGGAACCAGTCGAAGTCGTCGAGGAAGTGGTTGAACAGCCACCGGAACCTGTCGCCGTTACCGAGCCGGAACCAGAACCAGCGGTCGAACCAAAACCAAAGCCCGTGCGAAAGCACCGCCGACGCGAACCAGAACGGTTCAAAGTGACCTTCACACCACCCGTAGCTCCAGTCGAACCCGAATCCGGAATCGACTGGGCTTGGTTCGAACGTGAACCGGCGCAAAGAATCAGCGAAGTCGAAGATGCCATCGCCGCACTCGACAGTTCATACACCGAACAGGAAATCCCAAACCAAAACGACCCGATACCTGAAGATGTTTGGAATCGAAATCCGTCCTGGTGGAGCGAGGACGTCCATCCTCGCCGTGTTTGATTTCCGTTCAAGGGTTCGACAAGGCTCCCAACCGCGACGTTTTTGCCGGTCAGCATGAGCCAATCGATCAAAACACCCTCACCAGCAGCGGAGCTTTTCTCTTCTCTTTTCTTCTCTCTCTCTTCTTCTCGCGGAGAATCTGGCATGTTGCATTTTCTATTCCGGGTCTTGTCTCACCTCAAAAAACGTCCGACTTCGTCCGACGTTGTTTTACGTGCTCACATTGAGGCAACGCCCGAGTCTGTTCACAGCAAACCGGCAACGATCGCAGCCTCTCATGCAGAGCCTGTCCACCAACTAAAACCGGCTCCACCCGGTGTGACGCACCGGCAACGCCTGTTGAGCATGCAGCTTGAGCACACAAAACTTTGCAGCCCGCACCGAGCTCAACGACTGAAGAGTCTTGGTGTTTTTTCTGCAGGCGACCTCTCCAATAGCGACCTCAAACAACTTGCCGCCCATTTTAGTGCGTCAAAAAAAGCGTTGCGAATGCTAACGCAGTACCGCCGCGCGATTCGATTCGCAGCCGCAGTTCCCGGAATGATGCCACGCGATGCGATGTTGTTGATCAGCATTCATCGCCGAAGCGTACGCGGTTTAGCTTGTGAATCGGCAGCGGCCCTTCATCGCGACTTGGAACGCTTCGCGGAAAGCACGCAGGGGCGAATCCAATTACGTGGCCGACGAATCCCAAGCACTCGGCGGCTAAAACAGTGGATCACCACCTGCGAAGAAGGGATTCCCCACCAGCCAATGCAAGGTCGCGCCGCGTAAAGATCCAACACCGAGTCTCCCCAAGTTCGGTGTCATTCTCAACTGCGGAGCCCAAATTCGCGAAAAGGGCGTGTCACACACACACTCAGAACAGATCGCCCTGAGTGCGGCTCGGGGAGTCTGTACTGCATTAGGCCCTCGACATAGCGACTTCGGACTACAATCCTGTGGCCATCTAACACCCGATTTTCTCCTGTTTTGAATGTGCCATGACTGAAGCAGATGCTGGCTGGTTGTTGCGACACCGAGATGGGGTTGAGCACGGGCCATTTCGATTAGCCGACATCATCGCTGCAGCCGAGACGGGAAACATCGCAAACGATACAAGCGTTCTTCACAAGACCCACACACAGGGAACTTGGGTTGTGGCGTCTCGCATCCAGCCGATTGCCGCCGCGATGTCGCGTCAACCACGCAACGTCTCGCCCTCTGCACAGGCACCTAGCAAGCCAGCGCCTAGCAAGCCAGCACCTAGCAAGCCGACACCGAATACACCGGCGACAGTCGGTCCAACCGGAGCGAATCCTGGATCGACAAAACCAGCCTCCGCCGCTGGTACGCCCGGCATGGCGCCTACCTCTGCGTTCCAGCGGCCGGCCGCGCAGCAAGCATCGGTCGCGTCTCGCAGCACCCCGCAGCGACCAAGCCAACCGGAAGATCATCCCGCGACCGACGAGACGACCCCCGGACTGCCAACTGCAACAGGCCCCGGACACACCATTCGAACTCGCCAGCAAACGTTTCCCGTTCCGAAACGCTCGCACGAAGCGGCACTCGCTTTTTTTGATTTTCGCTTTCGTTATTTCGTCACACCATGGATCATTAAGATTTTGTGGAGCATTACCGTGACGGTCACGCTGCTCTGGTTAGCAGTCATGACCTACAGTCTCTGGGTTCAGCCCTCCATGGATGCTCCTGGCCCTCGGACCGTGGATGGCGCGAGCAGTTGGGAATTTACACCTCTAGCCAATCAGTCATTCTTTCAAACCAATTTGTTTTCCTACCTGCTGCTCAGCGGCATTACCCTGTTGCTGGTTCTTCTTGCCCGTGTTGCTTTAGAATTTATGATCGTCTTCTTTCGCATTGCAACCGATATCGCTGAGCTGAAACGAATGTTCTTGAAAGAATAAGATCGACCGAAGCGACCCTTGCGAACCTTTTGGCAAGGCAGGCATCACACCCGGCCATCCTGGACAGCCGTCACATTCTTTTCATTCCTACCACCGGTTCACAGCGAACCGAGCTCGTATCATGTCAGCCCTGACCTCGATTCGAAGTTGCAGTGATCGATTCGAAGCCGAATCGCTAAGAATCCGCTTGGCAGAGGCGGGAATCCGCGCTGTGATCACCGGAACCGATATGGAAACAGCGCTCGGCCTCGGCGGAGCCGGCACCATGCGACTAGTTCGACTAGAGGTTGCAACCGAAGACGCCAAACGAGCAACGCTGATTCTGGCGGAAGATGAACGCATAGCGCGCACGGCAGGACCTTGGATCTGCAGTCGCTGCCGCGAACAAAATGAAGCGACCTTTGATGTCTGTTGGAGTTGCAGTAAACGACGCTCGGATGACAAACAGCAAGAACAAGCTGACACGTCCGCTCGCCAAGCAGCGATGACTCCCGCATCCACTCCTCAAATGCCCCCATCGCACGACAGCAGTGAGGAAACCGAAAGCGTCAATCCCGAACAATCCTCCTTTGCAGAAACAGACGATGTCTCGGAAGCCATCGTAGCGGCAAACGATGAACGGATCGGCACACTGGATGAAGATGTGTTGCGAGCCTTTCGTGCAGCCGTGATCGGCGCCATTGTGTTCCCTCCTTTGGTCAGCTTTTATTCTCTTTATCTTCTCATCCGTCTGCCGGCAGACGCTTACAGTAAAAGGAAGCGGCAGGTCGCCCTCATCTGGATTCTGAACCTCGTCCTCATTGCGAGCTGGACTGGCTTCTGGATCAGCCACTTGCCCTAACTGAAAGCTGGCTTCACGGTTGCCGCGGACGCCTACCGTTCGGCTCGCGAAACGACACGCTGAAATAATCCCGCAATTTAGCCCCAGCGGAAACGCAATCTGGCCCCAGCGGAAACGCAATCTGGCCCCAGCGGAAACGCAATCTGGACCCAGCGGAAACGCAATCTGGACCCAGAGGCAATGCAGCCGAGCCCGAGAGAAAACGGTGTAACCGAGTCATCCCGCCTCACCAGCTCACGCGACCAATTGTTCCGCCATTGATCCGAGCGTCTGATGGGCTGCCACACGCCCCGCCTGAATCAATCGCTCCGGTTCACTGAAGTCGAACCAGGCAACGTTACCGACATCAGGTCGAATGACCGCATCAGCAGCATCGAGCATAAAACGGCGCAGCGAGCGTTCGCCAATATCATCAACCCTCATCAGCACTTCAATCGCGGTACCACAGGCGTGGATTCTGTCATGATCCTGCCCGACATCGACTGCAATGGTCAGATCCTCGGCATAGCTTTTGGCGACCAACGTAGGTACCGACTCGATCACCCCGATGTCAGCTAACAGCATGTCGTTCCACTTTACCGGTGGAAACACACCTGGGATCGATGCCGAAGCGCGGACCGCCAAGCGGAGTGGCCCTTGCTCTAACACAACTCGTTGGCCGCTCAACAAATCGACCGCAACGATACTGAGTGGTGTTGGCAGATCTTCAATATCAATGTCGGGCAGCAGATAGGCGATGGACTCAATCAGCGGTTCCGCAGAGATTAGCGACGAACTG
>JARGNK010000025.1:62705-64074 GCA_029213145.1 Rubripirellula sp. | reverse complement strand
GTCGCCTTTTGGCCCCATCCTGCATCGCTGCGGACGTCTTGTTCGGATTATCAAACGCACCGGAGCCACTCCTAAGTCTGATGTCGTTCAAACGGCACTGCGTTGAAATATGAGCAAACTCGCAGTGGCATGGATTTTGAATTGAGATTACTGTACCACCTGCGGGTCACGGACAATCATTCAAGGAGACTTATGATGCGTCTTACAAATACGTTTCAAAGATTTGCGTCTACATTCACCATCGTGCTAATTGGATTGGCATGCTGGGTTGAACCAGCTGCTGGACAGTGCTGCTCAGGAGCGCAAAACTTGGTCACCGACAGCCTCGACGGTCGCTTTCGTGTCGAAGCAACGTCGCTCACAGGCACTGGGCACACCGCGCATGGCCCTTATAAGTTTCGCTTTCGAACTCTTCGTGTCGGCGCCGACGGTGAGACCGAAAAAATAGGTGTTTTTGACCGAGCTTGGAATACGGATAAACACTTCACCATGACGGTTGGTGTATCACCGACCGGAAACGGATTCGTATTGAGCTCCGCTTTCGAAACCAAGATCCTTTTCTTTGCTCCTGACGGCACGATTTTGGCAACGATTGAAGAGAATGCCCCGTCGATTGTGTGTGCCTGCCAAGACAACACTCCCATTAATTTAACGGTTACCGGGCGGACCCCATTTGGTTTTCGGCGGACAAGACTTTGGCTACCCTTGCTTCACGTTACGGGTCCCGAAACCGAGTGGGTTTCGGAAAAACAACCCAAGGTGGTCGTCAAGGAGAACATCGGATTTAAGACGGTTCGCCCGGAAGAAGTCCGCTGGGTGGCGCAGATGCTCAAGTGGCGCCCCGAACAGGGCGAGCGCGAAGCGGGACGCGTGAAGGAGTTGATTGAGCAAGCGGACGAAACGGGCCTGATCGAACTCGGGCTCTCCGCTCTACCGCTCGTTGAAGCGAATCTTGCCGTGAAAGAGCAGATCCCACTCCGGCGTGTGCAACGTGAGATTATTCGAAGGCTATGCGGACACCGAAATGCCTGGCGGAACCTTGACCTATTATTGGCGTTTGGCGAACACCCCAACAAGTCTCTGCGCGACTGCGCACAGGAGCAGTTACAAGCGTTGCTCCCGGATGGCGAACCTACCGCTGACTGGGTTCGACAAAATCGTGGCCAATTGCAATGGGACGCAGAACTGAATGCCTATCGCACCTAAGCAAGCGGAATCCCGCAGAACCTGAAGGCAATCAAATGCCGCTGCGAGCAACACGATTTTGTCACCTGCAAATCAAGCATGAAGTCTGGCCTTACGTCTCGCTGGTAGTCCGCTGACATGCTGTGAGTCCGCTGGCATGCTGTGAGTCCGCTGGCATGCTGTG
>JARGNK010000025.1:58213-62605 GCA_029213145.1 Rubripirellula sp. | reverse complement strand
CATGCTGTGAGTCCGCTGGCATGCTGTGAGTCCGCTGGCATGCTGTGGTTGCGTAAGAGTGCGAGAGTCGGGACGGGGTGAGACGATCCAGAAGATCTCGCTGCCGAATTCCCAAAACCTGCATTGATCCCGAAAAAGAATTCTCCGGCTCGCGATTCGCCGCCGAACTCTTGGGGTGCGATTCCCGGCTGCACAAGAACAGCTCAAGCACCGGAGATAGCGACAACAGGGGCCAGCCATCCAACTCGTAACGTTTTGTCTCTGGGCATTTCCAAGGTGGGGACAGCGAATGCTGGGCCCGTTCTCGAGAGACTTCCCTGCGACACCGCAATGAAGCCAGCCGGCTGAATAACGCAAAACTTCTAGGTAATCAATTCATTCAACGGACCACGATACGAGCCGCCATTTTGCTTTAATACCAAGTCTTCGTTGCCGTAGTGTTCCATTGGGTTACCGAACGCGTTCAGCAACGTCGTCCACCAGTTCCCAATCGTGCGACAGCCAGGATCTCCGTATTTTGGAAAGCGAATGTAGCGTCCCGGGATGTTCAACTTACCACCGCAACCGCCGAGCACGACGTAGGGCCATTCGACACAGTCTCCGTGGTGCTTGTTGGCTGAGTCACTGAAGAAGATGATCATCGTATTGTCGAGCATCGTGCCATCGCCCTCGGGCACCGCCTTCAATTTACGCGCCATATCCGCCAGCAAACCGCAATGATGCTCGCGAATCACATCGCGGCACTCATCCTGACTACGACTGCTCTCGTTGTGACCAATGCCGTGGTTGTGCTTGGAGAGCCCGAGATTGGAATAAACCGTCGTCAAATTGTCCAACCGCAACGTCACACAATTCGTCAGCCCCGCAATCAATGCAGCTGACGCGAGATCGAAGTGAGCTTCCTGGCGAATCTCTTCAACTTCGGATGTGAATTTGTCGCCGAGCGAAGGAGCGTTCGCTTTGATACGTTCACTCATGTTGGTGAGTCGCGTATGCCGAACCTGCAGTTCTTCGAATGCGTTCAAGTAAGCATCCAGCTTATCCTTCTCCGACGATGGAATGGCATCGTTGACCTTACGGACGTCATCCACCATGAAGTCCAGCAGATTCTTTTGCATGCGGAACCGTGCTTGCCCCTGTCCGCTGGCCGACGCCGCAGAACCAAATAATTGTTGAAAAGCTAAGTCTGGACTGCCTTGGAAGGGAAGTTCTTTATTAGCAGCGGTCGCTGTGATGCCGGGGTAGAGCACTCCGCCATACGCATTCGAGAGTGCAGGACCGCGAACCGCGAGTCCGACATGGTTAAATGGCGCCGGGCTAAGCTTTGCGAGTTCCGCATCAGCAGTGGCTCGTAAAATGGCCCCTCGGTCGTGTTCACCGCCGGTCATGTAGACGCCCATCGCACCAAACCAGCTGCTATGACCGCCGCGACACATTTTCCCTGACAACCCTTGCACAATCGAAAGCTGGTCTTTGAAAGGTTCGAGTGCCACCATCGATTCAGGCAGAGCAACGTTCGCAAGCGATTCGTTACGAGTCTCAACACCTGCAAACGGTTCCGGCGTGATGCCTTCCGGAACAATGCCGCTCGATTTCACGACGAACACGAACCGCTTCGGCAGCGCATCGAGATTTCCGGCGGCCTGCAGTCGGACCGAGTTCAGCAAAGGGGTCAGCAGAAAACTCCCCGCACCCAACGAGAGGTTTTTCAGTGCGTGGCGACGTGTTTGTTGCATGGTCAAGTAATTCGATATTGGTGGTCTTCGTAACGATTGGTTTCGATTGTCGATGGAATCGACGCGATCGGATGTCGCAAGAACTGTGCTGCAGCGTTTAATCCAACGGCTTTCGATAAAGAAATGAATCGGAGGTTAACAGCGACACGATGACAGCGTTGAAACTTCCGTTGCTATTCAAGTAAGCCTCGTCAGCAGCGATCAAAGTCTGAGAATCCGTCAGCATTTCGTTGCGGCCCATAAAATACCGAAACGCATGCCGCAGGATACTCTGCCGAACCCGCTCAGAAGACGCGAGCTTGTCGATCAGATCCAACGCATCTTTGACCTCGCCATCGATCCCGTCGTCCCCAGTTCCCGAGAGAACGCCGGTCGCGTCCACAGGCTTCGTCGGTACTTCGCCCTGCTCCTTGGAAAGTTTGTCGAGACTTTCTCTCGTCCGGTAACGCCCGAAGTCATCGTACATTTCAAAAGGCAACCCAAGTGGATTCATCTTCACGTGACACCGCCAGCATTCCTGCTGCTCGGTGACGATGAGCCGCTCGCGTAACGTTTTCGCATGATCCTCCGGGATCGTGGCATCAACGGTGATAGGCAGGTCGGGAACGGTTCCTGCCAGCAGACGCTCGCGAATCCACTTGCCTCGGCGAATCGGGTCGGTGGTGTCGTTCAGCGAGTTAGCGATCAACCACGCGGGATGAGTCAACATGCCGGCCCGGTTGGGCCGCTGGTAGGGTTGGGGCAGCAGATAATCCTGCTCATCATCTTCGAGGTCATAGACCATCGGATATTTTTTGTAGAGCGGTTGCATCGCGTGCAGCAGCAGATTTTCGTCTTCTGTATTTTTCCACTCCCGGCATTCCTTCACAATCTGCTTGATGGCTCGCACGCTGCCATTAAAACCCCGATTAAATTTGTGAAGATTGTATTTTTGATTGAGTTCCTCCCAACCGCGCAAGTCGAGTCGGTCGAGCAGCTCACGTGTCTTCGCTTCAGAAATTTCACCCGCCTCTAGCTCCCCTTTGTTTTGCTGGTAGAAATCATAAACGGTGTTGCGAAACGTCTGCCGTCGAAGAATGTAATACTTATCAGACGTGAGCAACTCGCGGAAAACATCGGTGTCTTTCTCGAGAATCTTCATCACAAAAAAATCTGCGTCCCGCTCGTACATCTCTGGATAGTTTTCGCCGTAGTACGCGAACCCCCCAGAGCGTTCGGCGTCTTTGAACACCTTGTGCGCGTGCACATAGCCGAAGAATTCTTGGAAGAAGCGGAGGATCCTAGGCTTCTTAATCGCTGCATCGCCAAGCAACCGCTCAACCTGAGACTCAACATCCTCCGCTGTGCGTAACTGGCCGGACGTCGCCGCCTGAAGCAGCGTTTCATCCGGCGGCTGATCGGTCAGCGCGTAAGCGATGGCGAAAGCGAGTTCCGTCGGCGAAAGAATCCGTCGGCCATCTTGATCTTCGGGCCCGAGGCCAATTTCGATGCGATAGACAGCTTCATGATGAAGCATCACGGCCATCAACGTGACCCGGAGCGCTTCCGCATGACCTGCCTCTTTCGCCGAATTCCTGAACAGTCCGCGGTATCGCTCAAGTTCTTCCGTGGTGGGTCCGCGATAGACGACCCGCTGAAAATGCTGCGTAATCGCCTCCGTAAGTTTCGACTCATCCGGCATTCGCTTTGCGCCGGCAAGATTGCGGTAAATCGCTTGTCGCTCCATCAGCAGATCGGCTGCCCTGCCGGCATTTGACAACAGCACGTCGACAACGGCGGAATCAGCAAACAGCAACGATGCGTAGTCTCGAATTCCCTGTTTGTCATCGACAATGAACGGCTGCCTGAGATGCTGCGGATCGGCTCCGAGCTCGGACTTAACACTCTCAAACACGTAAGGGCTCGTCCGCCAAAGGCGTGGCGGAGAAAAAGCATTGGCTTTGATTTCACCATTAAAAAGTCGGTCGTGGTCGATGTAATTACCGTAACCAGGTGACTTTGCCTTCTCGCGGAACAATGACGCTGTCCCGAGTTCCTCATACGTACTTTCGATGAGCGAGAGCATTTCACGCTGCTCCTCCACCGACAGTCCACCCGCGTCACGAGGTGGCATCCGACCAACAAAGACCTGCTCTTCAATCCGGTTTAGCAGACTCTCCTTTCGCGCAGTATCGAGCGACACGAAGTCATCCAGCCGAACATTACCTTCCTGAACATCAGCCGAATGACAGTCGCTGCAGTGTTCTGCAATGACCTGCTGAACACCTTGTCCAGCGGGCAGCACCTTGTTCAGTGCCGAAGCCGAACGGCAGGCGAGCGTCGTGGCCACGCCCAAAAAAACCGACAACCCAACGCGGGTTCGGCGAGCAAGAATCATTTGAAATTTGTTTTTGTTCAGCACAGCAGTTGCTACAAGACAAAGGTGATCATGTCGTCAATTGTAAACAGTTTCATACAAAAACGCCTATGCATCTCATCGATTACTTGGATACCGGTACGTGCGAGTCCCAAAGACTGGAATCCGCAAACTTAAAAAACAGATCGAATCCTGCGAATCACCGCTCCGAGTCTAGATACCTCGCCACCAAGACAGTTCTTCCCTAACGCCAGATTCGTCTCGCGTGAGCATTGCGGGACCGGACGCGGCCAAAACACA
>JARGNK010000025.1:25602-58170 GCA_029213145.1 Rubripirellula sp. | reverse complement strand
GTTCAAGTTCGCAAAGCTGAACGTCAAAACTAAGCGACTCATGATTCATGACGAAATCGGCAATCGTTTTTGGCTCAACCCCAACCGAAAACCAGATAAGCAATCGGCAGCAAAGATGGACTGGAGCCTCGTGGTTTGGGTCCCTGCTAGCTGGAAAAGCCTTCACGAACCGGATCGTCGCACCCCAGAAAATCTGATCGACCCCGACGATGCGAAACTTGAGGGACCGCCTGCAGTCATCGAAGTTTACACGGGCGGATCGATTCGCTGGCCGAACGTCTCCATTCCGAATCGAATCACAGGAATCGACAAACGCAAGAACAGCTTGTCCACCGAATGGCTTGCCTTCAACGGATCAAGTTATAGGCACTCGTCGCTACAGCAGATTCAGGGAGGGCACAACTGGCGACAACGCTACACGGACCAAATGAGCACCAAGTCGCGGCATGGTGCAGAGGATCCGTTACCCGTCGCTCGCCGGTGCGCACCCACCAAACATAGAGCCTGGTGGCGGGGACAAAGTGGCCCCACCGACTTGCCCCTCACGCACGTTGGATGGGCATCACCGGCGATAGCATCATTAGCCTCCATCGATTTGGCATTGCCAGGTCCAATCGAGCGGCAAACCGATCGCCTCAAAACCGCCTTGCCCCATTCTTCAGCACCTGCATTGCCTGTCCCCGACGGCCTGTCCCCGACAGCCTGTCCCCGACAGCCTGTCCCCGACAGCCCTGTCCCCATTGCCTGTCCCCCACTGCCTTTGCGCCTCCTCCCCCGAGCCGGCTTGACCCACCCGGCGATGCCTGTCCCCAACCAAGCCGTCCCCAACCAAGCCCCAACCAAGGCAACAGAACGCTCCAAAGAACCTTTCTATAATCTCAGTGCAACTTCCGCATGAGATTAAGACACCATGCCTGATCCACCGTTCGATCCATACCACAAGTGGTTGGGAATACCGGCCAAAGATCAACCTGCAAACCACTACCGGTTGCTTGGCCTAGATCTGTTTGAGGCAGACGCCGAGGTGATTGAATCGGCAGCGATGCGCCAGATGATTCATGTACGCTCTTTCGCGATCGGTAAATATGGAGATGTCTCTCAATCAATCTTGAATGAGATTGCAAAAGCAAAGCTAACCCTCATTCAGGAAGAATCCAAAAAGGCTTATGACAAAAAACTCCGCGACCTTGCGAGTCACAGTTCTTCGAGCCCGAACCCTGAAGTCAACTCCGGAAAAAACATCGTTGCCGCGCCGGTTGTGTGCCCAAGCTGTGGTGTTGGGCTCGCCGTAAATGAATCGCTGTACGGCAAAACGGTTAAGTGCTCCAAATGCAACGCCGTTTGCGAAATCTCAGGCGATGGTAAACAGGCAATAACGCCATCGGTGGCGACAGAGAAAAAGATCCTTGCGCAATTCGATGCAATCTCAGAACCAGATCTGCCATCATTTACAGGCAGGCAAAACAAAAGTTCCGCCGCCGCAGTAAGAAAGTCTCACAAGAAAGCTTTTCCATCCAAACGGTTTTACGTGATCGCCTTTCCGGTCGCCGCAATTTTGGGAGTCGGACTCGCAATCTTTTTCCTTCTGGGCGTCTTAAAGCCAGATCCGGTTGGAATCATGGCTTCCGATACCAATCCCAAACGGGACGCCCGCACCGAGACGACCTCGATAACTACGAAGGTGAATGAGCACGAAGATGCATGGATGCACAAATCATTAATCGCTCAGTATGACTTGGATAACGGTAATCTTCGGAATGTAGCATCCGGACGGGCCGGCAGCTGGCGAGACGGGGACAGAGCGAAAGGACGATGGGTTCGTTCGTTCACCAGAATCCCCACCCACAAATCAATGCCAGACCGCTTCGGGAATCCGAAAGGTGCCGTGTCCGGGGTCTTTGGTGTACATGATCAGCCGTATTCTCTAAAGACATTCACGATTGCGGTGTGGTTTCGATGGATTGAAAATCACCCCACTGACAAATATCAAGTTTTGATTGGAAAATGCTCAAAGATACATCTCCACAACTGCAATTACATGCTTTCCGTGGCGAACCTGGGAGAGGATAAAAATGGCGGCTTTCTTCAAGCTACCGTTTCAGGTGGTGCGGGGAAAGAAACCTCTCTTACCAGTGGGCCACTCCAGGTCACCGACAAACAATGGCACCATGCGGTGTTGGTTTGCGATTACAAAACTGCGGAGACCTCGCTCTCTCTTGATGGGAAACAGGTCGACAAAAAAAAATTGATCGATGGCGTCGACACATCTGAAGGACTTGCTTTCGCCGGTTATTGGCGCGGGCACAATTGGTGTTATGGCATCTTCACCGGCGATCTCGACGATCTCAGAATCTATACAGCACCACTCACTAGCACGCAGATCGCAAAGCTCTATGCATACGAATCCACCACGCCACCGACTCCCATTCCGTCAATCGCGTCTCTCTTGTCAGTGCAACAAGCAGTAATGCTCCAGCAGGCATGGTCTGACCATCTGAAAGTGCCTGTCGAATCAACAAACAGCATTGGCATGAAGTTCGCCGTCATCCCGCCGGGGGAATTCACGATCGGCTCACCTGGGCAGGTCCCCGGTCACGAGGATAATGAAACGCCCCACAGAGTCACACTAAGCCAACCATTCCAGATCGGCGTTCACGAGGTCACACAAGCACAGTACCAGCAGGTGATGGGAACAAATGCGAGTCAATTCGACGGACCTGAAAATCCTGTTGAAAAAGTTCCATGGAGTGACGCAACTGAGTTCTGTCGTAAGCTCAGTGCGTTCCCTGCGGAAAAGGCAGCAGGCCATCTTTATCGGCTGCCGACAGAAGCTGAATGGGAACACGCATGTCGTGCCGGAACGGATACCGTCTATAGCTTTGGTGATAGTGACGCTGAGTTCCGAGATTACGCCTGGTTCGCGGGCAACAGCAACGGCGAAACGCATCCGATTGGGCTCAAGAAACCAAATCGATGGGGCTTGTACGACATGTACGGAAACGTCTCCGAATTTGCAGTGCCTGATCAAACCGGCTCTTCTGCGGGATCCTTCCGATTTCTCCGTGGTGGCAACTGGCAAGCCAACTCCGAAGACTGTCGTTCAGCGTCGCGACGCAAACAAAGCGAGGATGACATTAATAGCGACGGCGGCTTCCGAGTCGTGAGAGTCCCGACCCCCCAGACGGACGCCAAACCGTAGACCGGTGCAGGCGGAACGATCACGACGAAACCGTCCACCATCTCAATATCCGAACTAGGAAAAACACGGGATCCGTAAATAGGAAGAGCAATGGATTCGTAAAAGACCTGGACAAACCAGCTGAACGCTGAGATTGAAACAGGTAATTTCTTCGGCTGAAATAAAGTGCAATCACACCAGGAACATTCATGAGGAAGGAACTTGGCAAGATTCGCGAGCTTAGACTTTCGCAAGCATTTATGTTTGGCATCCATTAGGTAACTGAAAATCACAATCAACGATCGGCAGGGACGAATCCGATCAACGTCAAGAACTCATGCAATAGTTTCGTCAGGCAACCTGTGTTTAAATACGCACGCTGAGTGAATAGTGATCGCAGGCCTGCCTGGATGAAACCGTCACGTCGTTCGCCTTTTCCGCCGTCGTCATGAGCACGGCTCAATCATGAGGAAGTCTTGATCTTGCCGTTTCGAACTACCGGGAAATACGATCTTGTAATCTGTGACATCGACGGCTGTCTGTCACCTGAATCGCATGCTCCAATCGACATCGCAGGACTGTCGAAGCTTTCTGAGCACAATCGTTTTGCGATTCAGCATCGCGACCGACCAGTCGTCACACTCTGCAGTGGCAGGCCGATTGGATTCGTTGAGTGCCTTTGTCGCCTGATCCAAAACACGGTGATTCCGTGCATCGGAGAGAATGGCGTTTGGCTCTGGCGACCAGAAGACAATTCCTTCGAATGCGATCCAGCCATCACCGCTGAGCACCTTGAAATCGTTAATGAGGCGAGGAAGCTTTTGCGGTCCCTGTATCAGGCGAGCGGGGTTGTCCAGCAGCCGGGAAAGTCAGCTTCCGTCGCGCTTTATCATCCCGATACGGCTTTCCTGCGGTCTCTCGTCTCGACAATCGATGAAGAATTTCAAAAACGCAACTGGCCAATTCGTGTCTCAATGACGTGGCTCTACATCAATTGCGATCTTCCGTACATCAACAAAGCGACTGCGATCGATCGACTGATCAATCAGACCGGCATCGAATTGGAACGCACCGCGGGGATCGGAGACACCATGGGGGATCGGTTTATCGCCGATCGTGTTTCCTGGTTTGGATGCCCTGCGAATTCGGAGCCCGAAATCATGAAGGCAGCTGCCTATGTGTCGTCACACGAAGAAGTGGAAGGCGTTCTCGACATCATCGACCAGTTAGTTAGGTGAGAGCAGCGTCGAATGACGCCCAATTCCTTTTTTTGACACACGATTCTTTTCACATCCATCGCAGACCTTTCACCAAGCGAACCACCCCGGGCAATGATTGCTGAAGCTGATCGCTTGAAGCCGAAACACCATAGCAGCTGCCGTATTCGGTTGTCACAAATTGGCTCCGCCCCCCCTATAACCGATCATTGCCAGTTCCTGTGCGGGGCCAGTTCTGTGCAGCGTTCTTGTCCCACGTCGCTGTGCAGGATCGTGCACCAATGTTCCTGCAAAGCGATATGTCAAACTGCGTCAAAGACCTGTTTTGCTTTTCCGATCCCTTTTTGAGGGAAACTGAATCGCCCACCTCTGCAGATTTATGGATAGAATTGAGAAGTGGAGAGTCAGGCAACTCTGTTGCCTGGCTTGATAGGTTCAATTGGGAGCTAAGCGCATTCGCATCGCTGAGTGATTTGTTTTGTGTATTAAATATTCCTCGCCTGTAACGTTGCGCATTTTCGTTTTGGCAGCCGCCGCCACGTTGATCGGGTTTGGCATGACTGCAACGGCCGATGAGTCAACGCCAGCGTTGCTCACGCAGTACTGCTCGGCTTGCCATTCCGGAGCGGAGCCAGAAGGCAATTTCAACATCAAGTCATTATCAGATGACTTTAGTGGTCAAGAAATTCGCAGTCAGTGGCTCAGAGTCGCCGAGCAACTGAGGAGCGGCACGATGCCTCCTCCTGGAGAGCGTCGTCCAGGGAACAAAAAAGCAACGGAACTACTTGAATGGATTGACCAACAGGTCGTTGATGCCGAAAAAAGACGAAGGCAGACGTCCGGTCGGTCTGTCATGCGACGTCTGAATCAAACGGAATATGCGAACACGATTCGCGACCTTCTGCTGGTTGATGTCGACTTAGAAGGTGTGTTACCGGACGATTCTGTTGTTGGTGGATTCGATACGACAGCGGATTCGCTGCACTTCTCCTCGTACCAGCTAGCCGGTTACCTGGAAGCGGCTAACCGCGCGTTGGATGCTGCATTTGCCAACGCGCCGAGACCCTGGCTTCTCGATCGCCGATTCGATGCCAAGTCTGAAGCGGTTACACGTCGGACAGACGTCTACCGGCATCTCGAGGACGGAGTCGCAATTTTTGCATCGGATCTGGCCTCAAATATTCAAATCGTCTTTTGGAATGGGCTCACGAGATTTCCGGGGAAGTATCGCTTTCGCATTTCCGCTTATGCCTATCAGACCGACGAGCCAGTCCTCTTTCATCTCAATGGTGGCAGGGAAAACCTCGGCGACCCCCCCTATCTGATCGACTACTTTGAGGTGCCGCCCGGCGAACCGACGGTCTTGGAATTTGTGACGGAGATGGAGGCGAGACGGAACATTCGATTGCTCGTTGATACAAAAATCCGTCCCCGTGATTTGCAACGTCGTGGCGGCGCGGCAAATTATGAAGGCCCCGGCATGTTGCTACAGTGGCTAGAGGTGGAAGGCCCGTTATTGGATTCCTGGCCACCGCCAAGTTATCGACGGTTACTTGGCGATCTTCCACAGCAGCAAATCTCTGGGGACAGCGAACGCTTCGAAGTGGTATCGGAACAGCCTCTCAAGGATGCCGAAAGAATTCTTCGCGAATTTTCGCGTCGTGCTTTTCGTCGCGCAACGACGGAATCCGAAGTTCAGCTTTTGCTCAGTCTTGTTCAAGAAAAGCTGCGACAAGGTGCTTCCTTTGAACAGGCATTACGGGTTGGCTTAAAGTCGGTGCTGGTTTCCCCACATTTCTTATTTCTGAACGAACAAATTCGTCCAGCATCGAGCGGGGTAGCAATTCGCGACTCAAAGCGGTCGAGGAAGCTCGATGATTTCTCGTTGGCCAGTCGATTGTCCTACTTTTTTTGGAGCTCGATGCCGGACGAAGAACTGTTGCTGTTAGCTGAGCGCGGCAAGCTGAGCCAACCGGACGTCTTGCGCGAGCAGGTCGAACGTGTGTTGCAAGATGAAAAAGCGAAAGCTTTCACCGAGCACTTTGCCGGTCAATGGCTAGGACTTCGGGAAATTGATGCGACGCTGCCCGACCGTCAACTATATCCAGAATATGACAAGCTATTGCGGCAATCGATGCTCAAGGAAGTCTATTTATTTTTTGACGAGGTGCTGAAGAACGACCTAAGCGTCTCGAACTTTGTCGACTCCGAATTCAGCTTTCTCAACGGTCGCCTGGCTGAACATTACGGAGTGCCGGGGGTTCAGGGATTGGAGTTTCGCAAGATTGACTTGCCGGAGGATTCACCTCGTGGCGGAGTCATGACGATGGCCGCAATCCTAAAGACCACCGCGAACGGGACAACCACGTCACCGATTGTGCGCGGTGCGTGGGTACTCGATTCGATGCTTGGCACACCACCCCCGCGACCCCCGGCCGGTATCGAGGCAGTCGAGCCTGACATACGCGGGGCGACAACGATTCGTGAACAACTGGCCAAGCATCGACACGTTGACAAGTGCGCAACCTGCCACGTCCTAATCGATCCACCTGGATTTGCGCTCGAAAACTTTGATGTCATCGGTGGTTGGCGGGATCATTACCGCAGTATTGGCGAGGGAACACCTGTGCAGGTGAACGGAAATCGCATGCGTTATAAACATGGTCCACCAGTCGACCCCACCGGCGTGTTATCAGATGGTCGACGTTTCGATAATATCGGGCAGTACAAGCGACTACTACTGGCCGACAAAGATCAGATTACTCGCGCGTTGACGGCAAAGTTGCTAACCTACGCAACCGGAGTTGCCCCAACGCCAGCCGACCGCACAGAGATCGAATCCATTGTGCAAACAGTTCGCAGCCACGGCTACGGATTCCGCACTTTATTGCATGCGCTCATTCAGAGCGAAATTTTTCGGAACAAGTAACTCTATGCAAATTTCTCGACGACGGATCATTCGCGCTGCTGGTGTCTCCTTAGCACTCCCTTCGCTGGACGTTTTTCGCCCCAAGCCGGCATACGGTGAAAGCTCGAAGGTTACGCCGCGACGAATGGTCTGCATCTGCGCTCCGCTGGGGTTCCATCCGGCTGACTTCTTTCCCCAGAAAACCGGCAGGGATTACGAACTGTCCCCGTACCTGGAGCTCCTTCGCGGTCACCGCGAGGATTTCTCGGTCATCTCAGGACTGTCGGGAATCAGTGGTGGACATCAAGCAATCGATGGGTTCTTGACTGGTATTTCGGGAGCCGGCCAACCGGGAATACGAAATGGCATCTCAGTCGATCAATTTGCGGCACAGCACATCGGAGACCAAACCCGTTTTTCAAGCCTCGCACTTTCCGAACAAGGACTGGGACTTTCCTGGACACGAACGGGCGCCCGAGTGCCGGCGCACACCTCTCCGGCTCGCCTATTCGCGGAGATGTTTCTGGAAGGGTCGGCAGATCAACGACAAGCGAAACTGCTTGATCTTCAGCAACGTCGCAGTGTGCTCGATGATGTTCGCGAACAAGCCAATTCGATGCGTGCAACGCTCGGCAAGGATGACCGCAACACGCTTGACGAATACCTGGAAAGCATTCGAGAACTCGAACAGCGACTGGTGATTGATGAGCAATGGGTAAAGACGCCCAAGCCGACCGTCGCAGTCGATCCACCAAACGACATTTCAAATAAAAGCGACCTGATTGGCCGAACCAAGCTTTTGTTCGACCTGACGCACCTTGCGATCCAAACCGATTCAACTCGATTGATCACCATCATGCTGTCTGGCACGACAAGCTCTCCACCGATTGAAGGGGTAACGCTTGGGCATCATGACCTCTCGCATCACGGCAAAGACCCCGGAAAGCTCGCGCAATTGCGAATCATCGAAAGTGAGTGCTTAAAAGTGTTCCATGACTTGGTTGCCAAGTTAAAGCGGTCGCGCGAGGGGGATGCAACATTACTTGATCGGACGATGGTCTACCTGGGCAGCAATCTTGGCGACGCCAGCAGCCATTCGACCAAGAACTTGCCAATCCTACTGGCAGGAGGTGGATTCCAGCATGGCCGACACCTCGCATTCACTTCCAACCAAGCTCCTCCGCTCTGCAACCTTTACGTCAGCATGCTGCAACGACTGGGTATCGAAGTGGACACGTTCAATTCCGGGACCGGCACCCTTTCCGGCTTACTCCCTAAAAGTTGATCGGGCTTCTTTCCCGAATGAGCGACAAAGAATCGGAATTACGATCAGTTGGACGAGGCCATAAGCTCCCACCCCGACTAACGAGCAAGATATACGCCGACGGAATCGGCCGCGGTCAAGAAGGCAAAGGACACCGAACGAAGGTGCAGAAGGAAGCCCAGCTCGTCAGGGAGGAGAAGACGAAGCTTTAGTTTGGACTTCTTCGGCACGAGCGGCTCGCCCCAAGATGCCCGACTTTTTACCCCACAGCATGGTGTTCGAGCGCTAGTCGCCGAAATTCATCCGGTGCGTCGATTGCGGTGACGAGGTTTTCAATTCCACCGCTCCGCCTCGCGTTGCCTCAAAGCGGTTGCACTCGATTACCGATTCGATCGAGGCACGAAAAAACCCCGTGAATCACGGGGTTCATCGAGTGCGGCCGAGAGGACTCGAACCTCCACGGGATTATCTCCCACTAGGCCCTCAACCTAGCGCGTCTGCCAGTTCCGCCACGGCCGCCTGTAACTGGACTACTAAGAGTTTCGCTAATTCACCACCTACGTCAACCTCCCACACGCCCGCGTCGGCCGGTAAAGCCTCTAAGGCAGACCCGCGACCGTTGCTTTCTTACCAATCGCTTCAGTACGTACAACCCCTCTTAGCGGCATCAACGCGACTTCTCACGCCTGATTGATCCTTGGTACGCGGGATAACGATCTCGCAATCGTGTTAGGAATCCTCACTTCATCTAAATAACAGAGAAGTTCGATCATGCGTTTGCGAAATCATTTGCTGGCTCTCTGCCTCATGAGCTGTTTCAGCGGTCAAGCAATCGCGACACCCCCCTTCGGACTGTTCAGCCGAACCATGACTTGCATCATTTCCGACCATTCGTATGCAAGCCCTATCTAGGCATCGGTATAGAGTATTTGGTCATCGATGGTGAATTCCAGACAGGCACGATCAATGTCGACGTGAATGACCAGAGCTTTGCCTGACAGGCAATGGCTGGCCTCAGCCGTCCCATCTCGAATTGCGTCGATCTGTTTACCGAGTGCCGGTTTTTTGAAGCTGATTTCGAACTAAAAAATTCCAGCGTCGACCCTGAAAGTAGTCTGGGTGATCACGATGGCCGAAACCACGGCATCATTGTCGGTATAAAGTTCACACATTAATCGAACGTAGCCCCTAGCAGTGTTCACTATCCCTCCCCGTGGGAATGGTTCATTGAATCGCGAATCCGATTCGAAAAATTGGCGACGGCAATCTCGTTAATATCGTCATATTTAGACCCCAGGCAGGGATAGCAGGCGCCCATCACCTGACAATTAGTGATTGATCTGGATTTCTTTGACCGACTGCGACCTACGCTTTGGTGTCTCAAGTGAAGCACGATAACTTCGGAATTTAGCGGCTCCTTGGGAGCGGGCTCTCTCTTCGTTGGGCCCGTGTTCGATGGACGTAGGATCGCCGATGGTCACCCCAAAGCTAAGCAATTCGACTCGAGTTTTGCTCATCGAAGATAGTGAAATCGATGCAACCTTTGTCACTCGATTGCTCAAGTCGAACCCAGCATTACCGTTTCATGTCGACCGAACACATCTTCTCGCCGATGCGTTAGTCATGCTTGGGCAGCGAGACTATGACATCGCGATTCTCGATCTTTGCCTGCCCGATGCTCGAGACTTGGAGTCGTTCGATCAGATTCGCGCCCTCGATGCACGGATCCCGATTGTTGTTTTCACGGGAATGGACGACGAGGACATGGCATTGCGTGCCATTCAAAGCGGTGCGCAAGACTTTATGGGGAAAGGTCACGTCACGGGACAAATGTTATTCCGCGCGGTCCGTTTTGCGATCGCCCGCCAGCGTAAAGTGATGGGTTTCAAAGCCGCTGCCGATAGCGATCCACTTACAGGAATGCCGAATCGACGTCACTTAGAATCAAAGTTTAGAGAACTTCTGCAGGAGTGCTGCCAGAAAGGTCAACCGATGTCGATGGCACTCTTCGATGTCGATCACTTCAAGAAAGTGAATGACATTTATGGTCACTTCATCGGGGATGCTGTACTCAAAGAGATCGCCGCGGTGCTCACCAACTCGCTTCGTGACAACATGCTGGCCGCTCGATTTGGCGGAGAAGAATTCGCCCTCCTCATGCCTGACTACTGCCTGCAAGATGCTCACCACTTAATCGACCACACCTTGCGACAACTCGCCGGAACGCCGATGAACTTCGACGACCTTTCGATTCCCGTCACCGCGAGCGCCGGGTTGGTGGCAGTGGAAGGAACCGATTCTTGGGACCAATGCTACATGGCTTGCGACGTCGCTCTCTATGAGGCAAAGACGACCGGCCGTAATCGCGTGGTCCAGCATCAGCACTCCGTGCGAATTCACGCGGAAGTTTAATCGCGGTATCTCTCTTGCTTGCAGCCCCATGGGATCATCCTGGGAAGCTCGCCGGTAATTCACTCTGTCGGTGGCCAAGGTGCAAGGCCAGCCTTGCATGGGGTTCGAGCAGCGACTTAACCCCACAGGGAACAAGTCTTTTCCGAATCGCACGGCGGAAGGATTCCAGATCCTCGAGACAGGTAGAGCATCGCATCATTCCCGACACGACGGATCTGAACATGCAAAAACTACGCGAATAAAGGCCTCTGGCCGCGAATCATGGCGTCAGACGATCGACATTGACCCTGAGGCGATCATTCAAGAGAATCGTGGGTTGGTTAAGCTGCCGAAACTGCCTGATTTGTCCCAACTCCCACCGATAGTCCTACCAGATGCCACCCACCGCCTCGGACTCTGATCTCGATCGCTCTTGTCGCGAGATGGCGTTGCAGGCGCGATCTGCCTCGTACCAACTTGCGGCGCTCGACGCCGAAATCAAGAACAATTGGCTGCTGACATCAGCGGACCGGCTGGTCGAGGCGACCGATGTGATTCTGACCGCGAACGAGCAAGATTTGGCGTCCGCCCCGGGGTACGGGTTGACTGATGCGATGGTTGACCGCCTAAAACTCGACCCACCCCGAATCGAAGCGATCGCCTTGGGTTTACGCGAAATTTCGGCACTGAATGATCCAGTGGGTGAAGTGATCGAAGGATTCACCCGACCCGGCGGTTTACGAATTGAAAAAAAACGCGTTCCACTGGGAGTGGTTTTTTTCATTTATGAAAGCCGCCCCAATGTCACTGCAGATGCCGCCGCCATCTGCGTCAAGAGCGGCAATGCGGTCATCCTCCGTGGTGGCAAAGAAGCGATCCACAGCAGTCAAGCGATCGTCAACGTGCTCTCCGACTGTGCGAAGGAATGCAAATTACCGCAACACGCGGTCCAACTCGTTCCGACTATCGATCGTGCCGCCGTTGGACATTTTCTGAGCATGAGCGATCTGATTGACGTCACGATTCCAAGAGGAGGCGAGGGATTGATTCGGCGTGTCGCCAGTGAAGCGAGGATGCCCGTCATCAAACACTATGACGGAAATTGCCACGTATACGTGGACGAATCGGCGAACATAGCGATGGCAGCAGACATCATCGAGAACGCCAAATGTCAGCGAATGGGGGTTTGCAATGCCTGCGAATCCTTACTGGTTCACGAAGCGATCGCCGAAGCAGCTTTACCTGCAATCTCACAGCGTTTGCGAGAAAACGGCATTGAAATGCGAGCGGATGATCGAGCTGCAGCCATTGTCCCCGATGCCTTACCGGCGACAGAAAAAGATTGGTCCGCAGAATACCTCGGTCCTACCATCAGCATTGCAGTTGTTGCTTCGTTGCAAGCGGCCGCCGAACACATCAACCGTTACGGATCTCATCACACCGACGCGATTGTCACGAGTAAGATTCGTAATGCCGATCAATTCACGACGCTCGTTGACAGCTCGGCAGTGATGGTCAACGCCAGCACGCGATTTAATGATGGTGGTGTCTTTGGACTGGGTGCCGAAATTGGGATTTCAACCGATAAATTCCATGCCCGAGGCCCATGCGGTGTCAAGGAACTGACCACCTACAAGTACATTGTTCGCGGCGAAGGACACATTAGAAAATGACGCTAACTTCGCCCCTTCAATCATTCAAGAAAGATCTGCCATCACTCTGCAATCGATGGTAACGATTCACACCAAAGAGGACGACGGATATGTCCGATGAATCACTCAGTCAAAACCAAGTCGAGAGCCTGATTAAGGCGATGGAGTCGGTCGATGGCGTCCCACCTAAAGCACGCGCTACAACGGGTGCCGCAGGGGATCAAAACTCGCCCCACCCCAGTGCGGTAACGCCCGCGGGGACGGCTCAAATAAATGCCAAAGTCACTGCCTACGATTTTAAACGCCCCGAGCGAGTCGGGGTCGATCAAATGCGGGCGATGCATTCGCTGCACGAAACTCTCGCCCGCAATTTCGGCGCCGCGATATCTGGCATGCTGCGGACGATGATTGAGGTCAAACTGTTGAGTGTCGATCAACTCACGTACAGTGAATTCGTATTCGGCTTGGACAATCCAAGTTGTTTCAATGTGATTCGAGCAGAACCATTGAAAGGAAATTGGATACTCGACATCGCGCCAAATTTGTCCTATGCCATCATCGACCGCATGCTCGGTGGTGACCCGGAACCAGAGGATTCCATCCGTCGTCCGTTGACCGAAATCGAAACGCGACTGATCGGACGTGTCGTGCAACAATTCCTAATCAGGCTCACTGAGGCATGGGAGAACATTACACATCTCGACCTGTCGATTGAAAGCGTAGAAAGCAACCCTCAACTCGTCCAAATTGTTCCACCCAACGAGGTGGTCATTCTGGTTGGATTCGAAATGTTGTTGGGCAAGAACCGAGGCATGCTAAATCTTTGCATCCCGTTTAACACCATTGAAAACTACAACTCGAAACTCTCTGGCAATGGCTGGGTCGGATACGGCAAAGCCACGCCAACCGAGGAAACCAGGCAGCGGGTCTCCTCAAGTGTCGATGCCGCTCCGGTCGACGTCGTGGTCACTTTGGCCCGCTCAAAAATCCGCACCGCAGATCTCCTGGATCTATCAGTGGGAGACATCATCACGACGGAAAAAGAGACGCAGGAACCACTTGAGTTAGCGGTCCAAGATGTTCCCAAGTTCCATGCCAAGCCGGGGGCCTTCAAGGGTAAAAAAGCGGTCCGAATTGAGTCCACTCTGGAGAATCCAAATCAGCGAAAATAGGGGTTTCACCGCCGCTGGAGCCGCCGAATTGGCTCTGAAACCAGCCCCGAAAGCCTTGAAAGGCTAAAAACACCGAAAAACACTGGTTTTTTTGCCCAAAGCCGGGTTGCACGGAGTGCCAACCAGACATAACACTTTGCCCTATAGCAGTCGCGAACGAGCCGACTGACGCGCTGCACGACCCAAAACACTCATTCACCAAAGGTTCTCACGATGGCAAAAGCTGCGCCGAAAGCCCCTACTAAAACACAGATCCTGGCCAACATCGCGGAAGAGACGGAGCTTCCTAAGAAGGACGTTGCTGCGGTTTTTGATGCACTCGCTGGCGAGATCGAAAAAGCGATTTCAAAAGGCGGTCCCGGACAATTCGCCATTCCAGGCCTTTGCAAGATCGTCCTCAAAGACGTTCCCGCCAAGCCGAAGCGAAAAGGTCGCAATCCAGCGAATGGTGAAGAAATCTGGCTCAAGCCAAAGCCAGCCAGCAAGAAGTTGACCATCCGTCCATTGAAGGGCCTAAAGGAAATGATCTAATCGTCCTACCATCGACGGTTGATCTTTCGACAAGCCACGGAGCCAACGGAGTCGCTGAGCATCCCCTCAGCGATCCGGGCATCATCCGTGGCTTTTTTTGTGAAAAGGCCACCAGACGCGTATCAGGGCCCCCAGAACGCGTTTTTTCTACTCGCGGCGGCCCCGCCAACACCCCAAAGGGAAATCGACTGCTGCCGAAGCGGAGAGGTCCGCAGCCAGAATCGCCCGGATCCCGCCAGCACCGCCCTGGCTTCAGGATCGCATCCTCAGACCAAGCTCGGAAATGGGAACCCAAGTTGCTACAGTTCGCTGCCGAGTACTTGATCGATTGCCGATTGGTGTAGCCTGCCGTCATCAGCGAGCTCATCCCCGGCGGAATTCGTGATCATCAATGACTCACTGACATCCTGCATCGCGGAATCAACTGCCTGCGGTTGCGTGGCGTCTACGGGCTCCACTGGCTGCTCTACGTCTTCTGCGAACCACAGATCACCTTCTTCGGTCAGCAGAACGGTAGCATCAGTCCGCAACGCGGGCGAAGAGCTGCTTGCCGGCATGACATTGGACTGCACGGCAGCGGGAATTGACTCCCCTTCCGCTTGAGTCCCACCGACTGAAACCACGATTGGTTCGATCGCCTCGCCCTCGCCGCCATTTCCACCATCGCCGGCGGTATCCTCGGAAAACTGAAGGGCATTGAAGTCAATTTTCAGCAGACGTTGTTCTGCGATGACTCCACGCACCTCGACCGCCCCACCCGATTCGAGCGGCAGTGTCGCGACCTCCGCGCGGTTGACCGTTTCCCCATTTTCTTCGACCTCAACGGTTCGTCGGATCGTAACCGAGTTCGAATTGCCATCCAATTCAACAACCGGCATCTCTGAATCATCGAACCCGGAGTTTGGTACGGTTAAATCGGGGGTGCTCCCTGGTTTAATCACCAACAAGACCGAATTGTTTGACGCCGATCCCAGCCAGTCACGAATGCTTATGAATTCGGCTTTCAGCGATCCTAATTCAGAATCGATCGACGCGTCTCCGTCATCGGGACTGGAGGTGAAAGGAATTTGACGAGGCTCGTCGCCGTTCTGTAGAAACGGAATGGCGGGCACTTCGATCGTGTAGTCGCCAGGCAATAAGTCTTCGAACACAGCTTTGTCGTCCGAATACTCCACTGGTTGGTCAACGCTCTCACCAAGTTGGTTGGTTCCAACAATTCGCAATCCATTGACGCGTGATCGAACGGCTCGCTCGGGAACATTTAAAACAACATCTCTGGGAGCAAAGTCCGTAACGTTCAACGAGATCGTGCCCGTACTCTGGTTAACCTCATCAGAAACTTGATAGGTAAAGGAGTCGCTGCCGACAAAATCGGATGAAGGCAACGTGTATTGAAGTGACTCGCCATTGATCAGCTGAACCGTACCGCCCGCACTCGTTGAACTCTCGAAATCGGAAATCGACAGATTTTCGGCGTCGTCAACATTCAGTGGCAAATCATCCAACGAGAACACGATGGTCGGACCAGTTGCTCGATTTAAATTAACCGTTGGGCTATCGATTGGGGGCGGATCATTTACTGCAGCAACGGTCACCATGACCATCGCCACACTCAGCCCACCGCCCTCATCGCGGATGGTATAGGAAAAGGTCTCGGTACCGTTGAAATTTGCAGCGGGTGTGTAAAGAACTTGACTTGCATCATCGCTGATCCGCACGCTGCCACCCTGGTCCGGCATACCAACGGAGTGAACCACAAAGGTTTCGTTATTGACATCTGGTAGATCGTTGGAAAGCACATCCAACTCAGTTTCAGAATCATCCTCAGTGAGATTATCAAAAGTATCATCGACCGCACTTGGTGGATCATCCGCGGGCGCAACGGTCACAGTTGCAATCGCCGTCTGAGTCAAATCACCATCACTGACGGTGTAAGTAAACGTCTCGGAACCGGTAAATCCAGTTGCCGGCGTATAAAGAACGCCCGTCCCATTGCTCGCAATTTCGACAGTACCGCCATTGGAAGCCTCGCCCACTGCGGTAACGCTTAAAGTCTCCGAGGCGTCCGGGTCGGATGTGTCGTTCGCAAGCACATCCAGCAAATTGTCAGTCGAATCGATTACGACATCGAAGGAATCCGCATTGGCGGTTGGAGCATCGTTCACCGGTGTCACGGTAACCGTCACGGTTCCGCTTGACTGAACGCCGTTATTATCGCCCGCCAGGTAAGTAAACGTAGTCGTTCCGTTGAAATTAGCCGCGGGGGTGAACCGCACGATGTCACCATCACGCGTCACCGTCCCACCTTCAGATGGTTGAGTGACCGAAACGACCGATAGCGTCGTCGAATTCGAGAGGATTTGGTCGTTGGCCAAAACATCGATATCGGTCTGCCCGGAGTCCTCCGCAACGGTCACCGCATCGTCGGTGACCAAGAAGGATTGACCGATTGTCAGCGTCGCTCCACCAAAGGCAATTGACTCTGCCGGAACTTGATCGTCTTCGCCATAGATCAAAAACTCGCTATCAACTTCATCGGCCGGCTCACTGCGAATGTTAACCGTTCCCGTCGCTAGAGCTTCCATTCGGATGGTTGCGATTAGATCTTCGCTACGCTGTGTCGCCGAAAGCGAACTGTTGACCGCACCGACTTCATCAATCAAGCCAGTCAGGAGTTGCCCTTTCCGGACCAGCGTAAACTGATCGTTGTATTCGATCGTCGCGCCAGAAACCGGTTGCACGAATTGGCTATCGAACAAAATGTCTGCATAGGCGGCAAAGACACCGGGGGTTCCCGCGAATCTTGCATCTTCGGCCACGATATCGAGGAAGAATTCATCACCAACCGCGAGAGAATCAATAGGATTACCGTCCAAACCTCTCAAATCCAAGCGAATCTCAGCCAATGGCTCGCCCGCAACATTCACATCAAATGATTCGCTGCGGGTGTTGCCAGCGGCGTCGATCAACTCTAACACAAATGAATTCTGGCCGATCTGTCCGCTGGTCGGCGTCCATTCAATGATGCCCGTCTCGGCAGCGATGGTGGCACCGGTCGGAGCCGTTGTAAGGACATACGTCAGACCTTGCCCCTCTTCATTACTGATCAAATCCGTGATGAATGGCCGATTAGCATTGGCTTGCGTCAGGGCAGAACCAGTTACGGCATCCGGAGCAACAGAATCGTACTGTAGAGTCAGCGAAGGCGACAAATCGCTTGTGTCGCCATCGATCGTTTGACGAGCCGCCAATTGGTAGGTCCCATCACCTAACGCGGCGATATTATTCGTCGTGACCGTTACCGTGCCGCCACTAGCCAACGCGGTACCAATGACCGCTCCATTCTCGATGTTGACGATTTCGACGGTAGCTCCAGCCGTGACTCCACCGACCAGGAACGACAAGGTCCCTTCGTTGGTCAAATCGTCATCATCATTGTTGCCACTATCGCTGCCCGCGAGCAGGTCAACAAAGCTTGGTGCGATCGCAGGCTCCCCCTCAAAGGTGAACGCGACTCGCTGGGTGTCTTGATCAGATCCACTATTTCCAAACACACCGGGCCCCGGCCGGACGCCAACATTGACATTGATCGTGCCACTGAATCCGGTCGCCGGCTCCACAGTCACCAAACCGGTCGCCGAATCGACCGAAACCGTCGCGTTGGAGGCACCAGAAAGGGACTGGGCGAAGTAGGTGACTGCGTCACCCTCGACATCGACGCTTGACAATTGAAGCTGAGCGGGGGTGTTGATTAGAACAGTGGGCGGCTGTTCTGCTACCGCAGCAGTTAAAAAGGGTTGGCTATTGGCGGTGTCATTCGAAACGGTCACCTCAACCGTTTCTGAATGGGTATTCCCGTCTGAATCGGTGACGGTGAAAGTGACATTGGTCGTTCCCGTACCGCTTCCGGTCGGCTTGAGCATCACAACCGAATTCTCGTCATCGGTGAAGACGTCGATCGATGTCATGGTGACGTCGATATCTGGCTTTTGTGATGAACCTGTAAAGCGTGACTCGGCCGTGCTCGCTTGGCTAATTGCTTCGCGAACATCAAACCCCTCGACCAATTGGCCAAACACAGAGTGATTGAAGTCCAAAAATCGCGTCGCGGTTTCTGTCACGAAAAACTGCGAATTGTTCGTGTCGTCCGTTGATTTAGCAAACGACATGACTCCTTCGCGATTGTGCTGCAAATCGGGATGGAAGTCATCATCGAACTGGCCCAAGTTCGAACCGCTCGTGCCCGTTCCCGTTGGGTCGCCAGCCTGAATCACAAAATTGGATGTGACCCGATGAAAGATAATGTCGTCATAAAAATCTGATTCTGCGAGCGTCGCAACGCGTCCCGCCGCAACGGGAGCTCGCTGCTCGAACAGTTCGTAAACCATATCGTCGTAGCCCTGCATATCGATCCGAATCGATCGATTATTTTGCAGTACAGTCGCTGTCAGCAAACTCGGGTCATCCACGGTGACAGTGACCGTCAGGGGCCCACCGTTGGGATCATAGGCATCGATCGGCACATGCAAAGGCGAACCAATTTGAACGTTTAGATCGCCAACGCCATCGAAGGTCGGTTGCTCACTCTGCGGGATTGCGACACCACTACGCTGGCTCAAATCCTCTAGCGTTTGGACCCCCTCTGCGCGAGTTCCATCCGGGAATATCCAAGTCGGAAAGGAATTGATCCCTTGGGCAATTCCAACCTCGTTCAAAATACTGGCACTCGGGTCACTCAACCGCTCAACGCGTTTGTCGGGATCACTCGATTCGATCATGTTTAGATGATCGCCGCCATCCTCAAACAGCTGTTTTTGTTCGGTGCAAGCGGGGCACCATGCGGCGCCGTAAAATTCGACACCAGCTGCCACCAAATCCTTGGCGAACTGCACCAAGTCAGGCGCAGCCTCGCCCTCGGCTTCTCCCTCGGCTTGGCTGCCTGACTGTTGCGAGGAAGTTTCGGCCGCTGGCTGGCTGAAGTCGCTCAATCCATCAGTGAACAACATCTCCACGTCACCCGCCAACAGCTGACGCTTTTCGAGAGACTCCAATAGCAAACGACCTCGTCGTGGATCCTCGGCTTCTGTTGGCCTGCCGATAAAACGCTCCAACAACCGTCGGAGCCCCCGTCCGCGGTGGGGACGACCAGGCTCGGACGGGGAATTCTGTGATCGCATCATAGTTGGCAAAACGTAGGAGTTTCTTCGATTGTCTGGTTTACGGAGATCGCGACAGATTCGTCATCGGGTCTAAGTCGGCACCCAACAATGAATAAGGCGACGAAATTCCTCATAACCCGCATCTCTTGACATTGACTGCCTCACATTTTGCGAGCGGGCAGTCCGCAGGAGCCTGGATTAACGCCGGAGAGTCGTGAAAAAAGAGCGCAAATCCTCATGTTTGAGACGCGCACGGACTCCCTTTTGTTCCCAATTATAGGTGGAACTAAAGCAGCGCCGGCAAATCACTTCATCGCCAAGAAGCTGATCTCCCCAGAGTTGGGGGATCAGGACGATTGTAGAAGTTAGAGGTAGAGAGCCTCAAAAAGCGGAAGAACCAACATCATTTCACCAAATCAGCTAACTCTTCCCCCGACATCCGGAAAGCGGCCTCATGGGGACAGGCATAGACGCAACTGGGCCGACCATCGACGCTCCGGCACAAATCACAAGTCGTCGCACGTTGCTGGACGACAGGCAAGCGGCGACCGTCGCGTTCTTCGAACAGTTCCCTGAGCCGCCCCTTCTCGTCCACCTCCTGCTTCGGAAATCCATGCATGTTGATATTGCCATAAGGACAATTCTGGGCGCAAAGCCCGCACCCAATGCAATAGTCCTCAATTTGGATTTCCAGTGAATCACCATTGCGATGAATCGCATCGACGGGACATCCGACCAGGCAATACGGATCCATGCAGGATCGGCAACTACTGGCAACCAAGAACCGATCGAACCGCAATCCATCACGAACCAATCGCGTTACCCCATCATGAGTGTCCGCGCACGCTTTGGTGCACTCGTCACATCGCGTGCAACGTTCCAGATCGAGCACGAGCAGACTTCGGGCAAGAAACAATCCCTGGTCCAGAAACTCATCGGCTTCAACCGCCTGTAGACGGGATCGAGCCCCCTCATCTCGCTTGAGTATCTCTTTTGCCTTAACCGCCAGCGAAGCCTTGAGTTCTGGAAACTTCACCAGGAGCTCACGAAAATCTTCGCTACGAATTTGGATCAGTTCCACGTGATCGAGTGCCGTGCAAGTCGCCGTTCGAACCCCGCCGCGAATGGTATCGCCGAAGTCCTCCTTCAGTGTGTCACCGATCCCACTAAGCAATCCGATTTCACCGAATCCATTGCCTGGCCCCAGGTAATTCAAAACCCGCTCATCACGACCGTACTGCTGAGTAACTTTGACGAATCCAAGACGGCTAATATAGAAATTGTCGGCAACATCCCCTTGTCGGAAAATCGCCTGTCCGGGATCGACCGAGATCAGCTTAGCTTTGCCTCGCAGAAAGACAGCTGCATTCTCTTTACCGTCTGCGTCCAGCGAATCAAAGATCGGTAGTGAGGCGAGTTGGCCTTGCAGTGAACGCTCCCGATAAACACGGTCCAAGATGTCACGACTAACGGCATTACGCTGCAACATGAATAAAACGTTGCGTCGAATCTCCAGCACTTCTGCCGCCTTCGTCGCGACCACAGTTGCCGATCGCGGGTAGCGGTTCATGCAGGTCATTTCGCCAACGATCAAATCATCCGAATTCATCAGAATTCGTTCATTTTCGCCGAGTGCGGCGGCCCCGACATCGGCCAGTTTTGCCTTCCCGCCCACCTTCTCGAGTACCGTTTTGATGCCACCAAACAGACCGGCAATTCCGCCAACGGATTCGTTGCGTACGGCTCCACGAGTCGTGTTCAGGAAGACTTCAAATTCACCATCGAGAATAATGAATGCGGTCGACCCGTACTCCCCTTCGCGACATAGAACGTCACCTTCTTTAAGAACTCGGCGAACAACAGCTGCCCCGTTGAATTGCAAAAACTTGTAGGGGATCCCGGTGAACAATGGATATTTGATTAACTCGTCCGCGGTGACGATATCACCATCTTTCTTTTCCTGTACCAATTCATCGCGCACCCGCTTGACTTGGGTTTCGATGAATGCTGGCTGAAATTCCAAGGCACCCGTCGGACAACTGACCGCGCACTCCCCACAAGAAACACAGGTACTGTGCCCCATTGGATCATCGAGATCGAATGCGATCCGCGAGGCGTAGCCTTTCTCACCACGACCAATCACGTTGTTTTGCTTGACCCAATTGCAACCACGCTGGCATCGACCACAGAGGATGCACTGATCGTGATCGACGGTGATCATCTTGCCGCTATCGTCTTGGCCACGTTCCAATGACCTGGCCGTGAAACGCGAATCTTCAATCCCCAGCCGATCGACGATCGCTGCTAACTCGTTCCCAGCGGCACCTCTTTCTGAATCAGGCAAATGGTCGGCTACCAGTAATTCGACGACCGTCTGACTGGCGGCCTTGACCCGAGCAGCGGCCTCGGGATCCGCTTCGCTGTTGATCGTATTGACGACCATCTTGTCGGTGATTCGCTGGACGCAGGATGGCACAAGTTTCTTTCTCAAGCCTCGGCGTGTCTCTTCCGCCGCCTCGACGACACAAACGCGACAAACTCCAACCGGAGGCAGATGTTCCTTGTGGCACAAGGCAGGGATCGGATGAGGATCACCCGGCTTATGCACGAACGCCATGCTGGTCGCATCATAAATCGTCGTGGGACGTGGGATCGGCGCGCCCTCTTCATCCCGAATGACGTTTCCTTGGCTGTCACGTGTAGGGACCGCTTTCTTGACGACGATCTCTCGACCATCAATCGTCAAGTGAACGTCTTGATCCAACTCCGAAGCCGTTGCTTTTTCGACGCGAATCAGTTGCCCATCGACATCACGCGCAAACAATCCTTCATCGTCTGGCCGAACATGATCAACCAAGTCAACCACGTCAAAGCTGACACCGTCGGATTTTGCATTCACATTGGAATCTGGATCGTTACTCATGCCTGCGACTTTCGATCAGGAAGCTCGGGGTGACTCTTTACGACACGCTTGTTGAGCTAAGTCGGGAAAATATTTCAGGAAGGACTGCAACGGATTACTGGCCACTTGGCCCAGCCCGCAAATGCTGGTTGCCTGCATCACGCCACTCAACTGCATCGCAACCGGTTCGAAACTGGCGAATTCTTCCAGAGAAACCTCGCCCGCTAATAACCGCTCTGCCATCTCAGTGATTTTTTGCGATCCAATACGACAGGGAACGCACTTTCCGCACGATTCGTTGCGATAGAAGCGGCAGTTTGCCAACGCTTCTGCCAAAACATTGCAGCCCTCGCCATAGACAACAATTCCAGCGCCAAGCATGTAGCCAACTGCCCGAGAGACGTTGATGTCCAGCGGCAAGTCTCGCACGCTGATCTCGGTCACCCCATCGGGAACATTCGCCTCGACGAATCTGCGACTCAGATATTTCACAGGAATCTGATTCGGCAGGAGTCCACCGGAGGGACCACTCAGGGCAACTGCGGCGATCTCTTTGCCATCTTTCATGCCACCGCAATGCTCGTCGATCAAGTCCCCCAGCGTGATCCCCGTGGGTACTTCATAAACACCTGGGCGCGTCAGATCACCACTGATGGAAAACAAGCGTTTTCCTTTCATCCGCGGCCCGGAACCAGTTGTCAAAGGTCCTTCTTTGATTCCTTGCTGGGCGAACCAATCTCCACCGTCTTTCAGAATGGCCGGTGCCCAGGCGAACGTTTCTACGTTGGATAACAACGTCGGCTGATCATACAAACCATTGGTCATTAATTCGGGCGGACGATTCCGGGGCTCAGCACGTTTATCTTCCATCGCTTCGATCAATGCCGTTTGCTCGCCGCAGATGTAACCGCCGGGACTGGCGAACACGTCCAGCTCGAAATGATGGCTGCTACCAAAGATGTTCCGTCCACACGCGTTTAGCTTGACAGCACGAGCAATCTCTTCACGGCACTTCTCGATCTGCTCAGGGTATTCGTGACGGATGTAGATCCAGCCCCGCGTGGCACCGGTCACGAGGGCAGCCACGATCATGCCTTCGATCGTCAGGTAAGGAGCAGCGAGTAAGATTTCTCGATCTTTGAACGTTCCCGGCTCGCTCTCGTCAGCGTTGCAAACAATGAACTTTTCACCGGTGGTGCCCTCGGCCCGCATGACGTCGCCCCACTTCAAGTAGGCTCGACCACCGGCCCCCCCCATCCCCAGCAAACCCGCGTTCTCTAACGCCGCGAGCACTTTATCGGGATCGCCTCCGCCGCTGACATAATCGCGAACGATTTCATAGCGTCCTTTGCCGGCGTAAATATCCATTTCCCATTTGCCGACCTTGTCTTTGGCCAACTCCCAATCAGTGTCGACTTGGGGAGTTTTCCCTTCAACGATTGCGTCCACCGCCGCCTGCAAATCTTCTGTCTTGCCGGACGCAATCAGCTGTTCATTCACCATTGCCGCAGGCGCGCGGTCACAGCGTCCCAAGCAAGACACCCCACAGACCTCTACCTGTTCACCATGTTTTTCGCGAGCCCATTTTTGCAGACCCTCAGTCATTGGAACCGCACCGTTGAGGTGACAACTCATGTCACGACAAACATGAACCTCTACTTTGGGAGGCGGTTCGGTGCTGAAATGAGGAAAGAATGTAACCAGCGCATTGACCCGGTGCATCGGTACGCCGAGGTCTTCCGCTACCGATTGCATATCGGCGTGAGTTAGGTAACCGCCGCGTTGTTTTTGCCGTTCGTATAACGCCGGAATGATCATGGTTGGCTGGCCGCCGAACGAGAAAGAAAAATCGAGAGATTGCGAGCAGTATTTGCTGAGTTTGCACTTTTGGCTGAACTCGCATCGCTTGCTGGGTTCAGGGCGGTGTGCAGGGCCGCGTTCATCGCCTCGAGGAACTTGTTCACATCAAACCGTGCAGGTGAGTGGTAACGGCCGCGTTGGTTTTTTAATCGATCCGGGTCGAATCGCAGCGTTTTCTCGACCATCGACAAATCCTTCGCCAACTGTTCGGCCACCACAGCCTTGTCTGGATCCTTCGCCAGATCCCGCTGAACCGCATCGAGTCGCAAGTACTGAATCGCCGCTTCGTACCAACTCAACTTCCTCACCTGAAGCAGTTCGTCACGAATTTGATTGAGCCGCTCAGATGGACTGACCTCCTGAGATGCCAAAGCGACCGCATTGGACCGCCATTCTTTTGCCTTCACAGGCAACAATTTGGCGATGCGTTCAGCGTCACTCCTCATCGGAGACAGGCTTGCCATGGCCGCTGGCGTAATGGCAAGCTGCCTGACGGTAGACCATGCGTTCCAAATTGGCACACCGGAGCTAACCACTGTCGATTCGGCACGTCGAAAATCGAGCGATTGATGGCACGCGAAGCAATCGTAGTCGGCGAGTTCAGGCCAGGGGACTTGGTTGCTTGCCAGGCTGACCGATTCACGCGTGTTTAAATGATCCACCGCTCGTTGGGCCGATAATTCCAGCGACGCCGCCAAGTTCATTGCTCTGCCCACATCTCGAACGCGAATCGCAGATTGTTGGAAGGCATTTTCCGCTTCACTGCTCGCATCCCAATGCCGCGGCATGTTCTCGTTATAAAGCAGCAGATCGAATCGCAAGGCGGGATGACCAGCCGCGATCAAATCATGATTCATATCTCGGACCATTCCATCCGCGGTACGAGATCCAACATGGCACCGAACGCAAGTCGCAGCACGACCAATGACAGACTCGGTGTCCCGCATCCCTGTTGACGTTGCGAATCGTTTGTCTCCGTGCCAATCGGCCTGCACGTGCTCGCCCAACCAAGATTCGGCAGCCCCGTGACAAGATTCGCATGACACTCCCGTTGCCAACACGGCATTCGGCAACTGCTCGCCGGCCCGCGTATCCTCTGCCGCCACCGTCACGTGACAACTGATACAACGTTCCCGCAACACATTGTCAAAAACATCATCCGAATCGGCTGCCGCTGGATTAAGCCGTAAAATAATTGGACGTGAATCCTGGTCCCGCAGCAATAAACCAGCTCCCGCATGTGGATCCTTCGCGATCCAAGTGGAAAGCGAGTGATTCCACGCTGGGCCAGAAGTGATGACACCTCCATGACACGTCGATGTCGCGCATGATTGATTTCCAAGCAACACTGGTTCGGCGGCTTGACCACTGGCAATCATCAACCCAGCGAACACAAAAACCAGCGAGTTTCGACACCACTGCAAGCTCATTTCGCCCCCTCCTCCTTGAGCGTCGTCGGCGCGTGGTAGCGGTGACAGAGCGTGCAGTTGTTTGTCGCCCAAGTCGACATCCCACCTAATTGGCCGACAACATCTTGGCTGGTTAAGGACGCGGGAGTCGGTGACTCAGCATCGCGATGGCAACCGGTGCAAGATTCAATGTTGTCGATCATCACTTGCTGGTGGTCCAGCGGAGGTCCCGATGCGGCATCACTTGCCGGATATGCCGCTGAATGACAAAACGTACAATCGATCTGCCGGTGTGCCGCATGATCGTACAAACCATGCTGGAACCAACGTGGCGGAATCAGTGGTGCCGCGTCACCGGCGGCTGCTTTGGCAATGAATTTATCCGTGATATGTTCGGGCTCGTGACACTTCTGACATTCTGCTTCAACCCGTTGTCGCGCTTGCTGCAAGTCGCCCGGGTCGGGCAGCGTGATCGCGTTAGACGAATCCCCGAACCCTTCTCCCGGAACGGCGGTCGCTCGGGAATCATTCCTGGGCACTCGCGATTCCTTCGTCACTCGCGAGCCAACAAGTGAAGCGTTCAACAACAGGTCAATTTGGCTCCATGACGCTGCGTGCGGTAACGGCGTTGTATCAGCGGTTGCGATTCCTGGATTCATCGAATGACAAGCTGAACAATGCTGCTCGAACGAGATTGGTTCGATGTATCGCCCGAGTTCTCCATCCGTAATTAAATTGCTGCTGGGATCGGGATTACCCGCCATCTGGTGGCAACTGGAACAGGCAAGCTGCACAAGATCCGTATCAGCCTGTCCATCCAACCGGTACCTTTCTCGGTTGGCGGAATTCATCATGTCCAACCGGAAAGCACCCTTGGTCCCCTCATCCACTTGCCCCAGTCGCATGTGTTGCTGGTGATCAAACTTAACGCTTCCTGGATCACCCGTCGTGAGCGAAGCAAACTTACCGTGGGAATTCTCATCGAAGCCTGTGATGCTGTCGCGTACCGCGGGTGTTCCCGTACAGCCATCAGCGAGTCGCGCGTGGCAATCGGTACATTGAGATTGTGAAACCGCTGCCAAATCGTGATTTCTTCCTTGATGGTCCGCATGGCAAGTCGCACAGTTCTGATCCTGCAATTGCCAAACCTCGGACATTTTGCCTCGATAATGGTCTCCCACGTCATGACAGGCTTTGCAAGCCGCTTCGGTATGTTCAACCGACTTCGCTTTGCTCAGTCCTACCAGAGACCAATTCAACTCGGATCCGCGAGATCCAATCGGTGTGAAATCTTGATGACACTGTTGGCAATCGTTTTCGAAAGCCGCGTGAGCTTCTGCAACTGGACCGGTGCTGACCTGCGATCCATCGCCCGACGCGATCACATAAGCGGCATACAAACCTGCGGCGATCAGACCAAGCAAGATGCAAGCGGTACGCCAAACGTGGATGTCCGTCCGCTTGCGGTAAGCGTCAATTTCAATGCGTTGCGAACGCTGTTTGCCGGTTTCGCGTGCCATGTGAGATTATCTTTCGCCGATCGTTACCAGTACTTCAATGCAGTCCAAATATGTGCCGCCAGCAGAATCGTGACAGCAACCGACAATCCGATGTGAACAGGTAACCATCCGTGTAGCCAGCGATGAACAGTTCGCTGCGTATCAAACTGCCGACGTTGATCACACAACTCTTGGAGTGTGTCGATGATCGTCTCGCTTTCTCGACCAGTGACTCCGCGTAAGCGGCTAAACCAACGACTGGCATGCTGAGGATCTGTAACGGGTGTTTGCGATTCGGCTCCCGTCAGCAGAAACGGGCGAATTTCTTCGAACGCACTCCACAACGCGTCTCGATCCACTTCGGCATCGGCCACCCGCCTTGTTTGCAGTGTCCTGCCGCGTGTCTTGCCAGCTTGACGAACCGCGCCAACGACGACGGTCTGAGCTTTCACCAAATCCACTTGGGGTTCTTCCACCAAGTCGATATTGCTCGCCGAGGCAGGCCGACCGCACGCGGTCACCAAAAGTTGGCGTACGTCTTCGACGGCCTGCTCAGAGACATAATCAATTTGGCTATAGATCGTTTCGGCCGGTAAGTTTCGCAACATCCAACGCGGAAGAATTTTTTGAACAGCTAAGCCGTACAGACCACTGAGGATGGTCAACACGAACAGCACAAGGAACGTCGTCGGCAGCCAGCCACCAAGGTGAAAACCACTGTGCACGATCGCCAAAGGCAAAGCGGCGATTCCGAACCAGATGTGAGCAGCCAGCCAGTATTTTGTCGGAATTAGCCTCAAACGCCGCAACGCTTTGCGCGGCCACAACAACATCTCAAAGACGATTACCACGCCTGCAACAATGCCGCAAAGCAGACCCGACGCACTTCCCCCGCCAACCAGCCGCCCCGCCTCGCGACATTCCTGGGCGTAATATGCGATGCACACGATTGTCAGCAGTGCGGCGGAAATACCAGACAGCAAATGGAGCTTGGTTTGACCTCGTTTCAATAGCACGGCAGCATCACATGACAAGGGAGATCAGAACTAGGTTGCATTCCCAGCGACCATCGATGTTTTCGATTTGACCGCTCCATCATAACATCGAGGAACCGTCAAGTGTGACGAAAAGCGACCGAGGCAAAACGGCTGCATTCGGTAGCGACACAAACGCTCCACATCGTCGTGAAACCTTGCAGGCCAAACTCTGCCCTCGGAAACTGAAAGGGCAATTCACACGCAGGCCCATCTCGACTCGCAAAACGCCCCCCCAAAAAACAGGCCTGGCAAACCATGGGAAAGAACGAAACCAATCGGAAAGAACGATTCGACGGCGGCAGCTAGAGCCACCATTTTTACATTCACAGACTCCGAGGGATAAAAAAACCCCCTTGTGAGCCCAGGCAACTGGCAAACCGCCAATCTGCACTGGTATGTCAAGCCTTGTAAAATGTAGAGTTGCAAACGTTGAGACAGTCCTTCGAATTGGTTGCGAAGCCTACCTTTGCAGAGAATAGTGACTATTGTGGATCGGTCACCGTCCTGAATTTGGCTCGAAAGTCAGCTATGTGGTTCGATCAGCATCGTTGTACCGTGATTTCGGGGATCTTCATGATCACCGCGATGATCGCATCCCCCGTGATCGGTCAACAGACGATCCGGGCCCCACTCCCCGATTCAATCGCTGACGCCATCGAACGTGCCGCGGTCATTGACCCCCGGACACTCGATCGCTTGCACTCTCCGTTGCTTCGCGAAGACCTGAAAATTACCGGTGCGGCGTCTTGCGCGACTTCGAATTGCCATGCCGGCCCACGACCAGGCCTGCTAGATCCAACGAGCAAACGGTCGATGGAATATCAGGTGTGGCTCGAAAATGATCCGCATTCTCTGAGTTGGCGGACCATCTGCAGCGAGGAAAGCATCGCCATGATGCGACGGCTCGCCATCTTGGACGGCGATCAGGTGATAAATCAGGAGGGATTCGATAATTGTTTGGCCTGCCACAATTCAACCCAGCGCTTCGACGAGCCGCGATTCGCCAAGACCACTGGCCAGGACGTCAATCGGTTTCTTCGCGAAGGCGTCGGTTGCTCCGGTTGCCATGGGCCAAGCGAAAAGTGGATCAATACGCACTTCCAAGCGGGGTGGACTCCCGAGTCCGCGACCGAGGACGGGTTCGTTGAGGCGGGTGACCTCTATGTCAGGGCACGAATGTGTGCTTCCTGCCATGTCGGTGACAAAGACCGTGACATGAATCACGACATCATCGCTGCTGGACACCCCGCACTGCGTTACGAACTTGCGACCTTCCATGCGTGGCAGCCCAAGCACTGGCGTGATGCGGAAAATGCAGACAAGGCAACCTACGAAGCAAGACTCTGGCTGGCCGGACAAGTGGCGGCAGCCGACGCTTCACTCGCCCTGCTGGAAACCCGGGCTAAGAAGGCTCACACCGTCAGTGAGTGGCCGGAATTCGCGGCCTACAATTGTGCTTCCTGCCACCACAACCTTGGGCTGGACAATGACCGCGAAGGCCTGACCCAGCGACGCCCCGCGACGGCTATCTACTCACAATGGAACGATGCCGGCTTGAGATGGGTGATTGAATACCGGATGGCAAACGGTGAAGCGATCTTAAAAGACGACCAATTGATGGCCGCCCTCAATCGAGTTCGCAATGAAATGGAACGCCGCCCCCGCCCAGATGCCAACGAAGTCGCCATTGCATCCGCTGCCGCTAGAGCCGCACTCGCTGATTGGTTCGACGGCCAACCGGGAGTCCATGAACGGTTTCATTTTCGCAGTGACCGATTGGGACTTGTGATCGCCGATGCGGCAGGTCGCGCCGAGACCTTTCGATCGTGGGAATCTGCCGTCCAGTTCTACCTCGCATTGGTAGCGGCCCGTGAAAGCTGGCCCGGTGGCTGGAATGGCCCCATGCGGGAGGTTGCCGATCAAATGCAATACGGCCTGCAATACCCGCAGATGATCGACATCAGCCGATACGCAAAACGCGCCCGAGCACGGGGACCGCAGGCCAATCGAACACAAATCACTGCAATGGGAATTGAACTGGCAAGTGTTTTCGGACCAGTTAGCGGTGAACCGATGGTCATTGCCGATGTCGATAACCCCATGGAGATCCGACGTCGCCTCGATCAGATGATTGAGGAAGTCATGCAGGACTGGACCGAGGCTCGAAAAATCCGTGAGCAGTCGAATCCACTCACTGAACCGGCTACCGAACCGGTAACCCCCGACTCACCGACCAAGCCTCCTGTTCGAAGACCGAAAACAGCCGAAGAACTGTTGCAAGAACTTCAACAGGCACCGAACGAGACCCAGGACTCCGACGAATGAGCCGCTATCAGTCCGACTGCGGTGGGAACCCAAGATGAAATTATTTGTTCAACGTTTGTTCGCAGCGGCCTCGCTTGGTTTCATGGCCACCTGCTGTTTCGCCCAGGATGGAATTGCCCAAGATGCAGCGCCCGCTCAGGACAAGCCGCCCACTCTTGTGGAACGCCTGAGTGATCCGGTCTATATGTCTTGGATGAGCCACAACGACGTTAAAGCCTGTGTGAAATGCCACTTAGAGGGTCCAAATGTCGGCGAAATCATCGGTGATGTGCAATCGACCCTAACCGCTTTCAGCCGTCGGAAGGAGATGGATCTTTGGGTGTTGAAAGACAAACACACTATCGCTCGCCGCCGCGTTGAACCGTTTGCTGAATCACGTACCAAAGCGGAACTGACAAGCCTCATGGAACAGCTTGACACGATGTCCGGAAATGCGGCTAAGCAGCTGCAATCAAAACTTGGGATTGAAATCGACTCAAAGCAGATTGGGTTGACCAAGTTTCCCAAGGAATGGATTGGCACCAGCAACTTCCTGAGCCGACGTATTTGCGACAAACTATGGGGCGAAGGGTCTTCCGAGACAGAGGAGGGCTACGGCAAGTTTCGAGAGAATTGCTTGACCTGTCACGGCGGCTACGAAGGCGATGACACCGGCTTCAAACTCGACTCCACGGCACAAGCCAAAATCGGAATCGGTTGCCTCTATTGTCATCAGGATGGCAACAACCCAAAGTGGATCGCTGATCACTCTGCGCCCAATCCCGAGCAAAACTGGCGACTGCTACCCCCGGATGTGAAATCGGCGGCAGGCATGCGGGATCTGGTTAACACAGCTAAGCAGGCTGACCTCTGCCTTGATTGCCATGTTGGAAATCGCAGCAAAAACATGTTTGTCACCCATGAGATGTACGCTGCCGGACATCCACCGATCCCATCCATCGAGTTACAGACGTTTTGTCGTGAGATGCCGCAACACTGGCAAACGCCGTCTCAATTACACGATTCGCTGGTAGCATCACCAACCCGTGATACCTATTTTACAGTCAACTATCCGGGCGTCAGCGAAACGGTAGGTGCGGGTAAAACGTATTGGAACACCCGCAAAATGTTGCTCGGTGCACTCGTTGCACGAAAGAAGACACTTCAATTGATTACGGAGACGGCAGACGCTCATACGTGGGGTGACTACTCCTTATACGACTGTGCATCGTGTCACCACGAACTTGACTCAGACAGTCTGCGTCAACAACGTGGTTTTCCGGGAGCACCAGGCCGCCCGAGACAACACGAATGGTCCACCGCTCTACTGAATCTTGCACTTGAATTTGACAGACCAGAATCTGCAAACCAAGCCAAACAAGCAGAATTGAAACTGGCTTCCGCGTTCGCTGCCGAGCCCTTTGGGGATCCGAACCGTGTCGCGAAAACAGCAACCGCGTTGGTCGATGAAATCGAGGAAACAATTGCTGCGATTGAAAAGAAACCAGTGGATGCAGCAGTCGCAATGAACTTGCTGCAAAAGTTGACGCAGACACCCAAGAACGCACTGCTGACCTACGACGCGGCTCGACAAGTTGTCTGGGCCATTCAAACCATCGTCGACGAAATGAAATCCGAGGGTGCCCTTCAACCAGACGATCCGATTCTGCAAGCTGCATTGGACCTTGGCAATCCTTCTGTTTCAGGGCTTTCCTCAGCATTGCCGTCAACGCGCAAGCAGTTCATCTACGATGCACTCGAAGCCGATCTCGAACGACGAAGAGACTACAACCCCGCCAAACTGAAGCAGCAACTCACCCAACTCGGAAAATTGCTTGGCGTGACTCAAAACGCCAAGTTGAGCGCAAAATAATTTTTTACCTGCGTCCAGACAAATGCATCTCAAGTACGCAGACGCAGGTATCCAAAGATAACAGGGCGAGTCACGACTGAGCGAACCTCAGGCTTGCATTCCAGCACGCCAACCCATTCGCTGCGAATGAGTCGGCGGCACACGGAACGCCCAACGAGCCGCGTCAACGCAGAAATCGGATCGCTGATCACTTCAATCTCGCCAAGGCAATC
>JARGNK010000025.1:16424-25502 GCA_029213145.1 Rubripirellula sp. | reverse complement strand
CAATCTGCCAGACTTGGCTAACAATCTGCCAGACTTGGCTAACCAGGAACACAAAGATCCAAGCGGCCACTCGGTTGTCTAGTTCCGTTCGCCCATAGAACTGCTAGCCACTTGCCTCGCCTGTCCTTAGTTCTCTACCTGCTAGCTGCTGCGCTGTCCTATTATGCGCTGTCTTATTCTGCGCCGCCTTCTTCTGCGCTGGCTTCTTCTGCGCTGGCTGCCACGGTCGGTACCTCCTTGACTTCTTCATATTGATTCGGGCCCAGCGAGACCAATTCCTTCAAGCCATTGTCTGTTTGGAATTCGATGCTAAGACTCGACTCGGCAGCAATCCGCTCTGTATCGGAGAGTTCCTCTTTCACCATCCGCCGTTTCAATTCGACGTCTAAGTACTCGACAACCAGAAAGGTCACTAGACCTGAGACGAGCAGTGCCACGCCCAGCACGCGAACGCCGGGCGTTGGCAAGAAAATGATCCGTTGCCCAACGGTCATTGAGACAAGTTGAAATCCCCGCAAACCAATTCGGGTGTTCTGCAAAACCGAATTCGGCATCTCCTCGGTCGCTTCGCTGACCTCATCGCGACTGCAACCGGCCGTGACCACAGGCGCGGCAATTATCGCCAGTAAAGCATGCCGACGTTGCAGTTTATCCATGGGAGCACCTCGACGGGGTTCTAAATTTCAGACTTCTGATTCGTTTTAAGTGTCCGAATCACTCTCGGCCAATTCGGCAACACGAAGGGCTTCCGCTAGTTGCTGAATCTGCGAAAGCTCCAACTGTTCGGCCCTTGCCGTTTCGTCATACCCCAGATTCGTCAGGATCTCGTCGATCTTGGCTTTTGGCAGACGACCTTTCATTGCACTGATCACGACGCTGCGGAGAAATTTCCGGCGGTGAAAGAAAAGAGCTCGAACGGTTTGGTGAAAATATTTCAAATCGGCAATCTGGGCACGTTTTTCGGGCACCAAATCGAGCCGCAAAATTGCCGAATGGACTTGGGGCCGTGGCCAAAACACAGTCGGTGGTAAAACTCGAACCACTTCGCATTCACATTGGGATTGAACCCACACGCTAAGGGCACCGAAGCTCTTCGTTGATGGCTGAGCATCAATCCGATCGGCCAATTCTTTCTGAATCGTCACGACCATTCGGTCCGGCGGTGGCGATTGATGCAACAAATTGCAAATGATCGGCGTTGCGATGTTGTAGGGAAGATTCGCGACCAACATGAATCGTGAGGATTCGCCCAGCCGCGACTTGGCATCCCGAATCTGGTCCATCAAATCATCGCGAAGTGTATTTTTATTTCGCAGGGCGTCGCCGTGGATCAATTTGACATTTTGGCGATCCTCCAGTTCCTCGCTCGCCAATTGGTGCAGATTGTTATCAATCTCAACACTCAATACGGCGCCTGCGGCATCCGCTAAACGGCTCGTCAGTGATCCGACCCCTGTGCCGATCTCCAGGACCACATCCTGCTTGGTCAGTTCCGCCGAACGGGCAATCAAATCGATCAGGTTCAAATCGATCAGAAAGTTCTGGCCGAACCGCGAAACCGGGCGCAAGCCAGCTGCAGCGAGGCGTTTGGAAAGAAACGTGGCGGTTTGTCTAGGTTGATTCAAAGCAAAAACATGGCGTTAAAGAAACGAGATTCACACGGGCCGTCGTGGAGGCAACCAGGATTGTAGCGAACCACTGCTATTTTGCGTGGCACCCGAATCTCCTATCCCTGGTTCTTCACCCCTCGCTCTTCGTCTCCAGTGCCCGTTGAACATACTTCGCAAGCACATCGGTTTCTAAGTTAACTTCATCACCAATGCCGCGATTTCCGAGTGTCGTCACCTCCAGCGTATGAGGAATCAGGGCAACGGTGAACGAATCGGAATCAGCGTCGACCACGGTCAGGCTAATTCCATCGATCGCGATACTACCTTTCGCGGCCACTTGGCCAGCTAATCGTTCCGGCATTCGAAACCGCAAATTCGCCCAGGGTGGGTCATCCCGTCGCTCGACGAGTGTACCCACCGCATCCACATGCCCCGTGACGTAATGCCCACCCAGTCGATCGCCAACTGCTAAAGATCGCTCAAGGTTGACCAGTCCTCCCACGTTCAGCAATCCGAGATTCGTACGAGACAGCGTTTCTTCACCCGCTTCAAAATCGAGCCGGCCTGCCTCCATTGCAACCACTGTCAAGCAGCATCCATTGATGCAAATGCTATCCCCAAGCTCAGCTCCCTCCGCCACCAAACCGCAATCGATTCGCAGTCGCTTGCCGGGGGGATCATCAATCAATTCAACCACTTTCCCCATTGTTTCGACCAAACCGGTAAACATTTCTTTTCAGATCCTCCTAAACGCTTTCGTTTCAATATTCACGCCAAACGCTTTCGTTTCAATATTCACGCAGAGCATACCTCTTTTCAGCTTTTCAGCGGCGAACCAAGCTTCAGCAAAGCATCGCTATTCGGCAAGCATCCTGTGCCGAGCTGCTCGCTGCTAGGCGGAAAACCGGCGATTGGGAACGCAACGCTTCTGTGGCCGAGGAAATGAAATCCACTCCAGAGCACGCAAATCCAGAGCACGCAAAGATGACCCAAAGCACGCACCAATAGCTACCCGATCGGCTCAAACCACCTAATCGCCCGTTTTCCACTCTCTTTGACGGGCTCAGCAAGGCTCCGCTCCACCCCGAAATCTCGGGAATACCAGTTTCTCACCTTAGTGAGCCGTTCGCTCTCACCTCAGTGAGCCGCCGGAGAAATCTCCGTGATTGCCAGGCATCGAAATCCCTGTCCGCCAGGGCCAACATTCGCCCTGTTTCCGGGCGGGTAGTCATTGGCAGCCGCATTGGACAAAATGCCGGCCAACAAAACAATTTAACCCGCCGTCAAATCAAATTTCCGTGAGGTTCCCATGACCCTGATTGAAGCCATCCACGCCCGTCAAATTTTGGATAGCCGCGGTAACCCCACCGTCGAATGCGAAGTCCTGTTGAGCGACGGCAGTCACGGTCGGGCCGCAGTTCCGAGCGGAGCAAGCACCGGAGCCCACGAAGCCTGGGAGCTCCGCGATGGTGATAAGTCGGTATTTATGGGCAAAGGTGTCCAAACCGCCATCGACAATGTCAACGAAAAAATTGCCGATGCCCTGCAAGGCATGGACGGCACCGACCAAGCCGGAATCGACGCAGCGATGATCGAACTGGACGGATCATCCAACAAGAAAAACCTCGGTGCAAACGCCATTTTGGGCGTTTCCCTGGCAACGGCACATGCAGCAGCTTCCGCCACCGGACAGCCGTTGTATCGCTATCTTGGCGGTGCTGGCGCGCGACTGCTGCCCGCACCGATGATGAACATCATTAATGGTGGTGAGCACGCCGATAACTCCGTCGACGTCCAAGAATTCATGGTCATGCCACTCGGCTTTGACCGTTTCAGTGACGCACTGAGAGCTGGCACCGAAGTTTTCCATCACCTCAAGAAGGTCCTGTCGGAGAAAAATTACAACACCTCGGTCGGCGACGAGGGTGGTTTTGCTCCCGACCTGAAGAGTAATCAGGAAGCTCTCGATGTGATCCTGCAGGCCATTGACCAAGCAGGCTACAACGCTGGCGAGCAAATTTGGATCGCCCTCGACGTCGCCTCCACCGAGTTCTACGACAGCGAAAAGAAAACCTACTCCATCGACGGGCAGCAACTCTCCGGCGGCGACATGGTCAACTTCCTCGCTGACTGGTGCAGTAAATACCCGATTTGCAGCATCGAAGATGGCTGTGCGGAAGACGACTGGGACAGCTGGAAAAAACTGACCGATGCCGTTGGTGACAAAGTCCAACTAGTCGGCGACGACCTGTTCGTAACCAATGTCGAACGACTGCAACGCGGTATCGATGAGGGAATCGCAAACAGCATTTTGATCAAAGTCAATCAGATCGGCACGATGACCGAGACGATCGACGCGATCCAATTGGCAGCACGCAACAACTACACCTCGATCAGCAGTCACCGCAGCGGCGAAACCGAAGATTCGACCATCGCGGACCTCGCCGTTGGCCTGAGCACCGGGCAAATCAAAACCGGATCGGCCAGCCGCAGTGATCGAATGGCAAAGTACAATCAACTGCTGCGGATCGAAGAAATGCTCGGTGACACCGCTCTGTATGGCGGACCACTGTTCCGCCAGAAGTAGTTGCCAAGCGTCAACTCACAACTCCTGTGACTTTTCAATGGAAAGCTTACTTGCCGAACGCCCTTTGTTGACCAGCGTGATGTTGGCGGCGATGGCGTTCGCATTGATCTATGGCTGGCTGCAAACCGGCAAGAAACCGGTCGGCATCGCTGGTCTAGTTTTCCTAATGCTGATCCCATTGGCTTGGGTGATCGCAAGCCGATGGGAAACCGACCGCGAACAAATTGAGTCGCGGATGCACGAAATCGCTGCCGCTGTCGAAGCGAACGATCACGAGGCGGCAGTGGCGATCATCGCCGATCCAACGACACGTGCGCAAGCCAAGGCTGAACTTCGTCGTTGGACCTTCCAACTCGCTCGCGTCAATCAGACTCGCAGCATCGAGTTGATCGCTGGGACATTCCCGCCTGAAGCGGATGCCGACATCGTCGCAAAGGTTGAGCTCAGCGGCACCAATAGTGGACAATCCTATCGTGTACCACGAAGGTTGATCCTAAAGTTCCAAAAAAATGGTGACCAGTGGCAGGTGATCGACTACCAACATCTGCCGATCGTGGGCGGACCTGATCGTTTCAGCAACAAGCCGCGCGTCTCATCCTGAGTCACACGATTCGCATCCAGGACATTGCCGAATGAACGAGCCAGGAAGTCCGCCGCTGCTAATCACGCTCGATGGTATCGACGGCGTTGGTAAGTCAACCCAGATCAAACGACTGACCGAATATCTGCAATCCCAAGGAAGCGATGTTCTGACTGTGCGCGATCCTGGCAGCACACCAATCGGTATGCGGTTGCGAGAACTGCTACTTGAAAGTGACTTGGAAATGCACCGCCGTACTGAGGCGATGCTGTTCATGGCGAGTCGGTGCGAAATGGTTGAAACGACCATCCAACCTGCGTTGGCCGCAGGTCAAACCGTCATCTCCGATCGCTTTTTATTGGCAAACGTTGTCTACCAAAGTGTTGGTGGCAAAGCATCTCCCGAGCTACTTTGGCAACTCGGACGATTGGCCAACGGGGGACTGACGCCAACGATCACGCTACTATTGGACATGCCTGCTGGCGAAGCAATGAATCGCTTTGAAGGCCCAGCCGATCGAATGGAAAAACGTGGCGAAGATTATTTAGAAGCCGTGCGTCAAGCGTTCTTGAAGGAACTGCCCAATAGCGGTCCTCACACCGCAATCATCAATGCAGCCCAAGACGAACAGGCGGTCGCCGACGAAATCATCCAAGCCGTTGATGCAAGCTTGCAACACGTGCATCAAACCGGGTTCAACAAAACAAAAGACTGAATCGAATTCGCTTGAGCATGCTGCTGGGCAACTTCGATCCAGATTCACCGTACCAGAAAGACAACGCATCAGCTTGGCAACAGTCTCGATGATCAAGCCTACGCAAGGATGGGGCGGATGATCTTTCCTTCGACATCGGTGAGACGATACTGCCGGCCTTGATACCGAAACGTCAGACGTTCGTGGTCAAGTCCCATCAGATGCATCAACGTTGCGTTAAAATCGTGCACATGTACAGGATTCTCCGCAATGGTGTATCCCAGTTCGTCGGTCGCCCCGTAACTCATGCCACCCTTTACTCCCCCGCCGGCGACCCAAGTGGTGAACGCATCTTTGTGATGATCACGCCCAGCCTTTGAATTGGCTCCGCCAGCATTCGCACCTTGGGCAAACGGAGTCCGCCCAAATTCCGATGACCATACGACGAGGGTAGAATCGAGCAGACCGCGTTGCCGCAAATCGCGAATCAAAGCGGCGATCGGTTGATCGACCTGCTTCGCCTTGTTCGCCACATTCGTGAAAACACTGCCGTGGGAATCCCAGCCCTGATCGAATAATTGAACAAAACGCACACCACGTTCGACCAGGCGTCTCGCCAATAAACAATTATTGGCAAAACTCGTTTCGCCCGGTTTGGTTCCGTACAGCTGATGAATCGTTGCCGGTTCGGAAGATATATCCATCAACTCTGGAACGCTCGTTTGCATCCGATAGGCCAATTCGTATTGACTGATGCGTGTCGCGATTTCGGGATCGCCGATGCTCAAGAGTTGCTCACGGTTGAGCTCGTTAACCGTATCGATAATTTGCTTGCGAGAATTCGTCTCCACACCCTCAGGATTCGACAGAAAGAGCACAGGGTCACCCTTGCTGCGAAATTCCACCCCCTGATAAACGCTCGGTAAGAATCCGCTGCCCCAGGCCGGACTCCCTGCACCGAGCACATTCCCAGTAATCAAAACGACGAAACCGGGAAGATCCTGATTCTCTGTTCCTAGTCCGTAATTCAACCACGATCCGATGCTTGGCCGGCCAAATCGCCCAAATCCGCTGAGCATAAACATCTGTGCGGGACCATGATTGAACTCATTGGTGTGCATCGACTTAATCAACGCCATTTCGTCGGCGACACCCTGTAGGTTCGGCAACAAATTTGACAACGGCAAACCAGATTCACCACACCTGGTGAACTGATACTTTTTTTCGTCCGGAGTTCCTAGCAGAGTTGGCAAATCACGCACAAACGCGAACTTGCTAGACTCGAACAAATCTTTAGGACAAGTCTCTCCACCTCGACGTCGTAGCTCGGGCTTTTGATCGAACAGATCTAAATGACTTGGTGCCCCTACCATATGGAGGTAGATGATATTCTTTGCCTTCGCAGCAAAATGGGGTTGCCGCACTGCCATTGGACCAACGGCGCGATCACTCGCAGTTGTGGCGTCGCCATTCAACATCTCCGCAAGCGCCATCCCACCGATCCCGAAACCGGCTCGCTGCAGCAACGTCCTACGACCAATTGCCGTTGGAATCAAAGGATTCGAATGATTCAAATTCATTGGGACATCGTTTCATCAAGGTTCAAGAGCGTATTGGCCACGGCAAACCAAGCGGCCAACTCCGAGCGATCTGTGGTCTGCAACTCCATCACACCCATCGCAGGCTTTACTCGCTGATCAATCAGTGCTGGATTCGCCCGCAACCGTTCCCGTTCGGCTTCTAACAACTGCTGCACCACACTGATTTCATACGTCGTCGCGGCGCGGGCAACCGCTAAACGGAAACCGTAATCGACTCGTTCTTGATCCCCCGAATCAGGCAACTTGGCAAGGATCCGGTCGGCTAGAGACAGTGACATCTCGGCGTATGCGGGATCATTCAACAAAGTCAATGCCTGGAGGGGTGTGTTACTTCGACCACGATTAACGGTGCAGCTCCCTCGGTCTGGAGCGTCAAAGCTAATGAAGCTCGGATAGGGCGCAGCACGTTTCCACACGACGTAGACGCCGCGTCGGAATCGATCGGCGTCCACAGCAGCTTTCCATTTCGGTTGGTTTCTTCCCACACTCCGCCAAATGTTCTCCGGCTGATAAGGCATGATTGGTGGTCCGTACATCGAATCACTCAACAATCCACTAATCGCCAGTGCGTTGTCTCTTAACAATTCCGCAGTCAATCGAAATCGGGGACCACGACTGAGCAGGTAGTTTTGCGGATCCAGCTCCAGCAAATCGGGGTTAACACGAGCGGATTGCCGAAACGTCTTGGATGAAACCATCAACTTGTGAATGTGCTTCCGAGACCAGCCCGAAATGATCAACTCCGATGCCAACCAATCGAGCAAGTCAGGGTGACTCGGTTCCTCCCCCTGCGTCCCAAAATCCTCGGGGGTCCGCACCAAACCTGCACCAAAAATCTCAGTCCACCAGCGGTTAACTGTCACACGTGCCAGCAATGGATTGCGGGGAGAGGTTAGCCATTTCGCAAATTCCATGCGGTTACCTGTCTGTTTGATATCGCCCAGGCCAGGTAGCGACGCCGGAGTTCCGGGATTCACGGCTTGCCCCAATTGCTCATAATCGCCGCGGATCATTACCGATGTTTCTCGCGGTTGATCCAACTCCACCATCACGAGTGTCGTATCAGGCTTAAGTTGCTCGAGTTGCTTCTGAAGCTCCGCGATTTCGGTGTCCAGACGAGCCAGCATCGGATCACTTTTTTCAAATGCTGTCCGCAATTTCTTTTGATCCGCTCCATTCAGCTTTTTCTTTTCCGCCAACTTGCGAAGCGATGGCGGCAGACTGAGAAACCTTGGGTCACCTGAGTAGATCGAGAGGCGAGGCTTGCCAATCACGCGGCCGCTTCCGAAATATTGGCCGAGGGTCACGCGTAATCGTTCAGAGTTCGCGATCACAATTGGTTCGCTCAAAACGAAGCTGGCCCAGTGGGGCTTTCCGAATTGCGGCGAAATCGCCCAACCAGTTTTGCGATTTCCGTCGATCGCATTCGAGACGTCCCAATTTTTTTGAGAGAAGTCAGCAGCAGCGTTCTTAAGGTCCAATCGGAACACTGACTCGTCGACGATCCGTTCGCACGTCACTTCACTTAGGATAATGTTGGACCTTTGGGGATCACCTCGCCCCGGCCCTTTGCCTGGGATCGCCTGATCAGTCAATGCCTCAATGCGGATCGCTGAGACACGGCGGCCTTCGCAATTGAGCGTGAACACGTGATCAACAGTATCAGGCACACTTCCGGTCAGCAGAACTGCGCCATCGTCAAGAATTTCAAACTCCTCATCCTCCGACGATTCAAACGTCTCGGGAACGATCGGCGCCCAATCTGGACCAGAGTGATCACGAAACTCACTCAGCCAATTCGCAAATTCATCTTCACTCTCTGCTACACGCTGGTCACGTCGCTCTCGCAACTCCAGCATACGTTGACTAAGTTGGTCGACTCGGCGTTGCTTCGCATCCTGCAATGGCAAATCCATTTTCGGACCCGAAAAATCCCACGTCACTCCCCCCGTATTCTTGACCTCCAATGGTGTGTTGTTGAAATACGCAAACACCCGGTAATAGTC
>JARGNK010000025.1:11411-16403 GCA_029213145.1 Rubripirellula sp. | reverse complement strand
GAGCGTTGTGCCCAGAAAGACAGTTGCGGTCGTGTTGACCCGGTCAACGACTTGATTGACACGATTCGCCTCCGGGTGAACTCCTGCTTCGACGTTACAAGTCGTCATTCGGTGAAAACCTGTCGCAACTCGCTGATCCAGCGTCGGATCGTCATGTAAATCTCCCGCCAACTGATCGATCACGAATTCGTCAAACGGAAGCCCTCCATTAATGGCACGAATCACCCAATCACGGTACGCCCAGTTATCACGAATCTGATCAGCCTGAAACCCATTGCTGTCGGCGTAACGCGCCAAATCCAACCACGGCACAGCCCACCGCTCACCATAACGGGGTGACTGAAGTAAGCGATCCAGAAGGGTCCCATAGGCATCGGCTGACGAATCATTGACGAAGGAGGCGACCTCCTCGGGTGTTGGCGGAATCCCTGTCAGTGCCAAGCTGGCGCGACGGATCAATCGAGATCGATCGACAGATTCAGCGAGTGCTAACCCCTGAGCCTCCAACTTTTTACCCGTGAAAAAATCGATCGCATTTACGGCGCTGGATTCGGACGGGCCATCGAATTTGGGATCAAGCTCGAATTTGGAATCAACCTCGGGTCGGACAATCGGTTGATAAGCCCAATGCTTCGGTTCGGACAAATCATCAGGCCAAACAGCACCCTGAGCAATCCAGTTTTGCAGTGTCTCAATTTCGCGGCTCGACAAGGGATCAGAATCTGGGGGCATGATGTCCCCGTAAGCATCATTCTGAATCCGATGAATCAACAGGCTCGCATTCACATCACCGGGCACAACGACCGGCTCGTCAGAATCACCAACCGAGAGGGCTGAACCACGACGATTTAACTGCAGCCCGGCCTCCTGGTTCTTGAGGCCGTGACAGCGATAACAGTGTCGCCGTAAGATCGGCTGAACCTCGTCGCGAAAACGAATCGGTCGTGACTCTTCAGCCAGACAGAATCCTTCCGCCATAAAAAGAAACGCAACGGAAAGAAAAAAGGTTACGCGGCTCATGGGACGGGTCGCACTAAGGGGAGGCAGGGAGGCTCGTCTATTGTACCTCGTCGACGGGATCCTGCGGCCCAGGATCCTGCGGCCCAGTTCATCCATCGCAATTTCTTTTCCCCTAGCCTTTAGGTCATCCCAAGGCCGGACTGAAAAAAAGCACTGCGAATCGGCTATAAAGAAAGCCGGTTAAACAAAAAACTGGCGATCCGGAAAATAGCGGGCTGAACGACCTCGCTGCGTTTACCAGCCCACCCCAAAACCTGCGATCCACAAGAACTATTGAATCGTACTGTCAAAGACACGCACCTCGGCCCAATTCTCTTTGTTCGCTTCGATGAACTGGAGATGCCGTGGAGCCGTTTGATAGACATCGTGGGCCGGGCGATCCTGAAAAATGCAATGTAGCGAGACATCAAAATTTTGATTGACCTCGCGATCCAATTCTTTATCCTGCGTCCCAATCGAAAACCCGACCAGGCCATCGTGATCATCTAAGTACTTTCGACACTCAGCCAACAAATGCTCGACAGCTGCTTCGCTGTTGTCCTTCAATTTAAAAAACACGTGATGTGCTAATTGTGCCACGAATCTTTCCCAAATGCTTTTAGTGATGGATACCTGACCAAAACAGCAGCTTTCGCCAACCGGACCACTGGGGTTCCAACCGACGTTCGCTGGTAAAACGTTGATCGCGATTCTACCAGCCTGACAATCCTGTCATAGACCGAACGGATTTTCGTCATCGCCTGGGGGCTGGTCGGATTCAAAAGATTCGCCCTGACTGGGCAAGACCGAATCCAACGACGAATCCAAAACAGGCAAATTCCGTTGCTTGACTCGTTCGTTCTGTTCTTGCCGGCGTCGCTCCAAATAAGATCCTGACAGGAGACGATCCTCCTTTCCCGGCCCAGCCTCGACCACAATGGCAGATTGACTCAACACGCCCTTTTCTTTGACATTGATTCCGTAGCATCGCGTCTGACATAGGCCACAACCAACGCATAGATGATCCACCACCGCCGGTGCTAATCGGCCAGTACCAGCGATCGGTGCGCCGAATTCATCTGCCTGCGTGCCAACCTGGATGTATTCAATCGCACGATATCCGGCCGCGTTACATTCCTGCACGCAGAGGTCGCAATCCTCTTGTCCCGCAAACGGCAAACAGGTTGTTTCGTTCACGATCGCCAAACCCATCCGCGCGACTCGCTTCTCCTCGAGTGGTAAAGCTCGAATCGCTCCAGTTGGACAAACCTGACCGCAGGCGTTGCAACTCGACTCACATCCCGCCCAGTCCGCTTGCACCATCGGAGTCCAAATTCCTTCCAACCCCTGCTCAAACGCTTCGGGCTGGAGCACGTTGTTCGGACAGGCTTTGAAACACTCGCCGCACCGAATACACATTTGCAAAAACTCTTGCTCGGGAACGCTCCCCGGTGGACGAACCGGCCGTACGGTATCTCCATCGTCCAACTTGGCACCCCAGGCCCGCACCGCACCCGACGCAACCACGCCACCAGTCACGGCAGTCGCCCCGCCGGCTGCCAGCGAGAGAAAGCCACGGCGGCCAATCGCTGTCTCACCAGTCCGCGGTTCATTCTCTAACTTCAGCTCCACAACGTTCCAACGTTCCACAAACTTGATCGCATGCGTCGGACAGACACCCCCGCAGGACTGACAGAGCGTGCAATCCGTCGTGCGAGTGGTGAAGTCTGGTTTTATCGCATCGAATGGGCAAATCTCGACGCACTTATTGCAGTGAATGCATGAAGATTCGACCTTGCGTTCCGTCAAACGAAAGACATTCCCGAGCGAAAACACGGCACCGCTGGGACACACATATTTGCACCAAAAACGAGGCCGCAAAAACCCTAAACACAAGATGCCGGCAAACATCAAGATCGAAATCACTTGGCCGACATGGAACGCGGGCACTAAGTGCCAGTCTCTGAGCATTCCGCTCTGCAACGGCTCCCCCAAAAATAACATCGCCCGCGTGATCACCGGGATCGCCGAAACAAAGCCTGAAATCAACACGCCAAACACCGCCGCAACCAAAGTCGCAGCCAACAGGTAGTACTTGATATGCACCCACCAACCGTCATTCGGAACCTGCAAACGCTTGGTCCGCCCGGCGATTGCCCAATCAAAAAGATCGATCGTGGTCCCAAGCGGACAGATGTACCCACAAAATCCCCGTGGTACCAAAATGCAAACAAGCAAGATAACCGCCGCGCAGACCAATGACCAAATCCAACTACGGGAAGCAATCGCTGTCGACAAACTGACAAGTGGGTCAACTACCAAAAACAACTCAGCCGCTAACCATTCTTTACGATGCAGATCATCTGCGTAGTGTGACGGCCAAGCATTCGGCGCATTCTGGGAGACAACCCAATACTCGTTGCTAGTGAACAAGCTCTGGATTTCTGAATCGGTCAGCTCGCGAAGCGGTTCAAACAATGCGACGTCGCCTTCCCAACCGCTCCATGCGACCGGTAACGCTGCCTCCACTGCAGCCTCTTGGTGCAGATAAAGCAACGGGTCTTCGGTCAACCAGCGAGCGTCTTCGCCGCCACGAAAAGTAAGATTGCGAAAAGAGAGGTTGCCAGTCTCAGAATCGATCTCCGCGAACGCCCAACTTGGCGACGTTTCGCCCGCAACCCGAGGCGTCGCAGTATAGGGCCAGCAAGTATAGAAAAATAAAATTAGAAACAGCAACATGCAAACGGTTTGCGATAACCTACGCGGCGGAGATGCGAGCCAACTAACTCCCAGCCGACGCAGACCACGGCGCATCTCACCACGCCGCTTTGTTCGGTGATCACTGAGCCAACTCCCTGGAACCAAATTGCGAAGCCAGCGACCAATTTGTCTTGAATCATTGGGGGCAGGAGTAGCTTGCCTCAGAATGGCCGGCAAAAACCAATCCAGCCGCAACACGGCTTTCGAACGATGGTCGAATCTCGAAATCACCAAGATCAAGACGGCCGCGGCCGAAAGAACCAAAAGTGCGATCAATAATGGCTGCAAATCAACATGCGACATAGGTGATGGCCCAAGATGATTCTGTAACTTGTCCTGCCCCAACTAGCGCAATCTCGCAATGCTTGAACAGCAATGAACGCAAAAACGTCAACTGTTAACCAATGCCAGATCTACTGGGCTGCCGAAGACAACGCTCGCGCCGTCGCATTCACGATCGCCCGCGAGGTGATCGTTGCCCCACTGGTGCCGTCCACCCCGCGTACCGTCTGGAGTTTCAAAATTGCCTGTTCCGTATCAGTCAGCGCACTGTAAAACTGTTTTTCCCGATGCTGAGTCACTTTGACCGCTTTGATGCCCCCCTCGGTCACGGTCACCGCGACGTTCAAGCGACCATTGTATCCCGTGCTGGTCCCTTCATATGTACCATCGGGCACTGCCTTGACGTCAACGCGTTCGAATAGATTGATCGCCTCGATGCTTTCATTCGCACGCGCGAGAAAGCGTTTTTTATAATCCTCATTACGAAAGTTTTTGTCAGCCAAGACTTTCTCGTAGTATTCAATCGCTTCCTCGAAACGGCCCGCCTCTCGAAGCGCGTCGCCGGCATTGATGAATCCCTGATAAGAAGCATTGGTAGTGGCGATTCGTTGCGTCATTTCCAATGCCTCCTCTAACCTCCCCATATTTCCGTACAGCTTGACAGCACGGGCCGCAGCCCCCGCATCGTACGATCGAGAAACCAAATAGTCGCCCGCCATTTTGGGATTTCCCAAGCGGAAAAAACACTCTGCCAGCATGACGCCCGTGTGCTTTCCTTTCTCCGCGCCGCCTCGCTTCAACCAATAAGCGGCACGAGGAAAATCTTGCAGCAATTCGAAGTACATTCTGCCAAGCGTTTTCATATCGCGTTGCACTCGGATACGGTCGCCATCATGCAGCGTCACGCAATGGTGTACCAATTTCACGCCGCCCTGCCACTTGGATGGATTC
>JARGNK010000025.1:11193-11401 GCA_029213145.1 Rubripirellula sp. | reverse complement strand
CCAAATGTACTGCCCCATATTTTTACGGTTGTTCCATCCACCTTCCGGCTTCATTGGCCAACTGAGATCGAGGGTGTCTGGGAAATCCAGCGGCGTCGAATTCCACCAAGGAGGGTCTGATGCGCCAACCTGCTTGATCAATTGCTCGATCTCTCGTCTAGAACGAATCGGATTCCCGTCAGAGTCGAGTCGAACCTTCTCCGCGGCG
>JARGNK010000025.1:0-11183 GCA_029213145.1 Rubripirellula sp. | reverse complement strand
TCAAAACAAACCGCTTGCCGCGGTATTTCACTGCGTGAACCTGCTTGAATGGATAGGTTCGAATTGATGTGCTCGACCCTATCTTGGATTCAAAGTCAAACTCTTTTGCCTCTTTTCGAATTTCAATCACGGTGCCACTCATCGTGGCCCCATTTAGAAATTCAATCTCGTCGGCAGTTCCGACGAGATGCAGTGCCATGCACGAAATCATCAGCGCAAACAGTGGTCGACTTAAATTCATCGCAACAGCTGCATAGGGGAATTGTTTTTTCAAATTCAAGCACCGAAACCTCCGCTACGCTTTTTTAATCACGGAGTGATTGATAGAAAGATTTTTTTGAATGCGACGAAAACGCATCGCCAACCACTGGCGGATTACTGCTTTGGCCACTGCGTAAAACCAGGCTCCTTGACTGAGATGCTCCACAATTTGTGTCCAGCGGTCACAAAGAGCGTCTTTCGATCTGCGCCGCCAAAAGTGCAATTGGTCACCATATCAATCGGGACAGGAATCGTCTGAAGTAGCTTGCCCTCCGGCGAAATCACATAGACTCCAGCTCGATACTTGCCAGCGGTCTCATGCGGTGGTGCTGCGTAGTTCAAACCCGCGGTAACGAATAGTCGCCCCGACTGATCAACTGCCATTCCATCAGGTCCACGATCGGATCCCCAATCAAAGATTTTCTTTCCGGAACCAGCCACCAAATTTCGTGCTGGATCGAAATCGAACCTCCACAACTCTCGGTAAGAACCTTGGTCATCGTTGGAATTGACAGCGACATACAGGTAGCGATCATCAGGAGAGACCGCGACGCCGTTGGGTCGCGAGATTTCATGCTTTAGCAACCTTGTGACTCGACCATCCGGTCCAATTCGGTAAACACCTTCGATCGATTTTCCGGATTCGTCCAACATCTCAACCGTGTCACGATTCCCATATCGCGGATCAGTGAAATACAAATTCCCCCTCGAATCCACAGTCACGTCGTTCGGCGAATTGAATTTTTTCCCTTCGTAACCTTCCGCAAGTACCGTAATCGAACCATCAGGATTAGTCCGTGTCACACGGCGATTGCCTCCCTCACAAGCGATCAATCGTCCTTCTAAATCGAAGACCAAACCATTGGCTTTACCCGATGGCGATCGATAGACGTGCAACGTGCCCGCTGCGTCACGCCGCATGATGCGATTGTTTTCAATGTCGCTAAAGAAAACACTGCCGCTGGAATGCCATGCCGGTCCTTCGGTAAAAGCAACCCGATTAAGTGGTGACAAGCGTGCATCGGCTGGGACCAAGCCTTGGCTAAAGGCCACGCTGAAGTGAGTTGAAAGACAGGTCAGCAAAACACCGACGAATAGGTTTCGAACCATTGCAAGTCCATCGATTAAGAACACGTGAGCCGTTGTGCGGGTCTGCAGAAACCGACCATTATAGGCGAACCAACCCCCGAAGGTGGTGTGCATAAATTCAATCACTTCGGGGGTCAAGCAAGGTATCAACCAGTCCGGTCGATGCTGGATGAACGGCGGAAAACTCAATCGAACGGACTCTTCCGATCATCTTGCGATGAAAGCTTGAATCCGGACTATCGCCGCTTTCTTGTGAATTCGCTGGACCGTTCGGCCCCGCGCAGCTCGTTCATTTAAAAAAGGCAACGAAGCTGCTGACGTTTTAATTCGGCGACCGCCCAGCTCAGAAAAGTTCCAGATTGGTTATAGACAAAAAAACGTCCCGATGGATGCCTCGCAGACGGATCACAAAGCCGGGCTAGATTGGTTCCGGGGAACAATGTGCATCCGAAGTAGCAGTTGGTACATTCCGGTGCATGCCTAATGTCCAGCCGGACAATGTTCCCATCGCAAGTTTTTCAGACCAGTCGAACGACACAATCCGGGCGAGCATATGACCGAACAGACGCGAAGCGTATGGCATAGCTTCCTGAATAAACGCAGCCTGCTAAGACGCAGGGTTAAAACCATTATCGCGCGGCGTGAAAGAAAAGTTTGGACTTTGAGAAAAGAATTCGATCGGATTCTCATACACTACTTTCCGAATCAATGATTCGGGATGACCGCGGCGGCGCATCTCAAAAATAAGATCGGGCACCGCTGTCGGCTTACTCGGCCCCCAATCACCCGCTGAGTTTGCGAGCAGTTTTTCGCCACCAAAACGCTCGATCATATCTACAGCTCTTGCCGGTGTGCATTTGGTGACTGGATAGAGCGTCATCCCAGCCCAAAAACCTCGCCCCAGTACTTCATCAACCGTATGCTCCTCCACGTGATCAACCAATACTCGCGTCCGATCGATCCGAGAATCATCACATAGCATGTCCAAGATCATCCTTGTTCCCTGATACTTATCCTCCAAGTGGGGTGTATGGATCAGGATCTGCTGCTCGAACTTAACAGCCAAATCAAGATGCTCCAGAAACACGGTTGCTTCATTCTTCGTGTTCTTATTCAAACCGATTTCGCCGATTCCAAGCACGTTCTTGCAATGGATAAACTCGGGAATCATGGCGATGACATCTCGTGACAAAGAAACGTTTTCCGCTTCTTTGGCGTTGATGCACAGCCAAGTGAAATGCTGAATCCCAAACTGAGCCGCTCGTTTCGGTTCAACTTCAGTCAACTGCCGAAAATAATCCCTAAAACCATCAGCACTTCCACGATCGAAACCAGCCCAAAATGCTGGCTCGCTCATTGCTACGCAGCCCATGCGTGCCAGAGTCGCGTAATCGTCCGTGGTTCGTGAGACCATATGAATATGTGGGTCAATGTAATCCATCGCTCTCAAATGTTCTTTCGCGTGTTGACTGGGGTTAGAAGCTCAGCGGTGACCAGGGATCAAATTTCCATCTCGCGACGCCAGTCTTTCTCGTATTCGCGTGAAAAAAATCGTTGCAACCGTTCGGCGCGACCGGAACCCTCGTCGAGCAAAATTTGAATCGCAGCATCAATCCGGTCTCGGGATGACTGTGCGCCTGCGTCGAGTGGTGCAGATTCCGCTGCAGAGCGATCGACTCGGTCCAGAGTCGCGGCAACCTCAAGCAACTTGGCTCGAACTTCGAGGAATTCATTTTCCAAAATTTGCGAAGCTGTGTGCATGATCAATTATTTCAACGAGCGAGCATAAATCATCCGGCCAACACACGTGACAGCGATTCCAAAAGGGAAGCGTGAGACAAAAAATATCTCATGGACAGCTGTTACGGATGAACCAGCATTATAGATGGAAAACGTGTCTCCCAAGCAGGCCTGAAGGGGGCATTTTTGTGACTGAATTCAGTCGGCAGTTTAGAAGGGTAAAACCGATTTTCCGGGGCAACCTGCCTTGGCCACCTCACCGAACATTCCGAAAACCCCTACTCAGTTTGCCACCCCCCGTTAGCAAGCTACGCTTCCCAGGGGATGGGAGTGTGGCGTCGATGTAATCGTTCGCGGCGATAAAACCGCCAGAAGCGGTAAATCGAACAATCTGAATCAGAGGGAACCATGCGGGGTTTAGAAGCAACATTCGAGACACTCAAAATGACTCGAAATGAGGCGGCAATCGATGTGCTGATCGCTGCCCTCGACGACGAAAACGCTGGCACGCGCCGCGCCGCCTTGGCCGCAATTTCAGCTCGACCGGAAAAACGCGCGTCCGAGTTGGTCTTAGCAAACTGGAAAAAGTTGCGAGAAGCCGACGTTAACAGCTTGATGCCCAGAAAAAAGTGGATTACGCCGGCAGTCACGGCAGCCCTGGAGCCCAACAATGATCACCTGGAACTGGCCATGGACGCGGCCGAATCCCTGGAGATCTTCGAAGTCCTTCCAAAGTTGATCATGCTGGCAGAATCAAGCGTCTCAGACACGCTCAAACAACGAGCCACCGACATCGTTCTCACGCTCGTTGAACCGCTCGGCATGAAGGCCCGGAAAGATCGAGACCAAGCAACTGTTCGCAAACCTGCTCGTAGCCAGCTGGTCGAATCAATCAGCCGATTTTCAATGCATCGCAACCATGAGCTGATCGACGCGTTTCTAGCGATCAGCGAATGGGGTGATGGTGACCTGCGTCGGTGTTTATCCGGTGAATCAAAAACCCAGCAATGGATCTGTGAACGGCTGCTCCAGAGCAAGCACCCGAGCGTCATCAATCTGTTGGCAGGGTTTATCCGCCGACGAAAAATCGATCCGCAGATCGCCGAACTGATTCATTCCCGAGAAGACCGGGAGTTTCGCGATGCGTTACTCGAGACCATTACGGCTGACCCTTCGACCAAGGTCCTGCGAAACCTGCGCGAACTGGGAATTCCAAAGTCACTTCGTGGCGGCGAGGCGATCTTGGATGACATCGAGCCAAAACATCGGGCAGCGGCAACGCACACGTATATTGCCGCAAATGAAGATTTGATTGACATGCTTCATTTCATCACCGGTTCCGTCCAACGGGGTGGCGAAGGAGTAAATACCGCTGCCGCCTTCGGTATGACTCAATGCGAGGTACCTCAAGCGGAACTCTGGATGCGGGCAGCACTTCCCGTTGCTGATGGCAATGAACAGAAAATCTTGGCTGATCCGAATGCTCATCTCCTGCAACGCTTGATCGAGTTACTCAATCACCCTGATCCTGCCTTGGTCAATAGCGTGCGTCTGGTTCTCAAGCCATTGCACGCCGATCAGATGCTCGGACATTTCGAATCGCTGCGTACGCGCAGTCGTCGCCGATTGGGCAGTATTGTGCAGCGCATCGATCCCAATACGATCGAGCGGGTGCGTGATGCATTGCGGCACCCAGTTCTAAATCACCGGCTCCAAGCCATTGCAATGGCCGACGCGTTAGCTGCGGTCGATAGTTTGTCGGATTCATTTGAAAGAATTACTCAACAAGACCACCAAGAAGCTCGCGCGCAGGCCGCCGAGGTCATGGGATCAGCCACCGGGAAAAGGACACTGGAGCTCCTCCAAAAAATGACCGAACTACCCGATTGCCCAGTAAAAGACGTAGCAATCAAATCACTCCAAAAACGCCAGAAAGTCGCACACTCTAACTAATTTCCTACCGCACCACGTACGATCCCAGCCATGCCCGCGCTAACCATCTCCCCGTTCGCCGTTTTGCTGCTTGCAGAAACCCATATGGCAGAGGTAAGCCTTCAATATCGCGAAGAGGCGGCACATGTCGATAAGTCTGGACTTTGGTGGTTGTTGATCCCTGTCATTGCGGTCGGACTTGGCATTGCCATGTATAAATGGTGGGACCGTGCGCCGGCGGCAATCAACACTCCTTACGGAATGCTGAATGAATTGTGTCGCGCTCATCACCTCGAACGTAAAGGGCACCGACTGATGGAAAAAATCGCCCAAGAAGCCGAACTGGAACAACCGGCAACGATTTTCCTGGGACGGAATCAATTCGAGGCAGCCGTCAAGATCGCAAGCCGACGCACCAAATTCGATCGCCGTCAAACCGCCACTTTAGGAATGCTGCGGCGTCGATTGTTCGTTTAATGCCGCAATACCGCGTGGTGAGTGCCGCATCAAATCGAACGCAGCAAAAACTGCCCCCGATCTTTGGCAAACGATCTTTGGCAAACGATCTTTGGCAAACGAGCCAACAGCCCTGGATCAGATTCAGGCAATCTTCTTCACCTGGCACCATGCCAAGACGTGTCCACCCTAAACGCTTACATCGACATGACCCGGTGGGTCACTTCGCGGTACAGGTCTTCGGGCAAAGATCCTGATTTCGCGGCATTCAGATTCTCTTCTAAATGGTGATCATTACAGGTTCCAACAATTGTCGTATGGCAGTCAGGATGCGAAAGCGTGTAACGGAGAATCAACTCTGCCCTCGGCATACCTTCGGGCAGTACCTCATCAAGCTTGGCGCGAATCCATCGTTCGTTCAATGCCTCACGTTGAATTTCAGCCTCGGGACCACCTTGCGCGATTCCGCCACGAATAATAATCCCAGCGCCTGTCTCGGCAGCCGCCGTGATTAGATCATGATGTTGTCGATCTAAACAGCTGTAGGGAATTTGAAATGCATCAAACACGCCTAATTCGATTAGCCCAGGCAGGTTTGGAATCTTACTCGAAACACCAATGAACCGAATCATGCCTTGTGATTGAAAAGATCGCAATTGTTCGATCAATCCGCTTCGCTCGAGGGTTTCAGCATCACCACCGTGAAATTGCAGAAGATCAATGTGGTCGGTTTGCAGGCGAGAGAGACTCTTCTCGAGGTTCTGTTCGATCACCTCTTTTTTCCAATGATGATCAATTTCAAGATGGTCTCTGTGCTGCGTGTAAACGCACCCACATTTCGTCGCTAGGAAATATTCTCGCCGCCGCGTATGCAGAAAACGCCCGATCCGTTCCTCAGCAATTCCGTAATCAGGGGAGGTATCGATAAAATTGATTCCCGCGTCCAAAATTCGATTCAGGAATCGATCAGCCGACGCATCGTCCACCACTCGCACGCCCCAGGTACGAGGCCCTCGCAGCCCCATGCTGCCGTAACCTAACTGTGTTACGGGAAGATTGGTTCGCCCGAGTGTTTTCAGTGGTATCAATGACATCGCATTCTCCTTATTCGCACGGGGCACAATGTACCAAAATCACATGCCAGCCATGATGGCTGGGCCGCCGCCGCAGAATGCAGCAAACGAGCGGCAACATCCAGGAAAAGGTTCCGCATCAAATATCGAAATGGCGAACCAATTCGTGCCCGGAAATAGGGTCTTCGGTTCGCCACAACCACCGAGGAACCACCAATTCAAGCGAGCTAAGATGGTGGCTTGTCACGCTCTGCACGAGCCGATTGAAAGGACGCTTCCACTTCCTGATAACTCTGAAGCACCGTTTCGAGCTGCTGCTTTAGCTGCTCAAGATCGCGTCCCGTATCGATTGATTCCTCCAGCAGCGGGCGCATCCATTCCTGCATCAGGTGAAACTGACCTTTGACCAAATCGGCGATCACCCGAGGCACTTTATGCTGCACCAAGAACCGCTGCTCAGGCGGATCTGAAATCTGCTGCTCACACAATTGCTCGAGATGCTGACTGGTTCGACTGAGTGAATTTGACAGCTCGGTTCCAGTCGACATGACGCTTTGCCTCAGCAGATCAATCCTGGCATCCATTCGCTCTTCTTGGCCTTCACTGCCAACAGCAATGGCTCGCGAAATGACTTGACGAATCGACTCGAGTCCATCTCGCATTGATGCCAATTGCCGCATCAACTGTCCGGCTTGATCTTCACTATCTAATCCACTCATCCGCACGCTCTCGACAAAAGCGTACTTGATGGAATCCCAACGTTCTTGATCTTCCGTTGTCAGGATTCCCATCAATTCTTTGAATTTCAGAACGTTGGCTTCGTTGTCGGTCGTTAGCGTTTGGGCGTCCTGCTCGTAACTGCTTACGATCAGGGTCTGCAGCTCTTTTTCGTTCATCACCGCGGCAACACGCTCGGCAATTCGATTCATGTTCCGATAGCTACCTTGTAGCTTGAACGGTGGCTCGGTCCGGTAGGCGTCGGCCTGTGCTGCACTGCGGATATAGGCACGATTCACTTTCAAAACCACATCACGGACACGCAGCAGCTTCCGAACCACCTCATACATATCCCGAACCTGATCCATCGACAAGTTACTTTCAAGCTCGATCCCTTCCAACGAATCTCGCTCAGCGGCTCGAATCACAGCGCGAGCATCATCAGGGGGCGCGGTCGCCAAGGGTGCCAACGTTGTGTTGCTCGTCAGGCAATTCTCAAGGTAACTCATCTCAAAGGCATCTGCAGAATCCCCAATGATTTCGCCGAGGTTATAGACATCCGCTCGGTTAGAGAGCATGTCAGGGACTTGAAATCGCTCACCACTCTCGGTGTACGGATTGCCGGCCATCACCACAGCGACACGTCGCCCACGAAGGTCGTACGTTCGTGTCTTTCCGTTGCGTACGCCTTCGATCTTTCGTGTCGCATCGCACAACGAAATGAATTTCTGCAAAAACTCCGGGTGCGTATGTTGAATATCATCCAAATACAACATCACGTTGTCGCCCATTTCTAGGGCGAGGTTCAAGCGTTCAACCTCTTCCCGAGCGGCCGCATTTGGCGCCTCGCTTGGATCAAGCGAAGTGACTGCATGCCCAATCGCAGGGCCATTGATTTTCATAAACACAATGCCAAGACGGTTGGCAACATATTCCATCAAAGTTGTCTTGCCGTAACCTGGCGGGGAAATCAGCAACAACAACCCCATTCGATCCGTGCGTTTGTCCTCCCCGGCGGCACCCATTTGCTTCGCTAGGTTGTCACCGATCAACGGCAAGTAGACTTCATCGAGCAATCGGTTCCTTACGAAACTGGTCAAAACGCGGGGCTTGAACTCCTCCAGACGCATATCTTCGCGGGCCGCATCAACGAGGTCGGTTTTCGTCTGATGCAAGCGTCGATACCGAGGAACCACATCCCTTCGATAAGCCCGAACACGACGCAACATTTCGTGATAGTGCAATGGCAGCACACCACGGCTGATTCGCGGATGATTTCCGGCGACATCATCAAGATTTTTCGCAATGGTGACGTCCATCACCTTTTTTGTTTCTATGCCTCCCGAAAAAACGATCCACGCTAGCTCGTCGCGATAATCGGTTGCCGTGTCGACTTCGTCGGTCTTTGCATGCGTTGTCAGAAATGCATCGACCCAGTTGCGTGCCAGGATAAATCCCCGGATCGGATCCGACTCACCTTTCAACACATTGGACAGCAATTTTGCGCGGTCAGATTCGGGCAGTGCACTGCTAAACTCAGCAAACAACTCAGCGGCATGACCACTGGCAATCGGTTTCTTGGGTGCGTGAGTTAATTCATCAAACAGATAATTTGCGATTCGCGCAGGTGTAACGTCGCTTGGAAACAACTCCCCCCAGACCGATTGCGTCTGCTCGGACAGTTCGGCCAATCGTTGTCGAAACTCAACCGCTGGCCGAGCATTCGGATAGGCACTCGCAAGCTTTGCAAACCCACCGATCCAATCGGTCATCGCTTTGCGAGTTTTTGCATCCAGTAATTTATTAAACCAGAGCAATGACGCAGCTCGGACCGTGGGCGAATGCTGCAGCAAACCGATCTGCTGATGGATTGAAAGCAGCGTCTGCAAAATTGAGTTGGAATCGACATCATGGACTCCCTTGGAGTATCCCTCGTCGTACCGTCCCCCCATTTGCTCCTGAACCCAGGCCAAGTCAATTTCCGTGGAGTCGATTGGATTGCCAGCGTTGATCAAATCCTCGAATAAATCGACTGCTAAATACTCACCGCGGTAGACACTACTATCTTCGCTGACCAATTCCTGGCCCCAAAGGTCTTTTGCGTCATCGAGTGCGTCATCCACCAAAGGCTCAAAAAACTGGGTCCCGGTCAGATGCAGGCACATCTGGCCATCACGAAGCACAGTTGTCAGGTCAAGCGGCTGTGTGTTGACAGCGAAACGCTGACGGCCAAAACGAATTACATCGCCGCCATCTTCGTAAAGATCCTGCCGATCTTTGAGTTGGCGAACTGTATCTTCACGAATTGTTTTCAGCTGACTTTGCAAGTCCTCGACCCGAACCGCATCGTCTAATTCGCCAAGCTGATCGATGATATCGCGAACTTTCTCAACCATGAGATCCCCGGCAAAGTAAGCCGCTATCTCATCAGTTGTTTCCATTTTCGCAACCCGAGACCCGATTCCAGACAGGATTCTCGATGCTGCGGCAGAAAGTGATTCCGCACGCCGGTTCCTCTTTTCAACCAGCTGAACTTTACGAGATTCAAAGGCGGCGTAAACATCTTCACGCCGCTGTGCCAACTGAACGACAAACTCATCAAACTCAGCGAATCGCCCTTCAAGTTCCTCCAGCTGCACCATCACTTTGGTCAGATACTCATCACAGCGTTCTGGCGAATCGCAGACGTCCAGATAGCCCGACGTGGTCTGCTCCAGCAATTTTAACTGCGATGCAAATTCCGCCTTTCCCTCGACACTGACAAGATCATTGACCCGCGATTTGAGTGAACTTCGGACTCGGTTGAGTGCAGCAAAAACATTGCCGATCGAGTCAATGATCTCCGTCCGCTTCGTGGCGTCATCGATACGAAGATTGCTGACCGTCTCAGTAAGCAGTTCCAATTGAGAAGAAGCTTCATCGATGTCTTCCTCCAGTGTTTTCGCTTCGGCGACTGTTGACACTGCGTCAACACGTTCACCCGCATGCTGCACGCGTTTTTCATAGGGACTAAGGGAACCGGGCGTCAGCAAGAAATCGACACACCGACGACTGATCCGCTGTGCCCACTCTGCCGTCGTTTCCTCCAACTGCCCGACTAACGCTTCATCGACATACCGTAATTCCTTTAAACCCAACGCGTGTCCCCGCTGTTCTCGCAAGCTAGCGAGCGAGGAGACAAAATCATCGATTGTTTCGAAGCGACTCCGCTGAATCGTTTTCACCAAATCAGCGATAGCTGATTCGACCTCTTGACTCCGATTGCTGGTCTCGCGGCGAACGCGAACAACCTTCTCAAACTCCTCAACAGCCGCGTTGGATGCTTCTCGAATGGTTTCCAAAGGCTCAGCCAGCTTTTCCGTTTCCGGCTTGGCGATCCAGAAGTAACTATCCAGCACATCCGAGGATTTCTTGCCAAGGTCGACATACAAACCCTCGTAGCTGTCATCTTTGTCAATCAGCTGAATGATCTCGCTACACTCAGCCATTCCGCGAACGATTTCCTTGTTGCCAATTTTGAACAGCAACGAATCCGTTTGATTTTCGGGAGTGAAATTCGGACCGGTGAAGGGCGTTTGCCAAATCTGAACCGCATGATGCTTCTGAGCTGCTTCCTGTGTTTTGAAGCAGACCATTTCACCACCTTCAAAGAAGGTTTGCCCGTGGCAAACAAGCGGCGTTTCCACTGTCTGGCGAATCAAGTTGTAACGAAGCTGAACGTAGGTGCCTGATTCAATATTGTAAAACAGGTAGAGGTAATCTTCGCCGTTGGAGGCAGCGATGGTGCGTTGATAACGCATGTCGCTTAGGCCGTGATCAAACCGTTTAAATTCACCGGTTTGCAGATAGTAACCACCGGGGAAAATCAAACCGTGATCACCAGGCAGCATCACACAAGAGTTTTCAATTTCGTCC
>JARGNK010000251.1 GCA_029213145.1 Rubripirellula sp. | reverse complement strand
ATAGTACAAGCTTGCCGGGGACATAGTACAAGCTTGCCGGGGACATAGTACAAGCGTTTCAGAGAATTGAATCGCCAGGAATCCAAACTCCAAGCATCACAATGCAGAAAAAAAATTTTATGGCAACCAAGAAACGCGTACTGACTGTAACCCGGCCCTCGGATCGAAATTTCTTAAGCACCGAGATGGTAGTTGCCGGGGCGGTCGCGATAGCCAGAAATCCCTGCAGTTAAGTCATGTTGCCGCCGCAGCGAACAATGACCAACGATACGGTTACCAGTGTGAAAGTAACCAAAATCTCGTTCGTGGATAAAATGACGTAGTGGGCTGCGACGCGTCAAAATTTCTAGACGGAAACTCACTGCCGAGGTCGACCCGAACCAACGCGATCGCCAACTTCAGAAGTGGCTCGATCGAACTTAGATGTTCTTCAGGAACCAGGTTCAACGCCTGCGGCCCCGTCCGTCAGCTAATAAGCTGTTACTTCAATCGGCTGGGGAATCCGTTCCAGCCAATTTCGGCGATGCTAATACTACGCAGGAGCCATAGGGCTGTTCCCTACTCGTCTCTCACGTAGTTTCACGAGTGATTGAAAGCAACCAACACACGAATGTTAAACGGCGGCACCCAGGATGTGCGGTATCTTGACACATCGGCCAAGAAGATGAACTTGGATTCCCTGATTTTGTGTTCTCGCCATCAGTGGTCTTTCAAGCATTGAGGCGACCTGGCAGAAAAAGAGGTGTCATCAGCGAAGTCGTTGAGGCCGCCTCGGCTGGTGATTCAGCTTTTATGGTCATGGAACATATCGCCTCTACAAGCGAGCGTTGGCAAATCACCTGCAAGGCGTTTAAGGTTTCACTCTAGGTCAGAGTCATGGGTGAAGAAAGCTCTGCATCCCGATCCCGAGATGGCGATCATTACTTTCTCGCAGCAGTCTCAACTTCATCAATAGCTGGACTTAATAAGGATGCCCGGGGCTTCGTGACGCTGTTTGGGAGTTCGTGATGATCGACCGTCAAACCTCGTCGAATGTGTCGGTGCTATCCGCGAACTGTTCTGTTTCGACACCGAGTCGTTGCAGCATCGTGACAAACAAATTTGCCAGCGGAATATCTTCGTGAGCGACCTCTTTTTGCCATGGCTCTTGACCGCCTGACCAAGCGCCGCCCTGCGGATTCTGGCCGGCGTAATTGAGGTATTGGCCGTGTCGGAAACCCATGTTTTTTCCACCTGTCAGGATTAGTGGATAGTTGCGAGACAGGTGGAACGCACTCGATGCAGAGCCGAAAAGCAACAAGGTGTTGTCGAGCATGTTGCCGGTCTCACCCGGTTCGGGCGTGTCTTTTAGTCGGCTGATGAAGCGTGCGTATTCTTCGCTGATGAAGTTGCAATAGGTTCCAAAGTTTTTCCAGCCACCAGGATCTTTTGTCTCGTGGGAAAGTTGGTGGGTCAGTGAGAAGCCGACCGCCCGAGCAAGATAATCGCTGACACCGATTCCGTTTTCCCGCCCAAGTTGATAGGTAACGGTACGTGTGGAATCGGTTTGGAAAGCAAGGAAGATCAACTCGAATATTGTTTGCAGATAACCTCTCGGGTCATCCATCGTGATGTCGAGTTTCAAGTGATCGGTGTCGACCTGCGGTAAAGGGATGTCCATCCACCGTTTGGCTTTCTCGACTTTAAGCTCGGCTTCGCGAACGGAATGCAGATATTCATCGAGGGCTCGCTGGTCATGTTGAGACAATCGATGTCGCAGATCGCGAGCATCTGCCATCAGGTCATCGAGAGCGCTGTTGCTAAGTGCGAGACGATGTGCCGCTTGTTGATCGCTTTTTACGAAGAGCTTATCGAAGATTCGTTTGGGGCGATGTTCGGCCTGCATCGCCCGGCCACTCCGATTGAATGAGAGAGTGTGCGCACCACGTGGGGTGCCTATTCCGCCGTCCGTGCTAAGAACAAGTGACGCGATGCGAGTTTGATCACCGATGTGAGCCGCGTATTCTTGATCGATCGAAATCGAGTTCTGGTAGGTTCCGGCGGGACCAGTCGCTGCGCCCGTCAGGAATTGGTCGGCATTGGAGTGACCGTGGATCGCTCGTGATGCAGGATGAGAAAATCCTGAGAGAATGGTCAGATCGTCCCGATAAGGCGCTAAGGGATCTAAGCATTTGGTGAACTTAAAGTCCTTGCCGCCGCCGTGCGGAAACCAGGACCAGTCGGTGTACGCCGGATCCTCAGGTAACGGCATTGGCACCCCATCCGGCTGATAGAAGCAAGCGAGTCGCTTGCGTGATTTTGCCGAACCTGATTCGTTCGAAATTGCTGAAGTGCACTCCAGCCAAGGCAATGCCAAAGCGATCCCGGTACCGCGAAGGAAACGGCGGCGATCAAGTGTTTGAAGGTGGGTGGGCATGAACTGGATTTCCCTTAAGAGTCGCGTCTCTCATGATTGTCTTTCGTTGGCTAACCGTGATCAATAGCGGAGTCTCCTGGACGCTTGATTTATAGGCAAACGCTAATCCGCAAACGAATGCTTTGAAATCTGAGGCGATGGCTAGCTCCTTTGATTGAGAGCACTCTGTCTGGGGAGTCCGGGTATTTTGTTGGATGCTTTCCATCGCAGCAACGCGAAGAGACGGATCAATCACTCCGTTCGAAAGAGGTCGCTCTTGACAATCAGTTTGATCAGCGTGGCCAGGCCGTCACCCTGTTGCCGAAGATTCGCCGTGATGAGATCTATTTCTGCTCGATCAGCAAATCTTATCGGTCGGCCAAGTGCGTAACTTGTCAGTTTGACCACCACTGCTCGCGTGAATTGATCTTGCCGATTTTTGAGTAAAAAACGCTTCAATCCATCGACACCGTCAAGGCGTTGTCGGTTGAAGAGGATACCTGAAGCATCGACCACTTCGCCTTGCACGTGAGTTCGCCAACTCCCGATCGCGTCAAAATTTTCCAGTGCGATCCCCCATGGATCGATCTTCATGTGACATGACCGACAGGCTGCTTGATTGCGGTGATCTTCCATTCGTTGTTTGAGGGTCAGCTTGGCGATCGCGGGATCCGCAATGTCGATTTCAGGTACGGCGGGGGGTGGAGGTGGCGGCGGATCATCCAACAAATTTTCCAGCAACCAGATGCCTCGTTTCAGTGGGTGTGAATCCTTACCATCTGAATTCATCGCTAGCAGTCCAGCCTGCGTGAGGAGGCCACCTCGCTGATCCGCGGCATCCAGCTCTACTCGACGAAACTCATTTCCAAAGACATCCTTCAATCCGTAGTGTTGTGCCAGTCTTTCATTCGCCATTGTGTAATCAGCATGCAGGAAATCGAGAATGCTGTGGTTCTGCCGCAATACCTCATAAAAAAAGGCGACCGGTTCCTCTTGCATCGCTTCCTTGAGTGTTGGATCAAATTGCGGATAGTCTTTTCGGTCAACCTGCAGGTAATCAAGAAGCTGCATGTCAAGCCATTGTCGGACGAAGTGTTTGGCAAACCGGTGTGAGTGAACATCCGTCAGCATCCGCTCGACTTCACTGTCCAAGATTGCTGGATCACTCAGCTTGCCATCTTGAGCGAGGTCCAACAGGTGTTGGTCCGGCGTGCTGCACCATAAGAACACTGCCATTCGGGTCGCAAGTTCATATTCGGTGAGAGCCTGTGGTCGCCTGTTGTGAATTGACTGATTCTCTTTCGAATTGCCGTCGTTGTCTTCGCGATTCGATTGACTGAGATACAGAAATTTTGGTGATGAAAGGACCGTTGCCAAGACTTCGAGCATCGCCTCTTGAAAGTCATCGCACTGGGGCCGAATCTTCGTAAACATTGAAAGCTTTTGTTCAATCTCGTCCGTTGTTACCGGTCGTCGCCAGGCTCGGGGCATAAATTTTGACAGGACATCCTTGGCATCGCTCGATTCGGGAGATTGCCCATCGCGGTTGATGAAGATACGCGTATGTGAAGACGGAGGCCAAGTGTCATAAACCGGTGCGGTGACTTCGATAAAGTCAATTTGGACATCACCCTGCGACGCAGTGCTGTTGGCGAACTTGAGATACTCAGATGGACTTGGTAGGTCTCCCAGGTTGGTCACTTTGCGAACTGTATTGCGTGGATAGATATCACTCAATGGAACGTCCCACTGATAGAACTTGGGACTTCCCGGTGGAGCATCGACCAAGATTTCGTGATCACTGATTCGCACAGTGGCTTGTGAGTCATTACTCGCCTGCCAACCAAATTCCAGTTGTAGGCTGGGGATGGAAACGTTTTCGGTTGAGCACCTTGATGCACGAAAGCGAACTCTCAGCGTTCCTTTTTCAGGAATCTGATCTCCCAGTTCTACAATCAACCTCTGTTTCGGTGGAATTACCGCGACGCATTCCGAGTTGTCTGGGGTTTCTGGACGGGTCGAACTTGGTTTGTGTGCATATTTGGCGCCGGCGTAGCGCCAATTCGCTACCGCCGTTCTACCATTGATTTCATTGCGGTAGTGGGCGCGAGAATGCCGAACTTGAAAGCTTGCGATTTTGCGTTGCAATTCTTGTGACAGCTTTTCGGGGTCCGCTTGGTGTTCTTGACGGATTTTTTCAAGTGCCGATTCTTGTGTTTCCCAATAGCTGGCGGCCGCCTGTTGCATCGTGATTCCCCAATACAACGGCTGCGGTTGCTCACCGCGGACTACCGCTGTCTGTAACGCGTTGCGAGCCAATTCTCGGTACAGCTCAAACTGCGTGACAGACATGTGCAAAATCTCTGAACTGTTTTGAAAACCATGTTCGGAAGATGGTTCCGGAGGCAAATCTTTGGCAAAGTCGTGCGGCAGTCCCAGTAAATCTTGCAGGGCATAGTTGTATTCGTAGCGCGTCATTCGCCTGAATGAACTGAATTCCTGCGAGGAGCGACGTACTGCGGATGCTGTTTGAATCTCAGTCGAAAGCCAATCAATGACGTCGTTCCGATCACCGTCCGACAATTCCGTTTCATCGGGAGGCGGCATTTCGCTATTGCTCAGTACGGCGAAAACCTCGAGCCACCAGGGGACGTCATCACCCTGGACTAAATTTGGATCGAGTGTGTCGATTCGAATGTTGCCTTCTTCCTGATCAGGACCATGGCACGGAACGCAAGTTCGTTGGAGAATTGGCGCAATTCTATTTTCAAAAATGTCGAGTTGAGGCTCCGGAGGCTTTCCTGAATCCGAATGCTGCTTCCGATCGAACAACATGCCCGAACTCGGGTCATCTGAGCGTTGGTGGCCATCTGCTTGGCGAGACCCAGCCGCCTTCAGTTGATTGAGCGTCAATTTATCCGAATCCGCTGTTGAGATTCCATTCGCCTTCGGATCCCTCGACGGTTCGGATTCAACGCTCTGTTGGGCAGATACGGGGATCTGCAAAGCGAAGAGTAAAGCAATGAGGCAAAAGAGGGGCTTCCCGTTTTTCGACGTCATGGATCTCCACTGCTTCTTTCAACAAACCCAATTGCGAAACCTATCGTCATTGAACCGCCAGAATTACGAAAATTGGCAGATCGGATCTACTCAGCATACCAGCGATCGCGGCTCCTGCATGGCGGTCGTGAAATCAGCGAGAAAATGTCAGAATATTCCAACACAAGATCGAGAGTCTAAGTCATTCTGTCTTGCCGGAAATTCGATATACATGTTTGGGATGTTATGAATCGTTCAATTCAGTGGTTGCTTGCGTTCGGTTTGCTGTTGATTGGTGGCTTCAGCGGTGCGCCGGCGGAGGAGATTTCACCTGGCAAAAAATCTCTCCCTTTAGCCGGAGAGTCGTTTCGTCTCGACGGCCACGATGCTTTCGTCATTGCTCCCGAGGAGATCACGCCGAATACACCCTGGGTTTGGTACGCGCCGACCCTGAAGGGTTTGCCTAGCAAGGCAGAAGTCTGGATGTTTGAACGGTTTGCTAAGGCGGGTATCGCGGTTGCTGGAATCGATGTCGGCGAATCGTACGGTAGCCCAGATGGGCGAAATTTGTATAGCGGGCTCTACAACTATTTGGTCACGGAGCGTCAGTTTAGTATGCGTCCCGTGTTGTTGGCGCGAAGTCGCGGTGGGTTGATGCTCTACAGTTGGGCGGTCGAGAATCCACAAGCGGTAGGCGGAATCGCTGGCATCTATCCCGTTTGCAATCTGGAGAGCTATCCCGGTTTGAACAGAGCAAGTGGGGCTTACGGATTGACGCCCGAGCAGTTGAAACAACAGTTAGCGAATCACAACCCAATTGATCGGTTGGAAGCATTGGCTCAAGCCAAAGTTCCAGTGTTCCACACGCATGGTGACCAAGACACAGTTGTTCCGCTCGCGGCAAATTCAGAGACGGTTGCAGAGCGATACAAAGCACTTGGCGGCAGCATGGAGCTCGATGTGGTGAAAGGGCAGGGACACAACATGTGGTCGGGATGGTTTACAAATGAAAAACTCACCGAATTTGTGATCGCTCATGCCAAAGCTGTGCCGTCTGAATTGACTGAAGCACAGGATTCAGAAACTGCCAGCGAAGCGTGGCTCACGTATACGGGCGACAAAGGTCCAGGCAAAGGGAAGCACGTGGTTCTGGTTGCTGCCGAGCAGGAGTACCGGAGTGAACAGTCGATGCCTATGTTGGCAAAGGTGCTGTCAAAACATCACGGATTTGATTGTACGGTGTTGTTTTCGGTGAACGATCAAGGCGAAGTCGATCCGACCCTGCCTGCGCCCTTCAAGGACAAAACAAAACGCCATCATATTCCCGGGCTACATCTGTTGGCCGATGCTGATTGTGTCATCTGGTTGTCTCGATTTATGCAACTTCCCGACGACCAGATGCAGCATTTTCACGACTACTTCGACTCTGGAAAGCCGTTGATTGCTTTGCGAACAGCAAATCATGGTTTTTGGGGTGGTAAGCCTTACATGCACGATGGCAATCGAGTCTCACTGCGTGAGTTGCTTGGTGGAACCTTCATGGGTCATCACGGAGGTTGGCATCGCGAATCAACTCGTGGGATCATCGTGAAGGAGAACCAAACGCATCCAATCCTGACGGGCGTGGACGATATCTGGGGTACATCTGATGTCTACCGATGCCACAACGAGAAGTCTCCGTTCCCCACAGATTGCAAAGCCTTGGTGTTGGGGCAGCCACTCATTAATCTTGAACCCGATGCAGCACCGAACGAGAGTAAAGAACCGCTGCCCGTAGCGTGGACAAAAACATGGACCGGTAAACAGGGTCGACCGACTCGGATCTTCCACTTCACGATGGGTTCGGCCGAGGATTTTGAGAACGCTGGTGTGAAACGGCTGACCGTGAATGCCGTGTATTGGGGACTTGGCATGGAAGCGGAGATAAGCCCTGATAGCTCGGTGGAAACCGTTGGCGAATATCAGCCACTTAAGGCGGGGTTCAACTACGAGAAGCTGGGTGTCCAGCCACATCCCCCAGAGTTTTACAAGTAGTGCGTTAACTCGGTGGCGCAAGTCGATTGATCCGCCCCACCAGCAGTGATGCAGATTTACGGCTGTGTTTGCGAGTTGATTGTTAGGCGAAACAGCAAGTTCAATAACGCCAGCCGCCGCGGATCAATGCGGCGTCATCAAATTCAATTTCCGTGGTGTCGCGTTCGTACTCGAGGCGGCGACCAAGTGCGATGCCGGCTTCCAGAAAACAACCGCCACCGCCATCCACAAGACGCTCGACGCCGATCGAAAAGCGATAGTCCCGTAGTGATAGTTCATCGGTCTGGCCGGTGTTGCGGGTGACGGCCCATGTGTTTCCGCCAATACCACCGGATGCGTAAGCCCAGGTTTCGCTCTGACCGCCATTCTTGGCGAGGCGAAATGATAGTTTTGTGAGTGGAAACCGCAGGTCGAACTTCGTCCAGCAATTGGGCGTCCAAACAATTCCCACGGCTGGCAGAACTGGGAGGTCAGCGCGGCCGAGCATTACCGCGCCGAGCGATAACGTCAACCGATCTTGGACACATTCCCAGTTGAAAAGCCCGAGTGCAAAGAGTCGGAACGCATTGCTGCTAGTCGTTAGGTCACTACGGATCGAGGGCGACACAATGGTGAGGAAGGACAAGCGATCCCGAATGGGACGCCGGTAGAAAAACTGTAACTCGAATTCATACAAATGATCAGGGATATCGAGACCGGCGGCTGCGT
>JARGNK010000250.1:4078-8311 GCA_029213145.1 Rubripirellula sp. | reverse complement strand
TTCTGCCCTTCGGGAGACCATCTTTCAACTTTCAACAATTATTGGGACGCTTCCCGTCAAAATCCCCCGTCGCGAGGCCCGCACCGTTCAGTAAATACTTACGCCTATTTTTGAGCTGAAGCTCATTGACGAAATGTAACCCCGTCTGCTCGCCCGTTAATTTTACAAATTTGCCGGTCGAGAGACGACTGCCAGAGTCGAGACTGGCCTGCTGGAGCCCACCGTCAGAAGCACCCGGGGTTGCAGGTGATTTTTTCGCATGGGTGTCTGAAGATTCAATCCCGCAGCCCGACACCAGAATCGCAAGGGTACCGCAAACAACAAAAACTGGAGCCTTAAACACGGGTCGCCCCCTAAACAACACTGGTATAGATCAGAAAGAAATTGGAAGTATTTTTTCCGGAAACCCCGCGGACAAAATGGCTCAACACCACTGTATTTCAAAAAATCGGATCCGGTTTAGCTGGATGGGAAATCGGACCATTCGTCCTCAATCAAATGAAACACGCACGCGTCTCCAGATTAAAGTTGACAAAACCTTCACATGGCAGTGAGAAACACAACCGTCCGACATCAGTTTAATCTCCGCCCCCAATTATTCTTGGCATTGGGTGATCAACGTGAAACTTTCCCTCTTTGCACGATGCCTACTTTCCAACAACTGCTTGCTGCTTGATAACTGCATGCAATACTGAAACTCAATCATTTATTGGCTGCTGAAGATAAACCGCATCCGACAGGAAACCGGATACGCACAAGAGGCCCTCAGGGAGATAAAGCGTGGAATGATTGAGAATTCAATCTCGGTCAGAAGCAGTCGACGCTAGTTTAGAAGCTGCGGTAGCCTGGGACTCCGCGGTAATGCTCCGAAATCACAATATCTCTAGGGAGCATTGACAAGAAACGCTGGGACGCGGCACCGGACTGCAACGGGATCTAGAAAGCTGAGTCTGCTGGCCACGATCATCAGATCAACATTGAGCCGCATTACTTGCTCCTACAGCAGCGGTTGAATATCAACCGGATCGCATGCTATGGGCGGCCCGCGTCTCTCGGATCGGATCGCTTCTATACGTTTGCATCTCTTCGACGACGAAGAGTACCGACCATACCTAACGCAAGAGTAAAGATCGCAAGTGAGCTTGGTTCGGGAACAACATTCGTAGGGGCAGGGGAATCATTTGAAACTTCGTCTAGGCCAACGAGGGTGAGTGTACCGTTCCACGTCCCATTCCCGCCGAAGTTGTAACCGTTGCCAATTGAAATCGATAGCGGAGCCGCAAGAGAAGTCAATAGAGAAAGGGCATCTTTAACCTCGGTACCATCATTGGCGGAGTTACCATTAGCCCAAGTTAACCTTTCATCAGCATCTTGATCAGTATAGCCGCCAGCCTGGAACTTCAAATCTGATTCCTGGTAGACGAGGACGGTAAAGTCGCTACCCCAAGTGACACTGTTGCTGTCCGTGAAGACAAGGTCTACCTCGACACCCGTGAGCGTACCGGTCACATCACTTGCCGAAAAAATCTCGGTAAAATCTCCGCCACTGGCGGTAAAGTTCGTGACGTTATAGATGATCCCGCCTTCAGCCTTTTCGCCGAAGTTAACAATCGCGACCAGGAGTGCCGCGAGACAAAGTGGTGAACTGTTATTCATGGTGGTATCTGGGGGGTTAAGCCTGATCTTGCAACATCGCCGATCTCTAAGTGACGAAACCGCACCTAACGGTGCTCGCTATGATTCACATACCACTCGGCGGTAACCATTCTGTCTTTCGGGTAGTACGTATTTAACCAGAACGGAGAGGGGAACCTAGCGTGTTTCATTCAACGAGCAAGTCACAATGGGCGATCTGCGTTGACTTTTGCTGCAAGTCGCAACTAGCCTCGAATTCTTTTCGTCGAACCGCACCCTCGTTCGCGAATCACTGCCGCCAGATTGTCGTTTGTTGGTTTCCCTCAGTCGCGAAATCCACATCCAGCAAGAACGCTAGCGACGTGATTCTCGTCACGATTTTTCGGCTGCGAACCTCCGAGCCTATCGCTATCGCTTGCTGACGCGATTCTTTGATGTTGCTAGATCGGTGCAACGTCCACAAACACGGTAAATCGGAGCGATAAAATCGTTCAGACTTTGAAACGCCACTAATCCAAAGAGGGCATCTATCCATAGTGATTAGGATTGCCGCAGACTGCGCCCGAAACCGCGCAAGAACATCGCACGATGGCATGCGTGCAAGTTTATGCCATGGCCTATTTATGCCATCGCCTATTTATGCCATTGCCTATTTATGCCATTGCCTATTTATGCCATTGCCTAAAACGCAAGTAACGAACCACTTCAGCGAAACCCCACAACGAATGTGAATCGAACTTGTCCAGTGTGATGGTCACGAGATTCGTTATCTAACCGCCCGAATGCGAAGGAACAACGAACTCGCCCGCACCGGTTCGAGGATGAGCAGAGTCAGTCTCTTGCCTTTGGGGGCGTCACCGTGTTTTGACAGTTCCATTTCTCGCAGGCTTTCCAGCTGACTCCCGCTGATAAGCTGACGCGAAAAGGCGCATTAGAAACATCGCGTCTCGTTGCCGGGAAAATCGTTTGCCTATTTGCAACATGACAATGCATTACCCCCGAGCTTAGTAATTTTCTGTTGCAACGCCTTGTTCAACAATTTCTAACAACCGAGACGCAGACCCTTTCCCCGGCGTTGTTTGCATTTCACACCAGACTCCCGAATCAGATTTTCTACCCATGGGCGCGATTCTCACCCAATGATCACCCGATTCAACGTCTTGAATTAAGGGCGATTGGACTGCTCCCCTATTCCGCGGATTGCCGCTAACATGAGGGGGTATAGCTTATCCTCCGTCCCGAGCAGGCCCATGAGTATTTTTAATTACATCTTTGATAGTGATTGGTCACAACGATCAGATATCGAAGCGTTAAAATCACAAAACGCATCACTCGTGGGACGCTCGCGAGAGCGACGTTCGAAGGAAGCAGCCAACGAGGCACGCGTCGAAGAACTTGAGCAAGAAGTTGGTGAGCTGGCACTGCTGTGCAAAACCATGATGCAGATTTTGCTCGAAAAACGAGTATGCACCGGACAGGAATTTGAGGCACTCATCGCCGACCTAGACGCTGCCGACGGCGTTGCCGACGGCAAGGTGACGAAACCCAAACCGGCTGAACTGAAGGAGTGCCCGCAATGCAAACGCCCTGTTCAGCACCACCACACCCACTGCGTTTACTGCGGAATGAAATACCCCGGGTAAAAAGCCCCCCCGGGTAAAAAGCCCCGGGTAAAAAGCCCTGGGTAAAAAAAAACCCGGGTAAAAGACTGCAGTATTGACACCTGCTTATCCTACCCGCCCCCCATCGCAGCATGTCTCGCAAATGGTGTGACATCGGGTGCAGACGAGTTTTGTCCGGATTTCTTCGAGCGCTGAACCACAAACAGGACAAGCTGGTTGGTTCTTGGGATACGGGCAATTCGCACAACCGCTGTCACAGCAACTCCCGCGCGCTAATAAGAATTCACGCGAGAGGGGTTGAAAACCGTTATTTTGACGACTCATTCGTCTCCCTTCTTGGTCGATGAGGCCTCTTCGCTTTTTGGCGAACGACCATTTGCCCGCCGTTCTTTCGAAACCAGATACGCCTGGAGCGAAGTTAAATCTCGCTTCACGGGTTAATGTTATTGCTTGTCAAGCTTCTTAAAAACCAGCGGTATCTCGATTTATTCATCGCGCACGTGCGGTGTATTCGTGAACCACTTTGCCATGGACGTCGTGATGCCGGAATGCAATCACGGGCATACCATCGGGGCGACGCACCGCGACGGTTAAAAAACCACCCTTCACTCGGAGAAAAGGTTGCCAGTCTGGCTGTTCAGGATTTCCACCGGCGTGTAAATCGCTAGCTGGTCCGCAGGAAAATTCTCTCAATCCACTGCCAGGATCGATCGACATGTACTGCCAGTGCCGATCGCCACAACACGTGAAAAAGTTTTTCAGATTCTGTTGTTTTGTCCACATCCGAAATTGGTTGCCTTCGTGAGCAAATGCTTCGTTGGCATGATTGTCGTTCTTGCCTTTGTCGCGATCCGGACCGACGATCGGCGTCGGGCTGATCAGCACCCGAAATTCAGCGTCGCTTGCCAGGATGGTTCGCTTCAACCAGTCGAGCTGCTCGGCGCCCCAGATGGTCTTGCCAGGTCCGTCGGGCATC
>JARGNK010000250.1:0-4068 GCA_029213145.1 Rubripirellula sp. | reverse complement strand
CCAGATTTGCAGTCCCTTACCCCAGCGGATGGTTCGGAATGTTGAATCGCCCATCGGCACCTGTTCACGATAGACGCCAAATCCCTCTTCAAATGTCAGAGGATTCATCCAAGCCGCACTTTTGGAAGGCCAGCCATCATTTACCCAGGAATCGTGATCATCGACCTCCCAGTAGCCATGCACCTCGCGATGAAAGTGAACGTGACGGGGGAGTGAATACATCCGTTGCCAATGGTACCGCGCGAGCGGAATCGTTCGCGCACGCGGTGCCTCACTATCCAAATAAACCGTGTCACCGGTTGGCACCAAGAAATCGAGATCTTGATTTTCCATCGCGGGATAAATGTGATAACCATCGCGGTGGTCCAAGTCCCAATACGATTGGCCGGTCACTACTCCAAACGTGACGTCTTGCCACTGACTTTTTGGTTGCGGAGTCCCAAAGCGACCGCTCACGGTGGCGGAAACAGGCACCTTTGATGAGTCCCGAGCTTCAACCGTGATCTGGTATTGAGTGCCGGGCTGCAGATACTTCAAATGAAACTGATGGCTGTAATCAGTCTCTTCATTCACAGACACCCAGGTGGTTGTCTGCTGGGAATCTGGGTCAGCTTCAGGCCAAAGACGCACACGAACCTGGCCCACCGCGCCCGGGACAGCCCCCTGACGGTCATTCACGTTCACCGTTGCAGGCTGATACGCATCGACTTTTTTCTGCCGCTTGCTAGGTTCACGAAAACCATCCCAATTCCGTTCCGCATCCCTCGTGATCCGAGTCCAGATAATCGCGGAACGCTGGTTCACTTCGCCAACCCGAAAACCCATCGCCATTTCTGCGGCAAATCCGGCTGGGATGCCCGTCACCAAGCCGATCATCGCAAGACAAAACCATTTCACGTCGTTCCCGCTTTCTTTAAGAGTCTGATGGCGTTCCTCTGGCAACACGTCAAATTGCGAGGATGCTCAATCCGCCTGGATACAGAACAAGTGGTTTCTTCCCCGCAGAAAAAGCTGACCATCACCAAACGCGGGACTGGCAGATACTTTTTCACCAAGCCGATTCTCGGCGATCACCTCTGGTTCCCGCCCGGGCCGAAGAACCTTCGTGACGCCATCATCATCGATGAAATAGACCAATCCAGCTGCAGCCGTTAGCGACGCACTGTAATGCCTCCCTAAGCGGGTTTGCCACAATCGCGTGCCCGTCTTTGTGTCAAAGCAGTTGGCGGTACCACGGTCGTCGGCCACCAACAAATGATTGCCGACCAGAACCGGCGAGGGTACATAACAGCGAACGTTCGTTTCATGCCAACTGACATGCGTATCAGTGACATTGCCGCGACCACCCGGACGAATTGCCATCACATGATGAGTGGGGAAGCCGCCGGCGGCGAAAAAATTTGTACCGTCGTAAACAACCGAGGCGACAAATTGTTCAGTGGGTCCGTCGACACTCCAAATTTGATCACCCGTCAGCGGATCAAAGCTTGCCACGCATACGCTACCACAGAGGACAAGCTGATCCTCCCCATCTACAGAGCGAATCAAAGGGGTGCTGTAACTGCGTGTTCGATGCACACGGGGCTGTTTCCATACCTGCTTGCCGGTTCGTTTATCCAAAGCAACCAGATAGGAATCCCCATCATGGTCTCCGTTGATAATCAAAAGGTCACCGTAAAGCACGGGGTTGCTGCAAAACCCATGCGCGCTGATGAATTGGCCGGGACGCACAAGCCACTGTTGGTTGCCGGTGAAGTCGTAGGCCGCAACCACCATCTGACCAGGATAAATCAATCGTTCATTGCCGACATTCGGAGCAACAATCTGCTCGTCACCCGCCTGAAAGAAGCTAACGTAAACGAATTCACCGTCGGTCGTCGGCGTGCTCGACGCATAGCTGTTCAACGCATGCTTCGATTCCAGTCTCGATTTCAACACCGTTCGCTGCCAAAGAATCTGTCCATTAGCTCGATTCACGCTCATTAACAAGCGTTGCTGTGAATCAGGCAGGCACGAGGTGACGAACAGTCGATCTTGCCACACAATCGGGCAAGAATGCCCCTCGCCCGGCAGCGCCGCTTTCCAGGCAATGTTTTTGCCCGATTCGCCGTCCCAATCGGTGGGCCCAGGGGTAATGGTTGTTCCATCCCCCAAAGGACCACGCCAGCCAGGCCAATTCTCGGCTTCAGCCGTCAAGACGTAGGTGAGTCCGACTGCCGCAACACCGATGAAACGCAACCAACCAATCACTGCTCAACCTCGCTGCAACCAATGGAAAGATTGCAGTAGCATAACGTTTTGCGTCAGACCGAGGGGCATCCATCAGTTCTGTGTTGAATGTGGCGGAAATTCGGCACGCTCGCTCCCGGCAGGATTTCGCTTGCCGGCTCCGTGATTTCGCTTAAATCCAAGCCGGATTGATAATCCACCAGATTGCTTCAGACGCTGATGCAGCTCTCGACGCATCGCGGCAACCCGCGATTGATGCTCATCGAAGTATTTACTTTCGCCTGGACCTTGCACGAACTTACCGGCACCCATCGTCAAGTAACCAGATTCTGAAAACTGCCGAAGTAAATTCGGGCGAGCGGTTGCCACCGGCGAAGCATCTTATCTTGGCTGCAGAAAATAAAGACCAGTGGTCGTCGGATAGAGCCCTGTCACGAGTGAGGCTCGTGACGGCGTGCAGACCGGGGCCTGGCAGTGAGCATTTTGGAACAACATCCCACGCGTTGCCAAACGATCAATATTCGGGGTCGATGCCTGAGCAAACGACGCAACGGGGAACAACACCAGCAACGTTTGTTGGTACCTGTGTTTGGATGGCGTTGAAGGCTCGGTGATCATGGTGGTCATCGGGGCTTCTTCATGGGTGGCTGAGCTCCTGGTGTCGTCGTGGTGGCATCGCAGCTGCGCGTGGTGCGATGTGCGTCATCCAGCGTCGCTGGGTTCACAAAGAACGGAACATCAAAGGCAAATTATCCAAGCGTCACCGGGGGCGAACTGGCAAGGCTGCTCAAGCATCTTTGCGATGAGCAAAGCTTGGTGGTTGCCGAAGAAGTGCTTGATGATTTGAAACTTTTCTTGAAGCCAATCAATGCGGAAGCCTTCAAGCTCTGTCTTTGACTATCTAGAAATGGTGGGAGCTCATCCAAAGCGAGCGCCGTCTGATTTGTAGCTCCAGGACTCTCAATCAATCGTGCACGTCAACCGTAAACGTTCAATCGGATGGTTCATCCCTGCAGGTCGATAGAAACCTCATCTATCGGCTCTTCCAATTCATTGACGAATAAATTCTTCATTGACTAATAAATTCTCGGTCATCTTCCGCTTGGTCATCACCGAGCCGGGAATGATTTCTTTCACCGTTTATTACTACGCCAATTGACATACTACGCCAATGTACACTGGAGATGACTGGGATTTGCTTTGGCCACTATAGAATTTCAGTCACCCACCGATGATGAGAACGTACCACTAAATACGGGTTGCGAGGCTCCGGCCAAGGAGTACGTTGATGTGACGGTCGATAAACCATTCATGCTCACGCTGAACACGTTGGACTTAGTTCCCAATGTTCTTGAAATGCTCAGGCTCAAGTCTTGAATTTGGGCCAATCCATTCGTTTCGCCAGCAGCACCAAGACTGTTTGGAGAGAGTGAAACATCCGATGTCGTTTTTAGGTCAAGGCCCTGATTGTAGGCACTGTTGAATGAACTCAGTTTTGAACTTGTGTTCGGATCAACGATGTTGACAGAAATCCCTGAAGAACTCAGTGCTGCCGAGAAAATCCCCAAGCCTCTTACCTTCTCGGCGCTCGATTTAGAAATCGGTTTCAGTTTACCCAGCCCAAATTTCGAGAACTCCTCACCTTGACAACTTGGGTGAATGCAGAAGTAAAACGCAATCGAAAGAAGGACGTATTTCATCTTCATTTTGGCTTCGTCCATAAGACAGGTTCCGATCTAAAGACTGCTTAGCAGACTTCTAGTTACGTGATTGTAACAAACCGGATCGCCGAGGGAAACCAGGGCCTTTGCAGCGAATGGGCCGCCTAGGGCAGAGAGA
>JARGNK010000249.1 GCA_029213145.1 Rubripirellula sp. | reverse complement strand
CGCAAACGCTTCGGATTCGCCTGGCAACAAGATCTCGCCGAACGGGCCACCTCTGACCGATACCAACCCAGCAGATCGGAGTATTCGATTGACATGTACCGGTCGGTGGGCAGCCGCCAAGCCATATTCGGAGACGACGATCACTTTGGCGCCGATTTGCTCGGCCGCGTCAAAAATGGTCCCGGCACATTGATCTACCTCCGCAACGCGTTCCGGATCGTGATGCGGGAAGCGTTGAAAGTCATAGTCCAGGTGCGGAAGGTAAGCGAGCGTCAGTTGGGGCTGCTTTTCCCGCATGACGATCGCGGTGGCGTCTGCGATCCAGCGGCTGCTGGGAAGTCCAGCGGCAGGACCCCAAAAAGAAAAGAAGGGAAATGGTCCAAGCCGATTGACCAGATCACAACCGGTGCGATCAAGAATGTCAAATACTTTTGAGCCATCGCATCCATAGTAAGGCTTGGGGGTTGCGCTGTAACGCACAGCCGCTGATTGGTTGAACCACCAAAACATTTTGGCGGTATCTACGCCTTGATAAAACTTGTCGCCCTGGATTAACGAGTTGGCCTGTTGCCAAAATCGAATTTCTTGGGTGTCCCGAAAGTACCAGCCATTGCCCACGATCCCATGATCACGGGGCGATAGTCCCGTAAGCATGGTGGCCTGGGAAGTGCACGTGACTGCAGGCAGCGGACTGCGCCAGGGCACTGCATTCCCAGCCGATGCCAGCCGAGGGGCATGTTGGAGCAGTTCGGGAGTGAGTCCGACGACGTTGATGATGCAGATTTTGTTCACTAGATTCGCCATACGCCTTGTTGTCGATTGCCAGATGAGAGCCACGGTCCCTGATTTGCCACAGCCCCTGATTTGCCACAGAGCTGGCGTTCCCTGCACGGGTCTGAACATACGTTCGCCCAGCGGATGAAAGCAAGTCACCCAATCAGCATCCCGTCAGGGCTCGAAAGTCAGTATCATGTGGTCCCGTTGTTGGACGCTTTAGAAAAATGAATGCGATGCTCCATGGCCCAAAATCAACGGACAAAATGCTTTTGTCTGCGGATCAACTACATCAAACGGAATCTTACATGCTCCCTCGTCAATTTGTTTCCAGCCGGTGGATCTGCACTCTGTTCATGGTTCTTGCCGTTGGAGTCTTTGCACCGCTGACTGCTGTGGCGCAGTCGGATGACCCTGCTGTCTCGAACTCATCGACCGAAAACCAGAATCAGGATACGAGCGAAGGTCAGCAGACCGCTGGTGCCAGCGTAGAAACAGCTGCTGGTAAAGCTGTAGAGGTGGCACCGGAGTCGATCGGTCTGGATCAGCGTGTCGACCAGCTTTTCAAGCCTATCGCAGAATGGTGGGGTGGGATTGTATTTTTTACAGTCACCGTTGCTGGGTTTCAGCTGCCGTTCGTTGTGATCTTGCTCGTATTTGGGGCAGCGTTTTTTACAGTTGCATTCGCCTTTGCAAATGTGCGGCTTTTGCCTTTGGCGATCAATGTGGTGCGTGGAAAGTACGATGCAATTGAAAAGGAAGGCGAGGCAATCCCAACCCACGTCGAAGTAAACGAAGTTGAAGGTGACTTAGTCGATACGATCCGAGATGAAGCCGAAGGTGAAGTGTCTCACTTCCAGGCACTTGCAACGGCGGTTTCAGGAACAGTTGGCTTGGGAAACATCGCAGGTGTCGCGGTTGCGGTTGCAACCGGCGGACCGGGCGCGACATTCTGGATGATCGTTTGCGGACTCCTGGGAATGTCGACCAAGTTTGTGGAGTGCACCCTTGGGGTTAAGTATCGGGACGTCGACGTTGACGGGACTGTCCACGGTGGTCCGATGTACTATTTAAAGAGAGGACTGGCGGATCTTGGATTGTCACGCGTCGGTTCAGTGTTTGGTGTGCTTTTCGCCATTTTCTGCATTGGTGGTTCCTTCGGCGGTGGGAATGCGTTTCAAGCGAACCAGGCGGCGCAGCAGATCAAGTCACTAATGGGTTTGCCAGATTCGGGATCATCGGGGACGATCATTGGCGTGGTCATGGCGATCATGGTCGGGATCGTAATCATCGGCGGAATCAAACGCATTGCCAGCGTGACAGAGAAGATCGTTCCTTTCATGGCGATCATTTACTGCCTGGCAGCGTTGGTCATTATCTTGATGAACATCCAGCATGTTCCCGGGGCAATTGGGCAGATTGTGTCGGGGGCATTTACGCCAGCCGCAGGGCTTGGCGGCGTGTTGGGAGTGTTGATTCAAGGATTCCAACGAGCTGCATTCTCAAACGAAGCTGGTGCCGGTTCAGCCGCGATTGCCCACTCAGCGGTCAAGACGAAATACCCGGCGTCCGAGGGCGTTGTTTCTTTGCTTGAGCCGTTTATCGACACGGTTGTGATTTGCACGATGACCGCGCTGGTCATCGTGCTCTACAACTCTGGAGGGCTTTTTGAGTGGGGTGACGTCGAGTCGAAAAAGGTTCTCATTGACGGTGTCAGGGTCGGCGGAGTTGATTTAACGAGTCAAGCCTTCGATAGCGTGTTGCCAGGTTTCCGATACGTATTGACGATCGCCATCATTTTGTTCGCGTTTTCGACCATGATTTCTTGGTCTTATTACGGGCTGCAGTCCTGGAAGTATCTTTTCGGTCGTAGTCTCGCGGCCGATTTGACCTACAAATTCACGTTCTGCGTGGTTGTGGTGATCGGTGCGGCGATCTCGCTCGGTTCGGTCATCGATTTCTCGGATGCCATGATCTTTGCTATGGTTTTTCCGAATATGATCGGCCTGTTTCTCCTGTTCCCCAAAGTGCGGGAGGAATTGCGAAAGTACCTATCTGCCTGCCGGGATCTGTAAGAATCGGGATCCGAAACCCGAATTTTCGAATCCGCGGCGGTTTTTCGGGACGCGATGTTCGCTGCCGGACCGATTTGTCGCCAGGGCAAAGGACGATCGAGCGGATCAGACGCACGCAGAAATGTGCTTGGGCTTACTTTGCTCGAGAGAAAAGTGGTCAGGGGCGGGCTCGAACCGCCGACACCGGCCTTTTCAGGGCCGTGCTCTACCAACTGAGCTACCTGACCAAAAACCAACCTGATGAATTAAACTCATGACAAAATCTATTGCCAAGATTCAATTCGATCAATCCGATGCTTCGGGATAGTAGGGTATGATGCGTCTGGTCGTCAATTGGTTCGACCGGCGAGATCACACGTTAATCCTCTCCACATTACCGTTTGTTGATAATGGCTGAACGAAAGATCGCATTTTTTTCCGGGGTCAGGCTTCTGGTTGCCGGGCTGATCGCTCTGACCGCTACATTCGTCGTGAAAGATGCACGGGCGTACACGCCTAATGATCCGGTTGTCGTCGCAATGGTCAACCGCGGCCTCGGGTTTTTAGAGGCATCTGTCAAAAAAGAGCCTCCTGCTGACGGTGATGCGATTCTGGTCGCCTACACCCACTTCAAAATCCGTCATGATCTCGAAAACGCGGTCGTTCAGAATGGCCTAAAGGAGGCACTCCAGGTAGTTTCTTCGGTTGAGCGACGAGGTGGAGAGTCCGTCGGTGCCAAAGAAAATTACATCATGGCCATCAGCGTTCTGCTGCTGGCGGAAATTGATGCGAAACGCTACAAGCGCGAACTGCAGGTGCTGCAGCAGGCGTTCGCCGAGGGCCAATATCCTTCCGGCGCGTATAGTTACCGCAACGATAACGAGGGGGACGTCTCTCAGACCCAGTACGTGATGTTGGCAGTCTGGACCCTCGATCGGAATGGGATTCCCCTTGAATACAACCGGGTGGTGAAGTGCATCGAGTGGTTGCTGCGGGTGCAGAGCACCGATGGTGGATGGCCGTATAAGGGGAAGGATCCTGGAATTGGCAAACCCCTACGGCAGCAAAGCAAAGTTGACATGTCGATGTCATTAGCCGGCGGCAGCAGTGTGCTTATCGCGGGAGACGCGCTGAGATTGTGGGGTAATACCGTGCAGGATTCGGACCCCGGTATCCCCGGATTGCCGAAAGCCATCAAGGTTTATGAGGAAGACAGCAACACTTCGCGTCGAAAGCGAGTGAACATGTCAGAGCAACCGATCAAGCGTGCCGTGCAATTTATGGACGGATGGCGGAGGAAGAATCCCTACAAGCGGAGTCAGGTGCTCGACTGGTTCTACTATCAGTTGTACACACTGGAGCGTTTCGAGAGCTTCGTTGAAATTGCGAACGGGCTGCCGAAGGATTCAAGTCCCGGTTGGTATAACCAGGGCGTTGATGAACTCCGTAAATACCAGGGCAATGATGGCGGTTGGGGAGCCGAGCGTTCGCTTACCTCGCCATTGCAAAGCACATCGTTCGCCCTGTTGTTTTTGATCCGCAGTACGCAGCGGACGATTTTCACGATGAATGCTGGTAGCCTTCAGGGGGGGTACGGATTGCCGAAGGACACGACCGATATTCGCGTTGATGGCACCCAGATCAAAGGCCAGCCGATCGCGGTCCAAGTCACCGATTTGTTGGATATCCTGGATGAGGACGGTGGTGGTGATACCGAGGGCAAGTCGATTCCAGATGATTTGGTGCTCGATTCAGACCCCGTAGGACGGGCGGCCCAGTTGGATCGTCTAGAACGGCTCGTCCGAGGGAGTCGTTCATGGCAGGCGCGGCGGGTGGCGGCCCGTTTGCTCGGCAGGACTGACGAGCTCCGAGTGGTGCCTTCTTTGATTTTTGCTTTGAGCGATCCGGATCAGTCCGTTCGACTCTATGCTCGGGACGGTTTAAGGTTTCTAAGCCGAAAATTTGATGGTTTTGGTATGCCGGATACCCCGAGCGTGACGGAGCTGCAGACCGCTCAGCGTAAATGGCGAGATTGGTATCGATCTGTGAACCCGAATTACGTGTTTTTGGATTACGATCTGTAGTACTTTCGGCTACCCCAGCTTATCGTTTTGGGTCTCTCCTCTTTTACCCTTCAGAATTCGAACTGAATGACCTCAGCAACCAGCACTGATGATTCGAATGCCACCGACCAAGAATTATTGGCAGAGTCGCGCGCCGCTGAGCGTGAAAAGCTCAGGATCAGCCGCTTTGACATCGTCACGTCATTTTTTATGGCGTTGATTCTGTTCATCGGCACCTTCGTGTTGATGCTCTTCATCATTTGGCTGACTAGCCGATGGTCCTTCCCGCCGCAGCCGATTGCACCCCTTATCGAGGATCCGGCTGGGCGTGGAGAAAATCCCGAGGGCTTCGAGCGAGATTTTGAACCGCCAGGGGCTGAGGAAGTCGAAGAGTTGATGGAGCCGACTTTACAGGACACGATCGAAGCGGTCACTGACGCCGTCAGTACCGTCGCCGCGGCACTGGTCACCAGCGACACACAGGCTGTTGCGACCACTCAAGGCACTGGGGCGGGTGATAGTCGTCCGCCCGGCCCGATGGGCGAGGGCGCCGATATCATTCCCCGATTCGAACGATGGCAGCTCAACTTTACTGCCCGAGATTTAAGGACTTACTCGACCCAACTGGATTTTTACAAAATCGAACTCGGTGCAATTGGCGGTTCGATCCAAGGTGTCGATGTCGCAAAGAATCTAGCCGGTGGGCGGCCGAATAAGTATCGGATTGTAGATACCACCGCCGAGAAGCGACTCTATTTCATGTGGAGCACTCCGAGTCCGTTGATGCAGTTCGATCAGCAATTGTTACAGCAGGCATCGATTCCATTACCCAATCGAAAAATGTTGAAGTTCATCCCGAAGGATCTGGAGAACCAGTTGGCCCAAATCGAGTTGGAATACTCAACTTCCAAAGGTTATCCGTCAGTGACTCAAATCGCGAAAACAATTTTTGAGAGTAAGTCGGATGGCGGCGGGTACAAATTTGAGGTCACTAGCCAACGTTACCGAAAGGGCAAATAGCGACGGCCATTTCGATGCAAGATCAGGCCTCGTTACTCATCCAGCTTTAAAATAATTCTCCAAGGCATTCCTGGTTACTGTTAAGGAACTCACCCCAGATGTTACTCGCTGCATCCTCCCTTTTCGACATTATCTCCACCACCACCTACGGTGCGTTAGCCGGCGTGGCATTGTGGGGTCTGTATTGCATTGTCATCGTTTGGACTCGAGTCAATCAAAAACGATTCAAGTCTGAAGAAGAGCAAGATGTATTCGTTGACGATGTCGAACAAATGTTGCAAGCAGGTGATTTCGAAGGGGTCGCCGAATATTGCGACGGAGATCCGCGGGCGATTCCGCAGATCGTAGAAATGGCTGCCGTTCATCGAGACATGGGATACAAAAAGGCTCGGCAGTTCGTCGTCGATCGATTCCAACGCGATGTTATGTCTGATTTAGAGTATCGGCTAAGTTGGGTCAGCACCGTCATCAAGAGTGCCCCAATGATCGGGCTGTTCGGAACGGTTTTCGGGATGATGGGAGCCTTTGAAACCTTGGCAACTGCCGAATCGGTCGAGCCGTCTGCATTGGCTGATGACATCAACATCGCGCTAAGAACAACCGCATGTGGATTGGCCATCGCAATCCCGCTCATGATTCTGGTTGCCAACGTCAATATTCGAATTGCCAAAATGGAGGATTTGGTCGGTGCTGGATTAGCCCGGTTTATGGCGGCTTACCGCGAAGCGTTGACAAAGTTACCAGGCACACGCCGCTAGTCACTGATTTACCTTTTTGTTGAGCCGACCGAATGAGCGACAACGCGACCGTTGATGAAGATGGCGAAGATGAGTTCACGCTGCCACGAAAAAAGCGTGAAGACGATGAGATGGATATCACTCCAATGATTGATATCACATTCTTGCTGCTGATCTTTTTCATCGTTTGCTCGACGATGGATCCAACGAAGATTGGCACGATACCGGAAGCCGATAATGGGCTAGCGATCGCTGCCAAGAACTCGGCGGTCATCTTTATCAATCCTGGTCCAGATGACAGTGTGATTTTATCGCGGTACGACGGCAGCGAGTTTAGTCGTGACGAAGACGATCAAGCCACAGAAATTATTGAATACATTACCAGTGAAATGGAAGTGACGCGTGGCGAGAGCAAACGCCAAGTGATGCTGTTCGGTGACGGGCAAGTCAAAGTAGGCCAGGTCACGAGAATCCAGAAAATCATCGGCGATGCTTTTGAAGATCTCGACTCTACTTACATTGCCGTGAAGGAGTTGTAGGGATGCCGATCCAAATTACCTGTGTTCAGTGTGGAGCTACACGCCGCGTAAATGATCGCTTGGCGGGCCGCCGCGTGCGATGTCCTGAATGCGACTCGGTTGTTCATGTGCCGGAATTAGAGGTTGATCAAACGACTCGGGCGAAATTGGAAATCGAGGTCGAGCCGGTTACAGTTGAAACCGTTGCGGGAACCCCTGTTCTCGACACAACGCCAGTGTCAGAAAAGTCGGTCGTTTCGTCAAAGCCCACCTTGGAATCTCAAGTCGCGACTAAAGAAGAGATAGAAGAGGAAGATGAGGACGCGCTCGACCAGGTTCTGCCAAAGTCGAATCGGCCTGAAGAAGAAATGGATATGACACCCATGGTGGATGTCACCTTCCTGTTGCTGATTTTCTTCATGGTGACGGCAGCTTTCAGTATGCAGAAGTCGATTGAGATGCCACGACAGCAAACTGACTTGCCCAGTACATCGGTAGTGGAAGACGAACAAGATGAATTAGATGTCGTTGAATTGCAGGTTGATGAGTTCGGTGGATTCCTGGTGATGTCGCCTGACTGGGAGAGGGAAACACCAGGTAAACAAAATCTGATCACTGCATTGAAGGAAGCGATCGCAGTTGCGACGGCTGGGATGAAACTCAAGATACAAGTCCATGAGTTGGCCAAGCTGGAATCGCTTGTCGATGCCATGGATGCTGGAACAATCGCTGGTTTCGCAGAATTGGAAGTGACTCAAGTGGAGGAGTTCTGATTCTTCACTGCTGCCCGTTCTGAACCGAATCTCAAAACTTGTCACTAGAAAGTACTGACACAACATGCTTGCAAACGAACTGATCAACCGACTAGAGCGACTGGGGTTGCTTGACCAGGAGATCATCGAGGCACTCCGTGAGCAGCTTGATCAGGGTGGTGCCCGCGTCACGCCTGAAGCCGTTGCAAAACTATTAGTTGATAATGGCCAGCTCACCCATTTTCAGGCAACCAAGTTGATTGGGGAATTGAGAAGTGGGGAGTATGACGAGAATGAATCCTCCGGCGATGGAAGCGATTTGAATGCAGGACTGGAAGACCTGGATCTCGTTCCTGAGGACGTCGATGAAGCAGTCGTCGTGGTGGAAGAGGAGGAGCCTGTTGACGTGATGCCTGTTGAAGCGATGCCTGTTGAAGCGATG
>JARGNK010000248.1 GCA_029213145.1 Rubripirellula sp. | reverse complement strand
AACTTGTGATGGCCCTACTGATACTGTGCAACTGAAGGACCGGACCAGGTTCGCGTCTCTAAGAGCTTGGCAGTGCTGAGCAAACTCTGAAAGCGAATGATCGCAGCGTCGATGTTAACCCACAGCTTCACGCCATTGGCCCCCAGGCGGGAGATTGCCCTGCTAATCCAGGCATTCCCGGCCCATCATTATCGCGTCTCTACCAGCATCGCTTCTCCAACGGCACATCGAAATTCTTTCAGCCTTCGCCGCTGTTTCACCCGCCAAGACAACATCTGCAGGCCATTTTCACTTTCTGAACATCCAGGCACGCGTGAGTCTCGAAGCAAAAACCATCACAATCGCAGCGATCAGCCGACTCTACGGTTGCTGAGGAGAGGGATGCGCGAACCTTATCACGGGATCGGAAAAACGTTCTCCGGGTTGGCATCATCGATCGGCAGGCGAATGCTCCGCGTTCAATTCCAACTTTGATTAGGAAGAATCCTCCACGGGCCGACATTGCAACGGCGGGGCAAGCTATACCGGAAAACAGACGGCCTGTTCGCCAGCCGCCACTCTACATGACCCCAAGAATCCACCCCTCCAAGTTGGCAATCCCGCGAGTTTCCTCCGCAAGCGGTGGCTGGAAGTACTGATTCAAGAAACCCAACCGATCCGTTTCCGCTAACCAGCGTGCCACGCAATAGGCATCTTGCTGATCGACGCTGCGTTCCTGCCTGGGATACCGATTGCGAAAAATCGACGGATAGACCTCTGTGATCACCGACTTTCCGGCCGGCACCTGCCATCCGTCAAACGGCCAAAAGTGCAAGCGATCTCCTACCTCGTCTCGCATGCGTCGCAACCAAGGCAACCCGGCGTGTGTCGACTTCGCTACAGAACCCTGAACGTCAAACTGAAAGACTGACTTTGCTGAACTCGTCCATTTCTCCGTGAGGCGAAAGTCTTTGTTCGAACCTGTGCGATCCGGCATCCCTGAGTCTCGCTTTCTGATCGAATCAACGTGTGTCTGCTCGGCATCGGTTGGCCAGTGCTCACAAAAATCGTCAAGAAAATGCTTCCATGACTTCAGTGAGTACCGTTCGAAGTAACTCATCGGAAACGAGAAACCATGATCAATGCCGGCAATGAATCGTGTGCCTTGGTGAGCTTGCTCAATCAACCATTCCGCAACCTCTTTGCGGCACCAATTACGTCGTTTCTTTTCGGTGCCAGCTGGCGACAAAATGCGACTCGGTTCCACCTGATCAGCGGCGGAATAAACCTGTAACGCAGACGTGCGACTGACAGGCGACTCACGCCCCGAATAATCAATTCCAATATGGAGCTCAAAATCGGATGAAAGCTTCATTGCTATCCCGTACGAGAGTCATTTTTTATAGACGATTCAAAATTTAACAGTGCCCAACACAAGACGCACGCCCGGGGCAACAGACAAACTGTCACTGAGGGCAAACCGCAGGGCAATGCGTAATGCAACGCTTCGCCCCCCATTCGCTTGCCGATCTCTCATCGAGTGATCTTTTTAGCGACTGATTTGAGACAGGCTGGCAACCGCCAAGCAGGAGTGGAGTACCGCCCCCGGCGGGCAAAGCCGGCAATCGCACGCGACTGGTCAGGTCTCGCGTTTTTCACCCACTCCAAGGGAATTCTCTGCTCCCCGCCGTTCAGATGGGCGTACCCGAAGGTGGCTGAAACAAGACTTTCGCGTGTTCACTGTAAAAACTGCTGGAGGTTTAACGCTCATTTCATTAAGGTCATCAGTCGGACATCCTTTATTTACCTTCACTTCGTCGGATCGCATACGGACCAACCGGACATGAAACGATTAGCCTTGAGCGGGATCTGCTGCCTGATTTCTTGTTTGGCTTGGGCTGCGGAGCAACCGCCGAACATCATCTACATCATGGCGGATGACCTGGGCTACGGTGACTTGTCATGCTTCGGTCAAACCAAATTCAAAACGCCAAATATCGATCGCATAGCGTCAGAAGGGGTCACTTTCACTGATTACTACGCAGGGTCCACCGTTTGCGCACCGACACGCTGTGTCTTGATGACGGGGATGCACACCGGCCATACGTTCGTGCGGGGCAACCGCGAAGTGCAACCGGAGGGACAAGCACCGATGCCAGCCAACATCGTGACATTGCCACGTCTTTTAAAGCAAGCTGGCTACACAACCGGGATGTTCGGCAAGTGGGGCCTGGGTGCCCCAGGCTCGGAAAGTGATCCGGTCAAACACTTTGACACTTTCTACGGCTACAACTGTCAACGGCAAGCGCACACCTTTTACCCCACTCATCTCTGGGACAACGATCGCAAGGTACCACTCGATGAAAAAACTTACTCGGCAGATCTCATTTCTGACCAGCTCTTGAAGTTTGTGAGAGACAACAAAGACAAGCCTTTCTTCGCGTATGTTCCCTTCACCATTCCGCATGCTGCCATGCATGTCCCCGAAGAGGATCATGCTCCCTGGGCAAAGAAATTCCCCCAATTCGATAATAAGATCGGTCGATACAGAGGACCCGAAGTCAAAAATCCAGTGGCTGCCTTTGCCGGCATGATGACCCGTATGGATCGCCACGTCGGACAACTCTTGGCGTTGCTGAACGAACTCGGGATCGATGACAACACGCTCGTTTCATTCACCAGCGATAACGGACCCCACATGGAAGGTGGGCACGATCCAAAATTCTTCGATTCAAACGGTCCACTTCGTGGCCACAAACGAGATCTTTACGAGGGCGGCATCCGTGTTCCTTTCGTAGCCCGCTGGCCAGGCAAAATCAAACCAGGCACAAAAGTTGATCTTCCCGTCGCCATGTGGGACGTCATGCCGACCTGCTTGGCGATTGCCGGTGTCAATGCACCCGCGGAAATTGATGGCATCAGCTACCTGCCAGCACTTCTTGGCCAACAAGAACAGCAAGCGAAGCATGAATATCTCTACTGGGCTTTCTATGAACGCGGCGGAAAACAAGCCGTTCGCTGGGGCAAGTGGAAAGGCGTACGCAACAATGTCGGCAAAAGTCCGGACTCAACCATTGAGCTTTACGATCTCTCTAGCGACATCGGAGAAACAAAGAACCTGGCAGCGCAACATCCGGACGTTGCAAAAAAAATCGAAGCCTTTATGCGAGAGGCACACACACCATCAGCAAATTGGTCGTTCGGTGGTCGCAAAAGAAGCAATCCAAAAACGCGATAAAAGAAATCCACTCCAAAGTGATCGCAGTGACCCAACACCGCCACTGCTGCATTCGCAACCCTGCTTGCTGCACCCTAGCAAAGCAAAACCGCATCACTCGTTCTGCCCCCCAGTGACTAGTTGCACAGCGAAACGGCGCGGCGGGAACTAGCCGGTCACCTCATCTCGAAAAAATTGGCGAATTCCCTGCGCCCACTTAGCTTCGATATGATGGAGGACATGCAGGAATCCCACCCCCTCTCCCACCAAATAATCTTTAAGCCTGAGCCTCACCCACTCGAGGCTTTCTCATCTAGCTTGCGAATCCAATCCGGTCACGAAATCGATGAAAAGAGCCACCCACCCACGCATCCCGGCCACGTTCTAATGAGACGCCCCTGGTCGCTATTGATCCTCATCGCTTTCGGGCTTCCTCTGCACGGCGACCGGACGACCGTGATTGCGTCCGATCACGCTGCCCACGCCCTGATCTCGCAAAACTGCCTTGACTGCCATCAAGGGGAAGATGCGGAAAGCGGTATCGACCTCGAAACATTGCTTCACCGCACCGCATCGACTCTCGCAGCAGATCAAATTCCCGAGGATGCCTCCGCAGCGTGGGCCGTCGTCGAAAAGGTCATCAAGCAGGGGCGGATGCCTCCCAGTGGTGAGGGCGAGGTGGACCAAAGTACCCGCCAAAAGTTCTTTGACTGGTTCCACGAACGCATCGTGCTAAGAAACGGTGAAACCCAGATTGGCCCCACACCGTTACGCCGTCTAACGCATTACGAATTCCTGAATTCACTCGAAGACTTACTCGGAGTCAGCGTACGACCGGAGTACAACTTCCTGAGCAGCGTCAATGTTGAAAGAGGTTTCGTTGAAAAACTGCTCCCCGTGGAGGTGCCCGGAGAAAACGGCTTTGTGAACGATGCGCACACAATGTCCGAACAACCCTTACCGCTCCTTGAGTACATCAAGTGTGTCGACTTTGCATTGTCAAAGATAAACACCAGCGAATCTTCGCTGGAAAAGCAGTTCGGTTTTCGCAAGCTTCCCAACGAACTGCCAGAGTCTAAAATCCGAATCATTGCCGAATCTTTTTTGCACCGCGCATTGCGTGGAAAAAATACGGAAAAACACACCACGCAAGCCGTTGCAGCCTTTCAATCCGCGGCGCGACACGCCGGAAGCTTGCCAGCATTCAAGTCGATGCTCCGCACGATCTTACTATCACCTGAATTCTTCTACCGCTTGGAAGACACCAGATCGCAAGCATCCCCCTACGCAGTGAGCGATGTTGAACTTGCGACGCGTTTGTCATTCTTTCTGCATGGGTCGACGCCCGACCAAGAATTATTATCGCTCGCGGCAAAGGGCACTCTGAAACAACACGACGTTTTGGATCAACAAATCACGCGACTGCTGAACCACCCCCGGCGAATCTCATTATCAGAGCGATTCGCCGCACAATGGCTTGGTTTCGAAGATCTAATCAGCGAATCGGACCTTGATGAGCGAGGCGTCCCAACCATCAACCGAGCACAGTATGACGAACTGTTGTATTTTTTTGATGAGCTGTTTCGATCAGATCGAAGCCTGCTCGAAATCGTTGAATCTGACTGGGCTTACGTCAGCAAGTACAATCAAAACACTTACGGGAAAGACCAATTCAAACCCCGCCAAGCCTTCGATTCAAGCTATACCAATGTGCTAGCTTCACGACGCCGCACGGGCAATCAACGAAAGGGTATTGAAAACATTTACGATCCGCCAACCCTCTTCGCCGTCACGGGCGAGCGTTACGGTGGCGTGATCACCTCCGCTGCGATCATGCGCACCACGTCAGCCCCCGAACGCACCAGCCCAGTTCGACGAGGTGTCTGGTTGCTGGACAAAATAATTGGTGAAAAACTCGAAGCGCCAAAAAACGTACCACCAATTGATGCCACGCTCGGATCACTCCCGACACCCAATCCTGGCAAACTTGACATCATCAAAGCTCACACCGACATGGAAAGCTGTCAACTATGCCACAAAGACATCGATCCAATTGGTTTCGGACTTGAAAACTTCGATCCATCGGGACGCTGGCGAACAACGTATCGAGACAAAAGTGCAATCGTCAGTGAGGGGGTGCTGCCGGGCGGCACAACCTTTTCCTCACCAAAACAACTCAAGCGACAATTGCTCGACACCTATCGCGAAAAGATCGTTCGCAACTTCATTCAGCGATTGTTGGCGTATGCAATCGGACGGTCACTGTATCCTCATGATCGCGTTACCGTTGACCAAATTTACCAACGAGTGGTCGAAGGTGACTACCGTTGTGGTGTCGTCATTCGTGAGATCGTCCGTTCCCAACAATTTCTCTGCAGGCAGGACAACGGATAATGCCAAAGCAACCTTACCTAATTCCAAGACGCCAGCTTCTGCGAGGAATTGGTGGTGCTGCGATCGGATTGCCCTTGTTGGAAATCATGTCGCCAGCCGTTGCACCCGCCGCGACACGCGAAAATGACGCCGCGACTCGCCTGTGCGTGTTGTACAAGGGCTGCGGTGTCTACCCCCATGCTTGGGATATCGCAGGTGGAACTGAAACGGAGTTCGAATTATCAAGCCTGCTAAAGCCATTAACCAATGTCAAAGATGACATCCTTGTTTTGCGCAATCTCGACCATATCTTTGGCAAGAACAATGGTGGACATCTTGTCGCGCCATCACTGAGCATGACGGGAGCGTTGCCTGACAAACACCACAAGAGCTACCACAGCATCGACCAGATCGTAGCAGACAAAATCGGGTACCAAACGCCGGTTAAATCGCTTCAACTCACAGCCGACTCACTGTGGAAGCAACATCCATGGATCAATTACCTGTCACACGATGCGGAGGGAAATCCGATCCCACCCGACCGAGACCCCGGGCTCGTTTATGACAAGCTGTTCCGAGGCATGAACAATCGGCTGCACCGCGAAAAGACCAAGAGCGTCCTCGATGCCGTGAAGGAAAGCTCCGCCGGAGTCATGAAGAAAGCAAGCGGCTCGGACCGTGCAGTGCTCGCGCAGTACTTCGAAGCAATCCGTGACGTTGAAAAGCAACTCGATTCATTCGATGACACAGCGGAACCAGCGAGAGACCAAAAACTCGCGTTGCTAGACGATTTTGCAATCGAAGCCAATCTGGGTGGCAAGGTCAAAGCAATGCTCGATCTGATTGCACTTAGCTTTTGGACCGATACCACACGCGTTGCCACGATGATGATGGCCAACACAAACAGCCGCTGCACCTACAGTTTCCTGGGACTGAATGAGGAAATGCATTTCATGTCGCACTACGTGCGAAACCGTGGGATCCTGCCAAGCTTCAACACCGTCAACCAATGGCACACGGCACAATTTGCCTACCTGCTTGAAAAAATGAAAAGTTACCAGGAGGGGAACAGCAACATGCTGGATCAATCCATCGTCCTTTTCATGTCAGGCATCAAACATGGCGATTATCACACGTTGACCGACATTCCCGTCATTCTTGCTGGCAAAGGTGCCGGACAAATCAAAACCGGACGCCACGTGCGCTACCCTGAACCAACCCCGTTTCCCAACCTTCTGCGTTCCATCGCAGACATGATGGGTGCCCCGCAAGACAAAATCGGCGAGAGCACTGGGCTTCTAAAAGGCATCTCCGAACCAGCCGGATACCCCATGTCCGTCATCGATGATGGCTCGTGGAAAATCACCAAAGATGATGGGCAGAGTCTACTCGCCAAAGGCCTGTTACTGGTGAGCGACGATATCCAAGATACAAACACGTATTATCTGCAATTGTCAGATCAATCAAAGTTAGAAATCCGCGTTCCATTCATGACGGTGCACAACCTCGTCTTCGATGCCAACGTTGGCCGAGTCGTATCGATCAAAGGCACCTGGGGCATGAAGGATGGCCGACAGGTCATTACCGGAATCGCCTATCAATAACAGCGGTTCGATCGAACAACGGTTTTCAAAAAACGACCATCGCCTGACGCCAGCATGACAAGTGCCCGACCACTCGCATTCGAATTCCTGGCAACGCGAAGTTGCCCGACTGATCAACTGCCCGACTGATCAACTGCCCGACTGATCAACTGCCCGACTGATCAACTGCCCGACTGATCAAAGGGGTTGCCGGCGGACGCACACAATCAACAGCAAGACCAGAAATCCATGATGCCCCGATCCTTAAGACCCCAATCGCGTTTTTCTTTGCAATGCTCGCCGCGAAATCCAAGAATCCCGCTGCGATTAGTCTGGGGTTTACTCGCCCTTCTGAACTACACAGGTCTTGCGATTGCGCAGTACCCGCAATGGAAACACGCTGCCCCAATTTACATCCTGACGACACCCGCCGGTGCAGATTTACCTGCCGCTGCGACCGTCAAAGATTTCCCCTTACTGGTCCGCCTGCATAGCGATCATTTTCCTTTCTCGGAAGCTAATGACGATGGTAGCGACATCAGATTCTCAATGAATGGTGAATCGCTCGATTTTGAGATGGATGAATGGGACCCAAACACCGGCACGGCGAGCATCTGGGTTCGGATACCAATGATCCGCGGCAACGAACGCAAACCGTTCACCATTCACTGGGGCAAGCCGGACGCCCAAAGCTTGTCAAACAGCCAATCTGTTTTCGATCCGGTCAACGAATACGCGGGGGTATGGCACCTTGGTGATGAGGTGCGTGATGTGTCGGGCAATCTGACCTCTGTGGACAAAGGAACAACGTCCGCAGCAGGAATGATCGGCCATGCACGACACTTTCCAGGAAAGAAAGGGATCTTTTGCGGGACCGAGATCACTTCACTGCCATCCGGGGAAACGTCGCATACCACACAGACTTGGTTTCGGCCGGACTCTTCCAAGGGACGCATCATCGCTTGGGGCAACGAAGCAGGACAAGGCAAAGTCACCATGCTCTACCAAAGCCCACCCGGCATCCGCATGGATTGCTATTTTTCCAACGGGGATGTCAGGGCTCAAATCCCAAATCGATCGACCGGTTGGACTCACGTGGTAAACACGTTCGAAAACGGGCAAGCCACGCTGTACATCAACGGTCAGAAACAGGCGACGGGAAACCCCAGACATTCACAACTAAAGATCGCCGAACAGGCGCGGATGTGGATCGGTGGCTGGTATGAAAACTACGACTTCGTTGGCGATATCGATGAGGTGAGAATCT
>JARGNK010000247.1:6476-8433 GCA_029213145.1 Rubripirellula sp. | reverse complement strand
AATAGATCTTTGACTGCGATTGGCGTCGCTTGGACTCGGTAGTAACGACGATACGCATTCGCTTCGGGCCCCGTTGGGTTGGATTTCATTGCCGCGAATACTTGTGTCATTGACTTCGCGTTAACCTCCGTGATCCCGTAGGTCGCTCGGGCATCATATTCCAGCTTCCATGCCGGAGCCCTTCCGTTGGAGGAATCGTTTTTCAAATCGGTGAAGTGTGTTTGCCAATTCAGGATCTTTCCCGATGTGGCTCGCTGATAAATTTGGAACGCTGGGTTGTTTCTGAAGATTGGGCTGACGCCCGGTGAGATCTTATGAAGCAGAACCGGAATACCACGGATGCGATCAACGCGGAAATCATCCATGTGTGTGTGTCCAGCAAATGAGACGGAAAGAGTGTCTCGATATTCGGAGACTAGTTTTAAGTACCGAGACATAAATTCTTTCGTCCACAATTCAGCAGCACGACTCGCCCCTTTCGCTTTTTCTTCGGCGTAACTGTCAAGGCCGGGTGGCACATGCATTAACAGCCAAACACGCTTGTTCTGTTGCTCCGCGGTTGAGAGTTCTCGTTCCAGCCACGCGAATTGTTGCTTGCCTGGTTCGTCGCCTTGATTGACACAATCACAGCAGTTCATCGCTTTTGGACTGAAATAGTCGCAGCAGTAACTTGCTGACCAAAACACCGAGTTGAGCACGATCAGGCGATTGTTTTTTGCGCCGGGGAGGTCAACGGAATAGACACCTAGTGATTGGATCGATTTCCGGGCTGTTGCGTCGTTCCCCAATTCCCCAAGGAGTGGCTTCCAGACATTGAAAAAAGTTGACAGGAAATCGCCGTTGGGTTGGATCCAATAATCTTGGCAAAAGGAGTCGTCGTTACCCAGGGTCGCATAAACCATGGTGTCAGGGAATCGTTCTTCGAATGCATTTGCAACCACAGTGAGCGCCTTTCGAGTGAACTCACGGTAAGCGGTAGGGTCGTCGTGGAGGTTTCTCGCTGCTAATTGGTTGTATTTGGCTTGCCATTCATGCGCGAGCAAGTCACCAGGATAAAGAATGAATTGTGGATCGGCTTGACGCTGCTGAGCGGCGTCAAGCGTTGCGTTCATTAAGCTGAAATTCGAATCCGATCCAGGTTGGCTGAGCGATTGTTCTAGGCTGCTCAGGAACTTGGGCCATTCGCTCGCTGGCAAACTGCTGAGTTGCTGGAATTGTTTTTTATCGAGACCAGCAGTTGGGTTGAAGTGAATATCCGAGATCACGAGAAATTCACCCGCTATTACTGCCATTGGTGAAGGGAATGCCAAGCAGGCGAGCAAGAGGATCCAAGTGCGGCGTGCCGTTGGGAACTTCATCATGAACATGCTTCGTGTTGCGTCCTGGTTCGGCCGTTCGCAATCGTCGTCGAATGGATAGACGGCCCCATTGCTTGACGATGTAGAAGTGGCAGTGTCGGTGATTATTTGGTCGGGTATGAAGTATGAAGTTGTTGCAGGTGCGCGGTGCCGCCGATCAATCACCTTTTGTTCTTCAATGATGGCAAACGTTCTTGCTAGTTTCGTTTTTGTTATTCGGCTTGATGTTGGTCTGCTTGTAAGGACTCGACGATTAAGGTCGGTACTGGACTAGGGGTGTAGTGGGCCTGGTGTCCCTCCGCGCGATGCGAAGCGGCTTGCTGCTCGACGTCGGCAACCCACCGCCGGAATACTTGGACGTCACCTCCCTGGCGTCGCAGCAACGTAGCGATGGTATCAGCGTGGCGGCAAATCAGTTCATCGCGGGCCGCCTCAAGCTGCCAGGCGGTCCAACCGCTGCCGCAGTGCTCCGGACGTTTTGAGTGCCCATGGAGTTCGATGACTTGTTCTTTCCAACTTTCCATTGCAGCTATTGTCTCACCTCGTCGCGATTCTCTGGCATCAGCTGGTCGTTCGGATTGTTCTGTCGCGGGGTGTGC
>JARGNK010000247.1:0-6376 GCA_029213145.1 Rubripirellula sp. | reverse complement strand
TGGTTTCCGCGGGGTGTGCTGGTTTCCGCGGGGTGTGCTGGTTTCCGCGGGGTGTGCTGGTTTCCGCGGGGTGTATGGGGCGCACCTATCGGCTAACGTAGAAATCTCGGGTTACGGCACACGCATTCCAGAGATTGCTAATGGTAAATCCCGAAGGTAATGAAGCGAAAGAAACGCTGCAGTATCTTCGCTCGCTCGATGCGTGCGTTGGCCTGGTTTGATACTTTCGCGGTGCGGGCATCCAAGTCGGTATTATTGTGTCCACAAGAGACGCAATAGAAGGTGCCAGCAGGAAGTGGTTGCTGGCAAACGAGACATTTCTGGGATCCTGAACCCATAGCTTGTTTCCAATGAGCGTGGATAAGTAAAAACGACTATGCAATCCGGACAGTGGAGGATCTACACCTTGGATGACCTGCTAATGATAACCGAGCATTTAGAATCTATCCGAAAACCCATTCGATCATGGATAAACGCGAAGTGTCGTAGCGGAATTCGTCAAGAATTTCGGCGGTTTCCGGTGAGGGCCGAAAGCCTCCACGGCTTCCGCTACTAGTTTTCGGATAGTATCTCAGAATCCAGGGCCAAGGGCACAGGATAATTTCGCGTCCAAGGTGGACTGCGGTAGCGATCGTTGCGTCGGGAGGTTTGTCTGAGAACTGGTCATTTCTCGACTCAATCAAAGTGAGGGACCTGACTCGAACGGAACGACCGAAGTCAATCAAGTTTTGCCTGTTGCCCTGGTAGATACTGGGTGAAGTTGCACGACTTTGTGCAGTTGCATTGCAATACTGGAACGCGTGCTTCGAGGACGTCTGTGCATACGTCGCTTAGGACGGCGATCAGGACTTCAAGATTCTGTTTCCACTGGCTTGTCATGTTGCCCAGGATCACTCACCGATGTCCTCATCCCACAGGGTTGGATTGGCTTCAATGAATTGCGTCATCAATTGAACACATTCAGGATTGTTCAAGATTTCGACGCTGACGCCTTGTTGCTGGACGTATTCCTGTGGTCCCTTGAATGTTTGATTTTCACCTACCACGACTTTCGGTATACGGTACAACAAGATGGCACCACTGCACATTGAACAGGGTGAGAGTGTTGAGTAGATGACCGATCGGCGATAATCGGCTGCAGTCAACCTTCCCGCATTTTCCAAGCAATCCATCTCCGCGTGCAGGATCGCGCTTCCGCGTTGAACGCGACGATTGTGACCTCGGCCGACAATTTCATTGTCGATGACCAAGACAGACCCAATTGGTATGCCTCCCTCTGAAAAGCCGATTCGAGCCTGTTCAATCGCTGCTTCCAAATAACGATCCATACCGACACTTTCCCAAATCATCACGGCGCTTCAATTAGCAGTGATCGCATGGCGTTGCGTTCACTTTCAATCCGGCGTTTAGCGTATGTTTAGAGTATATCGAATGGCTTGCCCGCGATAGTTCATCCAGTGATGGCCGCGGAAATTCAATCGTATGCTCACGTGCCTTGAACTATTCGGGCCGCATGCATCCGAAACGCTTGCCCTCTACTTGCCCGGCGAATTGAAGGGCGTTCAGTACCGGTTGATGAATCCCATCGACTTTGATCTCAGTAAAACCTATCCGCTGATCCTTAGCCTGCATGGTGGGATTGGGCGCGGCACACAAAAGATTAAGAACCCTTCGTTTGGATTGAGTACTTGGCAGGCGAAGACCTACGCTGTAAGTATCCTGCCTTCGCGCTTGCGCCGCAGTCCAACGGTCGCTGGCTCGACAACACCTCGGAGGTCATGATTTACCTGGAGCCCGGGGCGTTCACCATCAATGACCTGCCCAATGGGATTCGAAAGCTCGGTCCGCAAATCATGGAACGCATTCAACAAGAGGGTCGAGGATCAGAGCTTGTTTATGGCGTGCTCGACGAGGTGCTCGACCTCATCGATATGAAACTCATTAAGCAATGCAGGATCGATGCCGGTCGCGTTTAGGTGCTCGACCATTCGATGGCCGAAATGAGGGGCTTCGTGCTACACGCGACCGTATTCAAAAAACCACCAACTTAGTAAGCAGCCCAAAATGAGGTACAGCAAAACATAAAGAAGCCAGGTCCTCTGCTTCCGGTGGCGAAGGATTGAATACCGAGGATAGATTTTCTTCGACTGTTCGCGGCTTGGGATTGTTAGGTTCGACAAATGCAAGATTCTCCGAATGAAGTGACCGAACGACTCATGAACAGCGGCCCGCGTTTGCGAGCCCGCCATTCAATTGGCGATTCTGGTTGGCCGTATTTTCAAGTCGCTGGAAATGCTGCCACACCTTTTTTTCAGTGGGTGGGATTGCTTTTAGTTCCGTAAATCCAGACTGGACGTTTGGGGGCCATTTCCCGCCCAGCGAGTTTTTCCCTATCGAACCGGCCGAAATCGGCATGCAAAAAGCTCTGGTGAGCCAGATCCACCTGCAATAGGCAGGTGATGCGGGAGGCCGTATCTCGGCCTGCCGGAAAGCCGGTAGTTCTGGGGTAGTCCCTATTGTAATGCGGGTGCCCGCATGCGGCAACCGTTTTAGTGGGGGGTGGGTAAGTTGTTTTTTGGGGGTGGCTGCCCATTTGGTACTGCAAGCCCTTCTTCGCAGGATGCTTCGTAAACCCATGCCGTAAGAGAAGAGGTTCCTGTTCGCCAGGTTGAGGGCGGTCCTGTTTTTTGCAATTCGGTGCGGTGGCAGAGCCTGCTGGTTACTTGGGAAGCGGAATCGATCGAGGTAGATCAGGGCGAGGTACTTGCCGTTTGCTTCGATGACTGAATCAGAATTGCAGAATGGCACAACGACATGATTCAAGACGCGATCTTCCGAGGGCGCTGGCGATCCCCGAAGGAATCGAGATTATCAAGCCATGCTCTCGCGAATCTCGTGCTTAGCGATGTGTTTTAGGTTGTGATCTCTGCGGGCAACTCGCGGGCCGCAACGGAGGTGAACGCTTATCGCTGCCAATTCAAGAAACTCGATAACAGGACTGCGGCACGATTACCCGTCGCCGATCATGAATGTCGCTGCAACGACCGAAGAACGGTACCAGCCACCTTTGCTTAAACGGGCCACCTTTGCTTAAACGGGCCACCTTTGCTTAAGCGGGCCACCTTTGCTTAAACGGGCCACCTTTGCTTAAGCGGGCCACCTTTGCTTAAGCTCATCGGCGGAGTATTCGGCGGGGCGTCTAGATGCTTCATGGCACCATTCGACTGGTTCCCGTCGGTCGATGTAGTGGATTGCGATTGCTCATCTGAAAATCGAATACCCAATCGCTCCGATTACGATCCCCTGCATAGTGAGCCAGCAAAGCCAATCAAAAACCTTTTTACGCATTCTTCCATTCCAATGCTGCGTTGTATGTGAAAGAAAAAATGAGAGAGCAGTTTCCCGTGGCCTTTACTTTGGCACAGTTGTAATGCTATGCAGCAGTTGTATGCCAGAGTCTTTCAGAATCGTTCGCTGGTCGCCATCTTTTTGTGCTCCCAAATTTTATACTGCGGCCCACCGGCTGAGAATCTCGGGGATGACGGCTCTGATGTTGCTGCGCGGGGTGAGTCGCCTGACCCGTTTTTCGTTTACTATACGGCCACACTGCGTCAACAACCGATCGACGTGCCCCGCTCCGAAAAGAGAACGTAGCTGAGCCAGTCAATGTAGCTCGTGCGGCAAGCCCGGTTGATTGTCCGCCCCGGCGAGTCCGTTCTCAATAATATCACCCAATTGAACGCGCCGGATCGGTTTTTGGCGTCAATGCAATACGAAGCCAACGATTCGTCCTGGCTATCTGTTATTGGCTTTCGAGAGAGGCCCGGACGTAACATTCAAACATTTCCGTCATGCATTCTCAATCGAGTTAACCAGACTCAGGGTGTACCCAGAATTCGAATCAAGCTCTGCTAGCTCATGGTTTTTTGTACTCGTCAATGAGCGACTGCACCTCGCTAAGACAATACACCCATTCGATTTGTGCCAAGCTCTTCGCTTGAGCATCGGTAATCGAGGTCAAGCTTTGCAGCGACAACTCTCCGAGCGTACTCAAACTCTCAGCCTGTTTGTCAGTGATGGACGTTAAGCCGTCTAAGCCGAGACAGCAACCACCACCATCTGCACTAGTAGCAACATTGCCGAGTATTTTCGCCTGCTTGTCGGTGATGGACGTCAAGCCATTTAAATAAAGAAAAGGAACCTTAATCAGACTTTCTGCCTGTTCATCCGTGATGGATGTCAAGCCGTTTAACTCAAGACGACCCTTGACCCGACTCAGGCTTTGGGCCTGTTCGTCCGTGATGGATTTCAAGCCGTTTAACTCGAGAACATTCTGAACCTGCACAAGCCTATCCGCCTGTCCATCCGTAATGGAATTCAAGCCGTTTAATTCAAGGGCGCCTTTAACTCGACTGAGGCTTTGGGCCTGTTCGTCCGTGACGGCCGTCAATCCGTTTAAGCGAAGATCGTCAGTGTTGTTACTCAAGCTTGCCGCTTGTTGGTTGGTCATTGACGTTAACCCGTTCAAGGACATTGATTTATAGCCTAAGTTGTTCCTGTCGGAAATTCGACCCAGCCCTTTCGCTTGAGTATCTGTGAGTTGTGTGAGGCCGTCTAAGCTAAGGCGGTTTCTTACCTTTCCCAGGCTCTTCGCCTGTTCTTCGGTGATGGATGCCAGACCATCTAAATCAAGAACGCCAAGCTGACTCAGGATTTTAGCCTGTGAATTCGAGAGGACGCTTAAGCCATTCAACTTGAGGAATTTAACGTTGCTCAAGCCTTCGGCCTGAGCGTAGGTCAGTGAATTTAGACGGTGCAAATCCACGCTTTCAACCCTGCCCAAGCTTTCAGCCTGTGCATCCGTGATGGAGGTCAAGCCTAAGCGAAGTGAGCGATCGCCACGATATTCCGGTGACGACATCACCTTGCTCAAAATGTCAGCCTGCCGATCAGTCATGGTGCCTTTGGCGTTGACCTCCTTGATGATCTCCTCAGGTGTTTTCTCCGTGAAATGAATAGCCATCGGTATTAACGCAAACGCCGTTACCAACAAACCGAGGACGATTGCCAGCGAGAATAGATACTTGCCCATGAGTTGAATCTGTGTGCAGGGTGTACTGTTTTGGTAGATGCGATGCAAAGAAAAGACACCACCACACTTACAGGATAATGAGGCTAGACCGAACTGACTAGCATTGAGCCGCTCTCGGTGCATCCTGTTTTACCGTGGTACTTATCGACCGTCGGAGCCAACGAAGAGCGACAAGCCTTCATCGAGCAAGAGACGATCGATCACCTGATCCGATCGACGAAGAATCCGCCGGTGCGAGTCGTCCCGCTATTCCCCGAGCTTCGTTGCCACCTAATGAGGGCGTAGGAGATGGCTCCCAAGGGAGCGACACTGATCCAGAACCGCTATCGCGCTGGATCGAATCCAGGGACAACCCTCAAGAAGAAGATCGTCGAGGCGGGGATCACTCCTTGGCCGAAGCTGATCCAGAATTTTCGGGCGTCTCGCGAAACCGAACTGCTGGCGAAGTATCCGGCGAAGGACGCTACCGCCTGGATCGGCAACTCGATCGCCGCCGCAAATAAACACGATGCGATGACGCTGAAGCCTTCCTTCGAACAAGCTGTCGCTGAAGGAGCATCACCGACACCCCAGAGGACACCCCGCAAAGCAACCCAGACGGTGCAGGATCAGGGGAGATAGGACAAGAAGCGCGATCCGCTGACGCTGGGAGAAATAACGATCGCCAGCGGAAAAGACGTGATAAGACTAGATTTTTCGTCCCTTGTCCCATCACTGCGAAACGATGAAAACTACCCCGCAAGGACATTGCAAACAGCAGGAAACGCGGGGAAAACGGATCCTCATAATCAATCCACACCAGAATCCACACCACTGCTAAATCGATTGGCGAACGTAGTGCGTGATTCACTTGATGACGATCATCGTGATCACTTGATCCACTTGATCGGAGGTGGCGAGTGAAGATCCCCGCAACACTTCCAGATGAATCGATCGTGGCGATCGTTGACACTCGTGAGCAGTGTCCGCTTGAGTTGCCATGGTTACAGGTAGAGCGTGGCACGCTGGCGACAGGTGACTATTCGGTGCGTGGACTCGAGCACCACGTCGCGATCGAGCGGAAGGAATTATCGGATCTGGTGGCGTGCTGTGGTCGGGAGCGTGAACGATTCGATCGTGAGGTGCAACGGTTGCTGGCGTTCCCCGTGCGATCACTTGTGATCGAGGCGAGTTGGGACGACATCGAAGCTGGCGAGTGGCGATCGAAGCTCACACCGCGTCAGGTTGGATCGTCCGTGATCAGTTGGCAGGTCCGTGGATTACCAGTGATCTTGGCAGACAACC
>JARGNK010000246.1 GCA_029213145.1 Rubripirellula sp. | reverse complement strand
GGTGAATTCATCCTTGCCGCCAGTCGTGTTGAACTTCAGCACACCGCCATCGACAAAGGAGTGGGCCGTTGCCGCTTCGCTTGGTCGAGGTAACTCAAAATCGAGAAGCACGACTTCGGCCAACTCGTATTCATCTCCGGCTATCTTGACCCATTTGCCGAACGCGCGGAAACCGATCTCGTAATAAGCGAATAAGTTTGCAGTGGCTTGGCCACTGACATCGAAGACGTGAATGGGGCCGAGATTGAAGTTCTCGATAATCTCATCAACGCGGACCTTCCCGTCGTTGTTGTTGTCGTGCAGGTCAAAATAGACGTCCAGTCCGATACCACCGCCAACACCGACTCGCGCAACGGCGATATTCAATTCCGCAGCGGCTTTCAAAGCACCGGAAAGAGTCACCTCGGGAACATCAGCTCCGGTACCGTCAACGCTGGCGGTGTCGCTGATGAAGAAACCTTCCAGGATGGTTTCGGGAGACTTGTAACCGTCCGCCGCGAACTGCCGCATTCCAAAGGTGTCGAATCCAAACGCAAAGTCAAACGTCGCGCCGACGCTACCGGTGATTCTCGCACCAATTGGGCCGATAACCGGGAAGAACTGGCTGTACTCGAATTGAGCTTGAAGCGCTGGCATGTCGTAGCCGAACAGCGTGACATCTTGCCCCAGAAGTAAGCCAAACGCGGAAGACGGATTTTCAAGAATAGGAAACTTGAATCCACCGCCTCCGGTGAATCCTACGGAACTGTTGAAAGCAGCAGCTTGAGACGCGGGAACATCAGTATCAGTGTTGATTTGGTATTGAATTTCCTGGAATGTCTTCACTGCATTTGTTGCCGCAGTGAGGTTTCCTCTGCCGCGCGAGCTTCGGGCGAGTGATCCATCGACCGTGAATCCACCCAAGTCGATCCAGCTATCGCCGCTGATACCACTGAGTTGATCGGCCAAGTCCGCGATATCATCCACCGCGTAGATGAAATCGTTGTAATCGCCGTATCCAAAAAAGCTAGCGAGGTCGAGCAACGTGACTGGTCCGCCAAGGTCGCTGATGACTGGAATTGGTTCGGTCAACACGTCCAGAATCGGACGGACCGGTTCGAGTGTGTTATTTACATTTTCGACAATCGGGCCGAGGAAATCAGACAGGAACGAACCGAGGTTCATCTCGACATCCGCAAATTCGATTTCCGGCGCCGAGCCAAGATCGGAGAATTGATTGACGGTCCAATCAAGATTGAAGCCGGTGCGCATTTGCGGCAACGCCGCTTGCCCATTAATGCTGGCTGTTAGTTGCCAATCGATAACGGAAACTTTGTTGTTATCAACACCATTCTCAAGAACGTTTCCGGTGAAGGATGTCGACAAAGGTGCTGAGAATATCTCACCAAGTTTTATGCGACCATCGGCACCCGGGTCCAAGTCGATATCAAATTCAGCAGCAACCTCGGTTTGATTTCCGACGACGTCGAGCTCCAGGAATCCAAGATTCCCCTTGAGCGCGAATGGGCTGACGTTTGCGTTGAAGTCAATGTGCAAGTCATCGTTCTTCCCAGAATCGAGAAGCAAGTAAACGCCATCTGTCTTGTCGATGCCAACGCCGACATCCAGACTCCAATTCATGGTGAGCCCGAGGACAGGGTCTTGGGACAGCTCCAGCCCAAGCCCTGGAAGATTCAAGTCAAAATTGAGATCATCAATTACGCCGACGGGAATCGAGCCACCGAGAGATACCGAAAACTGAACGAAGTTCGGGTCAACTACTTTGACGACGTCGTCCTTCGATAGCCCCGCTTGTCCGTCTTTTTCAAGCAAGACATTTAAACCACTAAATGCCTCGAACAACTTTTGCTGCAAATAGTCAGCTGCGCCCGTACTTAATGAATTGATTGCCCAATTGGGATCCTCCTGGATGGCGAGGACTTCGCTCCGAAGTTCGACAATAAAGCTTGTAAGATCGCCAAGCTGATTGCCTATGATGGGCAATTCGATGTCATTTAGCTTGTCAACAAGCTTGCCCTCGATAAGCCCTAGCAACCCATCCCAACCGTCCAGAAACGCGGAGAGGTTTTCAGCGGGATTGAAGTTTGAAATCAGTGCACTGAAGTCTGGTACCGAGACGGTGAAGTCGGTCGGATCAAGCAGATTTGGAACCGCAAAACTTATGTCGCCGACATAGTCAGCCGGTGCCGTGCTCGGCCCATGAACGGGAAGTGCAACGCTGGCCGCTCCCACGAACGCTTCATCAAGTGCGTCAAATGTTAGGTCGTCTAAATATCGACGCCCGTCTTTGTCAGGATCCTCAACCGTTGCAGTTAGCGTGGCCGGTGTGCTGTTGTCATCAATTCCATCGCTATTCGCATCAACCCATCCATCAACATCTAGAACAGCGTAGCCGTCGACAATGTGCGCACCGATCGGACCGATGGCGGCGCTCATATTGATCGGCGTTGGCGTACTGACTTGCGCCGAGACTTGAAGGCTGGTTCCCTTGTCAATCAAGGCTGGGCCGGTGTCGGCCGTATATAGGAAGGGACGTAGGTCTGACGGATCGGCAAGGTCGATTCCGAGTGCAAGCGTCAGATCGTAGCCGAGACCAGCTTCCAATTGCGCTTTTCCGCTGACATCAACGAGATCACCGAGCGTGTTATCCAGGTTGAAATTGAACCCGATGTCCTCAGTGACTTTATCGCTGATATTGAACACGATCTTCACGGCGTTGCCGCTAACCGAATTCTCGTCAAACTCCAGTAACAAAGCTGAATCAGGAAGACTTAGGCCCTCTTCCAACGCCGCCTCTAGCTTTTTAAAACTGGCATCCTTTTTAAAACTGGCATCAGGCTGACGCTGAAGATCATCAAGAGTTCGCTCCAGCCTGTCCGCAATATCGAGCAGGTCATTGATACTTGTTTGAGTACCAGGAATCGGCGCACTCATCGCCGGCAAGTCTTTGAATGACTGAAGCAGATCGACAATCCTTCGCAGCCCATCCAGGATGCTTGGTTGAGAGATCGGTGAACCTTCGATTCTTCCGTCGCTTGCCGTGATGCCCGAGAAGCCGAGTTGCCCGAGGATCCCGGAGCCGTTCAGGTTGGCGATGCTGAAGTTTCCGCCACCTGAGGAGTTGTCGAACAGAACCAGGCTGCGGCCATCATCGCTGTACCCAAGCGTTGCTTTTCCGCCGGTTTGTCCGCGAACCGCCGCCGCAAGATCGCCGAAGGTCAACACGCTCTTAATGGCGACTCCAACCGCAGAAGGATCGATGACGCTCAGTTCAACGTCGAAAGACGAACCATCACTCAACTGCAAACTGAGTTCAGGTAGCGATTCGACGTTTGCAATTGCATCACCGAGCGCCCTCTCGATGCTCAAGTAATCTCCTAGCCCAAAGCTGGATAGACCCTGGAAACCGTCGAGTGAATCAAGATCACGCAAGTAGACCGAAGGCGAGGTACCGTCATGAATGTCGGCCCACGAAACAATGATTGCCGCCGTCGACGGTAAGCTAAGTCCGGCAATAGGCGAGTTGAGAACCACCGGGAGTTCAAGGTTTAGATCGCACTGGAGATGGGGAGTGCCAATGAGGTCAACAACCGAAGAATCTCGCATCTCGGAGAGGAAAATGCGTCCGTCGTTGTTCGGATCCTGTAGAAGCAAATCCAAGGTCGCGTGGGCCTCACCAGAGCCGTCAGCGATTCCGACTTCGACAATCCCAAAGTTGGCAGTGGCATCGACGTCTTCCGCAGTGGCGTTGACTTCCAATGTTGCACTGAAGTTCTCAACGAAAACGCGATCTGCAAACGACGCACCACCAAGCGAACGGCCTTCGATGACTCCATCATCGTTGTCATCTTCGCCCAATAATCCGAGAATCAGCCCAGCAAATGATCCTTCCTCCGGTGCCTTGACGCTAAACACCGCGGCTAAGTCCCCGGTGTCCGAAAACGTAAGGTCTTCGATGCTCAATCCGGTGCCTGAACTATTGATTGAAACGGCAACGCGATTCGCGCCCGTCGGCGTCATACGTGAATCAACTTCGATCGCATCGATCGCTTGCTGAATCGTCGTGGCACTGGACAAATTCACCGTAAAGCTGGTGTCGTCGCTCAGCGTCACAGCAAGATGCTCTGATTGACCCGTCTCTATTCCCATTCCCCAAGACTCAAGTGAATTGAGGGGCGTAGGCGGTGTGAGTTGGAAACTAGAACCAAGAGAATCAAGGAAGAATCCCAGCGTAAAGTCTGCGCTGGCACTGCCCCACAACTCGATCTGGCTGTCGGTTTGAATGTCAACTAACCCACCAATCTCGCTGCCAAAATCGAGTCGAGCTTCGCCCAACAACGATTCGGCGAGCAGGCGGATATCTGCCGTGACGAGACCCTCTGCTCGGTCGTAGTTGAGCTCGACGGGGGGAAGCCCCAGGCGATTTTGGATATCGCCAAGAGCTTCGTTGATGATCTCTTCAAGGTCTTGCAGCGTCTCCATTCGCAATTGGTCGACGGCTTGACCGATCGTGAATCCAAGACGCTCGAGCCCAGCTTCCGTTTGGCCTTCGAGTTCGCCCAACCGTAGTCCGCTGATACCAGGGACAAGTGAGCGAAGAGCGAGTTTGCCATCGACCACGATTGCCTGAACAGCACCCGCAAAATCGGTGTCGTCGAGTGCTTCCGCGATCGCCGCTGATAGATCGTCGGCCAGATCCGATAGCGTTGTGTTGCCAGCGGTGGCGGAGGCAGGGATCTCAACATCCACCGTCAGCGAATCACTAACGGTCAGTTGAAAACGCGTCAGATCCGTGAATGAGAACTCGGTCCCGGGAGCATTTGGGGCGGACAGTTCCAGTTGTCCAAAGCTATCGAAGAGTACTCGCTTAAGCTCTGCGCCGAGATCAGCCCACTGGCCGAAACTTCCGCCGCCAATCGGCAGTTGGTCAGTGAATGCGCCAAAGTTACTGATGCCGGAGAACCAATCAGCAAGCTGCGAGACAATGTCCGCCAATTGTTGCGGCGAAATGTTCTGAATCTGATCAATGACGTTGCCGATATCGCCGACGGGTGTGATCTTCGGCAGATCGTTCTCCAGGCCGAGCTGAAGCTCAAAATCGCCAGCCTGATATCCGGGAAGGGTGACGCCCGCGATGTTGGTTTCGTAGTAGAGGACACCGCCGAGATCGACATTAACATTCACTGCTAAATCGTCTGACGTCAGCGTGCTGAGCGCCCCGAGCGTCACTTGACCGACGGATGCAAGGCCCATATCGATATCAGCATTGATATCGATCATGCTGTCATAGCCACCCCCTGGGCCGGAATCGATGATGCTGCCACCCAGCATGCCTAGTCGCGCATCAAGTTCGACTTCATCGACATTCACATCGACGTCGGCCGAAAACTCTCTCACCTCAATGGATGCTGTTTCGCCGACCGGGCGATCCGACTCGGAATCCCAAGCAAGCGTGAAATCCAAGCGTCCCGACACGTTGGTTGTTGCGGCGATGTCGCCACCGATGCTGGCACCGATGTCGCTGAGCGACTCGGCAAAATCGATTTGCTGGTTGCCGCTTGTACCCGAACCGTCGATTGCGATATCGATGGCGGCCAATCCGGTTAACTCATCGAAGCGACCTGCTGCCGTGACTGCCCACGTCTTGCCCTCGTACGTGTAGCTCTGCTCGTCGAGCTCGCTTGCCAGGTCGGCGACGGTGATCCGGTCCCCGGACCCGAGCAGGCCGGTCAGCAGAGATGCAATCGAATTGTCACCCGTCAACACTTCGGTTAAGCCCAGGTTTTCGGCAATCGTCGCCAATTCGCCTGTGCCCAAATTGGCTAGCCCCGGAATGTCGACATCGAACTCGGAGTCGATCAAACCGGTCAACCAATCAAGCAATTCACGAAGGCTTTCGCCAACCCCTTCGTCAACAACATTCAGGTCAATGTCGACATCGGGAATGTCGCGGTCAAACTCTGGCGCGGGCGGGTTGATCGAAACATGCAAGACGCCATTGTAGGATGGATCCAGTATTGCAAGCGCAGCAAGCCTGCTCTCATTAATCGCCGTCACAACTTCCGGCCGATCTGTCCGGACCTCGTTGAGCGTGACTCCATCAAACGCGGCGGTCTCTAACGAGTCGACGAGTCCCGCAATATCAGCGGAAGACGTGTTGACGGGTATTTCAAAGCTAACAGCAAGTCCGCCGTCGTGACGCGTGTCCTCTACATTTCCATCCGCATCACTGAGTTCTAAAACGGAAATTGGCATAGAAATCGCGTCAGGGCCTAACTTTGCGTGAACTGCCCCCGCACGTATCGTCTCAATGAGCCATTGCGTCCCAGAAAGTGGAAATAGATCGGCAGGATTGTCAGTCCCCATCGGCAGTGAAAAATCTACTGGGGTGACGCTGTCGATTCTTTCCCAACGTGGCCCGTTGATCGCGTTGACGTAGTCGTAGGCCTTGCCTGAAAGGCTGTCGCGATTTTCAAATTCGAGTTGCTCAGTTGACGATGCAAAGACCCCGGCGGCATGCCGCGTGTGCTGCCCAACAATACCGTCGACAACCAGCAAGCTACCGGATTCATCCGGATAGTTCCAATAACGCAGACGATGCTGTAGTTGAGCGACTTCGAGCGGACTCGCTGCACCACTGATAACGCGTTCTGCGTCATTGACCGTGGCAAGTCCCGACAGAATGGAGACGCCCAGTGATGCGGCTTTGAAAAGGCTTAGTGAGTCGCCCTGCTCCAACTCAACGAGCACCCAGTGCTGGCTTTCGGAAGAGTTTGAGATCACCCACTGTCGGGTGCTTCCCCCTGATCCAAGTTCAATCGACTTGAAAACGATGGAGTCCGCACTCGCCAGAGACGGCTTTAGCGGGCCAAATGGTTCGGATACCAGTGCGCCATCGACTGCAGCGGTTTTTGCCGCATCACTGCCGTTTCCGTCCAGCACGTCGAGTAGCGCTGTCGTGTCTGCTCCTTGGGGAACGTTCGCAACGGCATATCCAGTTCGATACCACAGGTCTAACGCACCTTGAAATCCGTAAGACCCAGGGTCGGTGTCGTAGGCCTGTGAAATTCCTAATACTGGTGGGGCCAAGTACAGCTGACCTGATGAATTGAAATCAGATCCGGCCGTTCCGTCGGAACTCCCGAGCCGGTCGCTGAACAATGCATACGCGACCGTCTCACCATTCACTTTCAAATGATGATCACCACGCAGAGCGTTTTCCTGGACTTGCAGCTGTAACGGTGAACCTCCGGCTAGCCGCACGTCCCACCCGATAACTGCGAAGTCATCACTTCCGGGCTGTAGCGCAGACAAGTCGATCGGAACGATATCGCCTGTGCGGCCGCCGGCGCCTAGTTGAACGTTGTCGACGTGTACGACTGATTTGATCGCGGCTCCCGTTGCGGGCAGCACTTGGAACGTCAGAGTTCGCGCAGCCCCTCGCAGTTCGGCAGGAACGATGAACTGATACGAATTGAAGGCGGTGGTTGCCGTTTCCAGCTCGATCGTTCCTACTGTTCGGCCACCGGCTTGATCGCCAATGATGACGGCCAAACGTTCTCCCGTTCCAGCAGTCGGGACTCGCAAGTCGAAGCTGACAACACCAGCTTGCGGATCCAAATAGAACGCATTGTGAGTTCGGCTGAACCCAGAAGCGTCGAGCTGCAAAAAGTAGTTGCCAGATTCTTCTTGAACTCGCCCGGAACCACCACCCTGGTGATGCGACCACCCAGGAATCAGGTTGTCCGCGAATGGAGAAGGTGCGGGGGCAAGCTCAAACTCGTCACCCGGATGATCGAAACTGCCGTTGACAATGATCGAGCCGCTGTCCCAGACCGGAGCCTGCTCTGCTGATGCGACAGAAAACCGATCATCTGGGTCTGTCAATTCATTCGGGGTCAATTTCGTTGGGGTGTGTTCGTGATCTTGCGAGCTATCATAGAAGTTGAATTCCGAGTCGGGGCGATGCAGCTCACCTCCGGCCACTCGGCTTAGTGCGTAACCCGTTTCAACTTTTTCGGTTGCCGCAACTATGAATTGACCAGCGGAAGCAATCCCGAAGTTGAAGTGCCCCCACTGATCAGTTGTTACTGATGGCTCACTCGCGTTGCGTTCACCGTCGGCATTTAGATCCAGATAGATCGATGTATTTTCACGGGACTCTGAGCTGTCGATAAAGCCGTCACGATTTGCATCAAATCCATACGTGCCTGCAAGATCTCCCCCTGGATGATCCAGCGGCATACGATCAGTTGCACTGTCGATGTAAAAACTTTGCCAAACCGCCGAGTGAGGATTCAGTACTGACAGTGCACCGACGTCGGGATGATCGTTGAGATGCGTGTTGAATGCTCCTGGCAGCGGGCGACCTTCGGGAATGAACTGTATCGGTCGGGTCTGATAGTAGACATCTGCAAACGCGACATTGTCCCAAACCGTTGCCCCGTACCCTTCTGCCAGCGGAATGCCGTCGGGATCCTGCTGCGGTTG
>JARGNK010000245.1 GCA_029213145.1 Rubripirellula sp. | reverse complement strand
TTCTTCCTGAGCACCAAGGCGTTACGACGTTATTCGTGTCAGTTCGTGCTGCCTGTCAGTCCGCTGTCTCCAAGCGCTCTTGGGTTCGGGAACCGATCTGGTTTCATCAAGCTGAATAAAAATTCGGCTCCCCTGAAAAATACCCTTTGAATTGGAAATGGCATGAACAGTTTTTCTCGGCGTTCTAGTTTCATTCTTGGTTTCGCGGCCGCGAGTTTTTGTTGCTCTACCAGCAGTTTGCTTGCTGAGGATGGCAAGCCGAATGATTCTGCCAGTAAGGCGGTCGCTGGTTCATGGATTCGCTACAACGGCGCCCAGATCGAGATACGGCATTACGAGAAGGGTAAGCTCATTCATGAGAGGTTCAATGAATACGGTGTGCTGTGGAATCGAACAACTTCCAACATCGCGTTGACGAATAAACCTGACTCGATCGAGTTTGAGCTAACCGAGATTCGTCAAGATTATCCCGCTTCCTCGTGGAACCGGAATTGGTCGGGGATGATCGATGAGTTGGCAATCTGGAAGCGGCCACTTTCCGATGAGGAGGTGAAAACTCTTTGGAATGAGGGCGCCGGGATCAGCGTTGCCGGTCATCGCAAAGATGGGTTTGCGAAGGGGTTGATTGGTGCTTAGCCGTTTGATGGCAACCTGACTGATGCCAGTGGACAAGGCCGGGATGGTGTTGCTCCGGTTACTCCGACATTCGAGAAAGGTAAAATTGGTGACGGGATCGGCTTGGACGGTGATACGCAATACATCACCCTTGGAGGAAAAGCGAAAGACTACGAGACTGCCGCGGGTACGATTGCATTGTCGGTGTGGTTTCGGGCAGATGAACTTGACACAATTTGGCAAACGCTTATTTCCAAAGGTCAGTGGCGGAATTGGAGGATTCATCGTCACCAGCGCACAGGTACGATCAGTTCAGCCGGCGTGAACCTGCTCCAAAACCCCGTCGCAATCGACGATGGAAAAGTGCATCACCTTGTCGCGGTCATGGAAAGTGGCAAGCAGTCAACGCTCTACGTGGACAACGAAAAAGTTGCCGAAAGTACGACAAACAACTTGGCTGCCAGCGGTGAATTGCCGACCGTTGGTGCCGATATGATGAATATGATCTTCAATGGTGCCTACGAGATCACGGGCGACGAGCTGGTCACGGTCAGGACAGATTCGGCGGGAGAAGTAACCCGAACCCGAGCATTTCGCAAGCTGACCAATCCTCAGGAGGCCCTCTTGATTGCAGCTAGGGGTGGAGATCTTGAGGGTGTGAAGCAAGCAATCGCAGATGGAGCCGAGTTCGATGGCACATCCCTGAATTCTTACACGGCCTTTGGATACGCAGCGGGTGCTGGGCATCGCGACATCGTGGATTACCTTCATCAGAAGGGTGCTGAGATTGATAAAGCGACGCGATTCGATAAGACGCCATTGATGTTGGCGGTCGGCGGAGGGCACGGTGAGATAGCGACGTGGTTGATTAAGCAGGGGGCAGACATCGACACCCGGCTTCAGCATGGCGGAAATCTCGTCCATGAAGCGGTTTTTTGGCGACAGCCGGAGATGCTTGAACTGGTCATTAAGCATGGCGCCGATGTAAACGCGGTTACCAACAATCAGGGAAGCGGGTTGCATTGGGCTGTAGGAGGGTTGGATCAAGATGATCCGGTGAGAAACCAAAAGGTCATCGAATGTATTAAGATCCTGCTCGCAAGTGGAGCAGACAAAAATCTGAAGGACGAGAAGGGAGATACGGCGGCAGTCAATGCCGCGAGAAACGGCTTTGACCAAGCCGCCAAAATGTTGCAATAGCACGCAAGAAGCGCAATTGCATGTCAACGGTTGTACAACCGTCATCCATAGCGGTGGTTGTTGTGCCCTCGATTGGCCGAGTGACTGGCTTGGCTGAGTGACTCGCTTGGCTGAGTGACTCGATTGGCTGAGTGACTCGATTGGCCGAGTGACTCGATTGGCTGAGTGACTCGATTGGCTGGGGACTCGATTGGCTGGGGGACTGGGCGGGGCGATTTCAGCGGCGAACTGAAAATGTTTTCCAGGTTTCGCTCTCCCGATGCGGTTCGGATCGGGAGAGAATCAAATCCGTTGATGTTTTCGATGAACAGTTGCGGGGGTGACTCATCGCCAGGTTGTGGTTTTGCGAACTTCCGACGATGCGTGCCTCGTTTAAAAAGGCCAGTATCACGCTCAGATACCCCGTGCCGCGTTGGGGGATTTTCTACGGCTCTGTTTGCCGCACATATTCTCGGTGCATCTGATTCAGATCAGGTTTTGGCCCGTGCAAGAGGATTCCGTAGCGAAGTTGTAGAGTCTCGCCCTGTCTGATGATCACTTTGCTCGATCCGCCTTTTTTCATTGCCTTGCGGCCGAACGCATTGGCAGCAACCAGCCCGTAATTCCGAGCATGCATCCAGCTTTCCCGGAAATTTTCTGGATGGCAGAGGAGGGTGATTCCGAGCGGTTCGTTGTCGATGAATCCGCTGTAATCACACCATGCCGACGATTGGCTCCAAACTCGCTTGGCGCCTTTTCGTCCTTTCGAGTCGGTGATCTGCCCGCTATTTTTTTCAGTGATCGGCGTAGCAACTCGAATGCCAATTCCCATTTCTTCTTGGTCGCCAAAGTAAAACACTTGATCCTGAGAATCGGAAGCTAGTGCTTCTGTACTTTGCTTATCTGAGTTGGGTGGCATTGAAAAAGTCGAGTGCCAGTCAACCAGGTAGCCTTCTTTGAGAACATGAATCGTGCAGCGAAAGTCTTCCACGCAAACAACGCTTCCATCGCTTCGCTGGTAAGACTTGCGTTGCAAAAATGAACCGCGGCCGGGGCCGCCGATCGGTTTCTCAACAAACTTCTCGTGGACCACCCGACCTTTATTTCTCCAGAAGTCTTCACCACTGATGTCACCGAATGCCATCCAAAGACCGGGATGCATGTCCGCATGATCTTTGCTGTCACCAGCTGAAGGAGGAAAGTTCCGCGTTAGCTGAGTGCCGCTGGGGGCTTTCACGTGCGCGAAGAATGGACGCTGAACTTGGTCATGGCGATAAATGTACGTGGCGACTTCTTTGTCACCACATTGAATCAGCAGTTCACGTCCATTGTCTCGGATCGTGATTGGTGTGGTCGGATCGAGAGAGAGTGGTGCAGTGTTGCTCTCTCGTTGCGTGGATCGCTGATCGTTCGACATCGGTATCGCCACCACTTGTGATATCGTGTTGGCTGGTGTCGGTGTGTCTTTCCGCGTTTCGGTGATAAACCGAATCAGGTCGGCGACTTGTTGTGGGCTGAGTTGTTTGTCCATTCCAGAGGGCATCGCGGATACCAACTGCCGCTTTCGCTGTTCGATTGAGTCTTTGGCAATCGTGATGACGTTTCCGTCTGGTTGCACAAGTTGGATGCTCAGGCCACTTTCCTGTTTGATGAAACCGTTGTGAACCTGACCATCCTCGGTCAAGACAGCAATTGAATGAAAGCCCTCGGTGATCACAGCACTGGGTTGAAGAATCGATTCAGCAACCGCTTTGGCGGTTGCCCGCGTTCCGATGTCCGACAGTTGGGGTGCAAAGGCGTTTCCACGATCACCGATTCGGTGGCATTTTGCGCAGTCGGCTTGATTGAAGAACAAGCGTTCACCGCGGCGAACGTCAGCTGTTGGTAGTTTTTGCAATGCGGTTTCGACAGTGGTGGCGGTAAGCTGCGGTTGCAGTTTTGCTGGTTTTACGATGGCCACGTATTGAGACCTGCGATTTGGCCGACCATCTCGCGTATTGCCACCAAGATTGACTCTTCCCGCGGGGAATGTTTTGACAAACAGGTCGTAGGTTGCGTCAGCTGTTGTGATGGTTAGCCCCGTTGCTGAGAAGGCCGTCAACCAGTCAGGTTTCTTGCGAATGCGTTGGTCATGGGCAATGAAAATGTCTGCTGATTCTGTGATTCGGAACGACAGGAATTCAGCTCCCGTCGATCCCACGTCTTGGTCATCGTTACGTGGTTGAATAAAGGTGTGGCCTGCGAAATTCTCAGGCAGTGTTTTCCAACGGTAACTGCGATTTGAAAATGCTTTCGCATTTTGCGTGAGCGCCACTGGCGTATAGGGTCGCCCACCGGAAATTTTGATGTCGTAAATATTGACCGGATAGACGACGTTGCTGCGGGTTCCGCCACGGATGAGGTTTTTGTCATTGGTCACCGTGTATTTTTTCTGTAGGACGGGGCCCATCCGTTCGCGTCCTTTAAATAGCGATGCCGAGACAACGGCGGTTTGCTTCAGTTGGAACGGTTTTGTGTATTTTGTGCCTGTTGTATCGGTGGGTTCGGTGCCGTCAATTGAGTAGCGTACGTGCAGACCGCTCGGGATTTTTCCGTTAACAATGCGAATGGAGTCTCCCGCAGTAATGATTGCGTCCGTCGGTTCGAGACTCAGAACGGGGGCTTCAGTCGTGCCAACCTTCGCCACGAATGAGGTGGCGATTGCCGCAATCTCGGGATCACTGTCGAGGCAGAACGGTATCACTTCATCCCCCGTAAGTTCCGCTTGCTCCAGCAGCATCAGCAAAGCGGCAATCCGCTGCCGGTCTTTGCCTGTCGTCAGCCGTGACCGAAATTGATCCGGTGTCTGAAGTTTGCCCAGGGCAGTGCGGGCCGCGTAAAAAATGGCTCGATCTGTCTCGGTTGAAACCAATTCCCAGAGATCATGGACCAGATTTGCAGAGCGAGACTCATGAATCGCTTGGACTGCGGCGAACCTTATTCTCGGCTGATCGTCGGTGAGCGCTTGGCGGACAACCTCCGGGCAAGGTTGTCCGGTCAACGACGCTCGGTATCCAAGCGCACCTAACGCCTGTCTCCGATAATCTGGATTCGTGGCGGAGGAGCTAGCCAAGCGTTGCAGGACCGAATCAGCCGTCGCAGTGTTCGGCGGCATCTGTGCGAGCGTCCAGATCGCCCAAGTGCTACCTCCCTCGGGAAGGTCCGTTGGCGATGAATTGGGCTGCTGGAATATCGCTGCCAAGGCGTTCGCAGCGGTGTTGCCGCGTCGTAAGAGTTCTGCTTGTGCGTTGGTTCGGTGAACGGGAAGTGTGTTGTGTTGCAAATCTTCAATCAATTCCGTCAGTGTCCAGTCTGCGATTTTTCTTGAGTACTTGCTGGCTAGTTGCAGCTTGGGGTGCTTGCCAAAACTGATGCGATAAACTCGGCCCTCATCGACCTGTTTTCCGTCTTTGATTGTCGCACCGTAACTGTGCCCCCAGCTGAGAACCCAGAGTGCACCATCCGGTCCAAATTCGATGTCGGTGGGATCGAACAGCAAGCCTTGGCTAGAGCCCATTGAGCGGCCACGCGGTGCCTTCGCGAAAACTTCGGGAGCGCTCATGTTGCGCATCGACGCGCCATCCCACTGTGGTTGGTACACAAAAATTGTTCGGCTGAGCCAGTCCGCGCAGAAAAACTGATTGCGGTAACGCTCGGGGAAATTCTGCGAGGCGCAAGAAACCACGCCGGTGCCTGAACCATGAAAGACCGGTCCGCTCATCGGGGTGGAAGGTAGATGATTTTCTCCGGTCCAGTGCGGACTCCAGGCGTGTCCCCAGCCGAAATGGGCTCCTAAAAATGGGTTCAAAATGCGATCGCCGCCGTCCTGATCCTGGTCGGTCCCTACCCAGTTGAAGTTGGCGTCAAAGTTCATGTCCCACATGTTTCGCATGCCACGGGCATAAACCTCCAGGTCCGATCCGTCGGGGCGGCACCGAAGCACACCACCTTCGGTCCCCCAGTCATCCGATGGAGTATGGTAGCCGTGCTGGTATGTTTCTCGGGTATAAATCTCCGCCTCTGGTTTGATTGGTGTATCCGTTGGCGGGTCGACTCCCCACAGGTCGGCGAAGGCTGCTGGTGCGACAAACCGTTCGGGACTGTTGGCTTGCAAGTATCCCTTCGAGTTTCCTTTGCTCATGTAGAGTCGGCCGTCCGGTGCGAAGACTAATCCGTGCAGCGCATGTTCGAGGTTGCCGAGTCCACCGTAGATCCGTCGGTACTCGTCGGCTTGATCGTCGCCATCGATATCCCTAACGATTGTCAGGTCTGGAGCGTTGGCGACCCAGAGTTGATCGCCGTACCAGGCTAAGCCTTGGATGTTGTTGAATCCCTCCGCAAATGTTTTAGCCTGGTCAGCCACGCCATCATTGTTGGAGTCGATTAACAGGGTGACCCGATCCGTCTGAGATTCCGGCGACGGCTTGCGATATTGCGGGCCTTGTCCAACGAAAAGCCGGTTACGAGCATCCAAGGCCATTGCGCAGGGGTTTCGCACCAGCGGATCGCTGGCGTATACCGAAACATAAAATCCATCGGGGATTTCAATGGAGTTGAACTCTTCGGCTTTGGCCGACGTGACCAGAAAGATCACGAAGCTCCACAAGAGGTTTGGTTTGATGGGTGGAAGCACGAATGTGGGCCCTTTAACATGAACAATTAGAACAGTGACAGTTTACCAAAAAGAAAAATCGGAGTCATCGAGCCAACAACTGACCGACAGCATGCTTCAGGAGGCTAGCTCCTACAGTGATTGGTTTCGCGGTGCCTGAATGGAGGAGACCGAGTATCGAGTTTTAAGAGGTCACCTGCCTGTTTGCCGTCTGTTTCTTTTCTGTTTTTGCGGATGTTTAGACAATAAGAGATCATTTGGCATCACGTCGATTGTGGAAGCGGGGGGGCGTAGCCCTCTGGCTTGTTGGTGTTTCGCTGATTGCTCGTCTTCTGCTGCTCAAGCTTCTGCTGCTCAAGCTGAGCAGCAGGATCAAATGAATGGATCGATGTTGATCCGGTTTCTCGAATTGTTGGCGGTCGTGGCGTTCGCTTCGAATACCAGCCTGCATGATTCGAACGCGATTGCTCGTTCGGTTGCAACGCTGCTTGCCATGCACCTAAAAACCCTCGAACTGCTTTCGAGTGTCACGCGATACTTGCTCACTTGTGATTGTCAAAACAGGTGAAGCGATAAGATCAGTTGGTCGCTAGGTGCCCAACGGGGTGTTGCGGTGATGTACTTGCGTCACCAAGACGCATCTAATTGTTCCGGCCCACTCGTCGCTTACTAAGCGAATGGAATGAATGCAGCAGGAGTTGAATACCAAATGCATTGTCATGCGAGCAGTTTTTGGCTGATTCGAATATTCATGTAAATTTGTCTGATTGGGTCGGGTCAGGCGATGGTTTGGCACACGGAATTCATCTGCAGATTGAAAGGTCGTTTTTATGCAGACTTACGTGATAATTGGCTTTGTCTCACTCCTGGTTGTCTTTCTGATCACGAAGGGTATCTATCTCTTGCTCCAAAGCAAACTGCGTCAGAGAGATCTGAGCGATTGGTGTGAAGCCAATCATTTCAGTTTTTCGCGGAAGTCGAATGAGTTCTTGGATAACTCCGCGAAAGAAATATCGCAGGTTTCAGAGGGGCGTGACCAAATCATCTTTAACGTGTTGACTGGACGGGTCGGCGGGCTTGATGTGACTCTCTTTGACTGCGAGTACACGACTGGCAGTCGTGGGACAAATTCTACGCAAAACGTTCAAACTGTGATTCGACTTCAATGTGACGAACTTGAATTGCCAAAATTCACACTCACGCGTCAGGTGTTACTGCATAATCTGGCCATGGGGTTCGGACTGCAGGATATCAATTTCGATTCGCATCCCTCGTTTTCCAAGCAATATCTGTTACGTGGTGCCAATGAAAATGCAGTTCGGGAGCTGTTTACCTCGAGAGTCCTGGAGTTCTATGAGCAGCGTTCAAGATTTGGGACGTTACCTGATGGCGATTGTTTCTTTTTATGGCAGGATCAAACGCGAATTCGCGTTAAGGATCTTGATGCATCCCTGAAACAGGGAATTGAATTGGCAGGTCTTTTTAAAGCTTAGCCTTGGGCAGTCGCGTGGCCTGAACGGCAAACTTCGATTTTTGGCGGAATGCCCGGGAGTCTACGTTGCATATTTCTCGTCGATATTTGCGACGCGTGTTTTGACTTCCGCTGGGTTTTTCAATCCGCTGACAAGCGTTGTGGCTGACAAGCGTTGTGCCCGTACCGGGTACCCGTACCCGGACCCTGTAGCCATCAATCGCTCAACCTCCTTCTGCCCAGGGCTCAGTGCGGGTCGATGGCCGATGGTGCGGAGAGCATGACACGCGTATTCTCCCCGGTAACGGTAAGCACTTGGCTTGAGCCATTTCGCTCGTCGAGTTATTCGCTGATAACTGCAGAAGCTAAGGAGTCGTTGGAGTTCGACGAATGTGCACGGTCAGCTTGCCTGAGTTGTCGCTTAGCTTATTCCAATCATCTTGGCAGCGGAGGAAGAGTTGTCCCCCTGTTGGTGAGGCAAAACTTTTCAGCTTACCGATTTGTATTGGATCCGCGAGCTGAAAGTCATTGAAGACCACTGCCACTAAACGTCCTCGCCCGGCTTGGTCACCATCCGCATCG
>JARGNK010000244.1:8268-8540 GCA_029213145.1 Rubripirellula sp. | reverse complement strand
AGCAGTGGGCTTGCTCGGAGTAGCAGTGGGCTTGCTCGGAGGAGCGGCAATTCGTCCGACGTTGTGGTGGATAGCAGTGATGGCAGGTTGATGACTTGCGAACGGGGTGACCGAATCACTGCGGTGGAGCCGACTATTTGATTTCGGCGCCCCGCGGCAACCAGCGTGCCATGACGGATGGTTGTTTGATCGAGATCTGATGTTCGCATCGCATTTCGTCTTCTTCGCCGCGGAGTCGTACGTGGACGATCACTTCCTCGCCGAGTGGTTTC
>JARGNK010000244.1:0-8252 GCA_029213145.1 Rubripirellula sp. | reverse complement strand
TGCAGGGGAACGTGCAATCCGCTGGTCGGTTGATTTCGGACGAATGCAGAGATTTCAGATCCCTTGAAATCCCAACGTCCGAGTTTTGCCTCATGGGGTTCCCGTTTCGGGTCTAAAACAACGATCGATAAATCACCAGCGATATCGAAGTTCAAGACATCAATGGTTTTTCCCAGTTGATCAATGACATTCACCACGATCATGACTCCGTCGTTTTCTTCATCGATGTGATGTCCCCCGGAAAGACTCGGGTGGATTCGTAATCCCGTGGGGATTTCGTTGGTCGACTGGACTGAATCGGGGAGTTCAATTTGACCAGGTGGTCGATCGAGTTCAGGGTTTTCGGGGGGAGGTAGCACCTCGCCGGGGATGACTCCGGCCGGATCGGTGTCGTTCTTGCCCGGAGGCTCGGGGCCGCCTGGAGCTGGCAATAGGTCGGTATCTGGTTGCTCTGGTTTTTTTTCGGGCGACAGCAATTTTTCTGGCTGGTCCGGGGGGGCGTAGCCAAGGTCAGGGTCGGTCAGTGGAGTTGGTTCGCTCGGAGGCACTTCCGGCAGATTCTGGTCGCTGGTTCCATTTCCGGCTTCTTGCCCGGGATCAATCATAGGAGCCAGATCCGATGGCGATGTTGCCTCGCCGGGAGACACCTCCGGTAGTTCGAGTTCCGCTTCGTCGGGCAGCGAACCAATCGCGTTCGGGAGGATCTCGAAATCGGCCTCACCCGGAACGGTGGGCTTGGCTCGATTCGGACTTGGAGTCGAGCGTTTTGAGGGTTCACGGGAGCCCGAGTCTGATGACTGGTCGCGGGAGTTCCGTTGCCGTTGCCGTTCCAATTTGTCGTGCAGAACGCGATTTTCGTAATCAGCCGCGTACAGTTGATCTTCCAGCACGCGAATCTCACTGGCCATTTTTTGGCGGTAAAAATCATCGCGAGTTTTTCCGCGGCATCCGCTCAGGCCAGTCAGCGCAATCAGCGCAGGAACCACCCACAACGCGTGATGTGCGAAGCAAGTAAGGCGGTAGGGCAGGGGCGTGGCTCTCACCAGTGGTTTCAACCGAGGTAGATCGGGCGGCTTCTTGCCTGGGCTGCGATGAACATTTTCTGATGAAACGGAGCGGGGCCTGCGATAAGCAGAATGCTTCGTATCATCCGCGATCAGCGATTCGATTGCCGAAAGAGCAAGGAACCAACACTTCGCTGAATGTGCGATTAACAGGCAGGGGCCTAGTAGGTCAACTGCGGATCGCCCTAGCCGACAGGGGGTGAGAGTTGCTAGCTTTATGATCTGGCGAGCGGACAAGCTATGAACCAATCAGGGGATTTGATTCGTAACGCTTCTTGGACGGCCAGTGTTCAGTGAGCCGGAGAGGCAGCAGGTTTTGGCCAGTACCAGCGTGGCATGGCCGCTGCAGGCTTTCTCCGCGATCCTCCTTCCCGGTTGCGGGACAGGTCGGTTGGGTGCCAGGGCGGCTTTACAGAGCTAGGGCCGGCAGAAGACCAGCCTGTACTTGTTGCCGGGGCCCGTGCCAACGTTTTGTTGCGGGTGAAGGGGCGCTGGTTGTACGGCGACCGTTCGTGATCCAGTTATTTTTACGTTGAAATTAGCATGCCAGAAACTGAATTAGACGCAGAACAAATCGAACGAGCAAGTGAGCCGTTTCGTCACTTGGTGGACGAAATGGGGAAGACCATTGTTGGGCAGCAGGCTTTAGTGGGACGAATGCTCATTGGCTTGTTGACCGGTGGCCATTTGCTGATTGAAGGTGTGCCTGGGTTGGCAAAGACGACGGCGGTTGCCTGCTTGGCCCAGGTAATCCAGACGAAATTTCAGCGGTTACAGTTCACTCCTGACTTACTGCCGGCCGACTTGATCGGAACACAGGTCTACCGCCCCCAGACGCAGGAGTTCGTGGTTCAAAAGGGACCGATTTTTGCCAATCTGATTTTGGCTGATGAGATCAATCGGGCGCCGGCCAAAGTACAAAGTGCTTTGCTAGAGGCAATGCAAGAACGGCAGGTCACGATCGGGGGTGAAACCTTCGGGTTGGAAGATCCATTTTTGGTGATGGCGACGCAAAACCCCATTGAGCAGGAGGGGACCTATCCATTGCCCGAGGCTCAGTTGGATCGTTTTATGCTGAAGGTAGTGGTTGGCTATCCCAATCGTGATGAAGAGCTACAAATCCTGGACCGTATGTCGACGACGCGGTCACCGTCCGCGATCTCGCCGGTGACCTCGCCCGAGCAGATTTTGGCGGCTCGAAAGTTGGTCGATCGGATTCATGTTGATCAGCGCGTGAAGGAATACATCGTGGATCTTGTATTGGCGACACGAAATCCAGCGGCCTACAACTTGCCGTTGCAGGAGCTGATTCAGTTTGGTGCGTCCCCCCGAGCAACGATCAACTTAACGCTTGCCGCCAAGGCCAACGCATTCCTATCTGGACGTTCCTACATCACTCCTCAGGATGTGAAAACGATTGCGATGGATGTTCTGCGGCATCGCGTCATGATTACCTATGAAGCCGAAGCTGAGGAGCGGACTTCAGAGGATATTGTGGGACAGGTTCTGAATATGGTGCGAGTTCCGTAAGGGAACTTGGAAGCTGAGTTTGCAATCGAGCCTGATATCATGATTCCACGCGAGTTGATGCAGCGAATTCGCCGCATTCAGATCCACACGTCCCATGTTGTCGACGATTTGTTGGCTGGTGGATGGCATTCCGCATTTAAAGGACGCGGAATGGAGTTTGAGGAAGTACGGCCGTATCAGGTGGGTGACGACGTTCGCGCCATCGACTGGAATGTGACAGCACGTGCGGGACAGCCGTTTGTCAAGCTGTTCCGCGAAGAACGCGAATTGTCAGTGATGCTGATCGTAGATCTCAGCGGATCACTCGATTTTGGAACCTCCACTCAAACCAAGCGGGAATTGGTGACTGAATTGGGGGCGACGTTAGCATTCAGTGCGACTCGAAATAACGACAAGATTGGTTTGACGTTGTTCACTGATCAGATTGAAAAAGCCGTGCCGCCCCGTAAGGGAAATCGGCATGTGCTGAGAATGATCCGAGAGTTGCTGTACTGCCAGCCGGTTGGGAGTGGCACCGACGTCCGGTTAGCCCTCGATCACCTCAACCGAACCGCGAAGCGACGTACTGTGGCATTTATCGTCAGTGATTTTCAAGCTGCCGATTATGAATCGGCTTTGCGAATCACTTGCCGAAAGCACGATGTGATTCCGATTCAAATCACGGATCTACGGGAATGGGAACTTCCAAACGTTGGTGTGGTTCGTTTGCGAGACGCAGAAACGGGACAGCTGATCACCATTGATACGGCGAGTCGTCGCCAGCGAGTCGCCTACCGGGAGATGCGACGTGCACAACAGGATCGACTGGAGCAAACGTTTCGGAGATTCAAAGTTGAACCAATCAAACTTCAGACCGGACAAGATTTCATTGAACCACTAAAGCGGTTCTTTCACCTTCGGGAGATGCGCAGGTGAAACGTGTGTTCGTGTTACTCTGGATGGTCTGTGTGATCGCGCCGATGGCCAGTCATGCTGTGCTGCCAATGGATAATGCTGTGCTGCCAATGGATAATGCTGGGCAGCCAATGGATAATGCTGGGCAGCCAAGCTCTTCATCGCAAGCCGAATCCACGGTGCAACGCAGCGATTTGGTGACGGTAAGGCCGATTGAACAAGTGCAGCAACGTGGGGCTGAGACCTTGATGCTACAGATTGATCGTTCGGCAGTCCGTGTTGCCGAGCCGATTCGGGTGCAGTTGCGTTTCGAGGCGGAGCGTGGAACGCAAGTGACGCTCGCAGATTTCGATCAAGATTTCGAAGCCTGGATGGTCGGTGAGGTGAAAGCGACGGCCGATTTGCCGGTGGATCGATCGAGTCTTCGGCGATGGCAGTGGGAGTGGTCGATCGAGTCATTGCAAACCGGTCAGCGTGCGATTCCCCCGCTCGTTGTCACTTACCAACTTCCGGGCCAGCAGCAGACAAAGCAGATCCGCACGGAGCCCCTGTCACTGGAAATCGTTAGTGTTCTGCAAGCGGGTGACGAACCGTCTAAGCCTCGAGCGATCAAAGGTCCAGCCGAGATTGCTAAGCCAGTGTCACAGCCAACAAGGGGCTGGTGGGGCTGGATTGTTTTGGCAGGCTTATTGTTAGTGATTGCAATTTGGCGATTCAAAACTGGGCGTCGTGAAGTGGATGCCATCACAAAGGCCAAGGAACATCTGGCGGAGGTGGAGACGGCTTATCGGCAACAGGAGATTTCTGTCAGTGATAGTTATGAACACTTGGCCGATATCTTGCGTGCTCTGGTGCAGAATCAATGGGGATTGCCCGTTTCGGCTGCGTCGAGCGAGGAGTTGGTTTTACGCTTGCAGCAGCAGTTTCAGGCCCAGGATGGCTCGGTTGAGGCGATCGATCGTTTTAGGGAATTCCTGGCGAAGGGTGATCGAGTTCGTTTCGGCGGCACCGAGGGAAAAAGAATTGGCAGCGGGGATGACAATGCTGCTGATCGGGCATTCGCAGATGCCCACGCATTGATTGAGCAATTAGGGGCACCCCCATTCTGTGCTTCAGGGCAAGTTCGTGGTCCGGGGCAAGTTCGTGGTCCAGGGCAAGTTCGTGGTCCAGGGCAAGTTCGTGGTCCAGGAAGGGGTGATTTTTAATGTTGAATAATCCCTGGGTCTTGGGCCTGCTGGTTATTGTTCCCTGGCTGGGCTGGCGAATGTGGAGTAACCGGGATCGCGGTTCGATCCGGTACTCGTCTGCCGCGATGGGTTGGCAGCCTTCGCGAACGTGGCGTTTGCGCCTGCTTTGGGTTCCACCCGTTTTAACTTTGACGGCAATCGCGTTGATCATTGTCGCGCTTGCTCGACCGCGTTTCGGGCGTGACCAAACGGTGATCCGCTCTGAGGGGATTGCAATTCAATTAGTGATCGATCGCAGTGGAAGTATGCGTGCGCTAGACTTCAAAATCGATAACCGGCATGTGGATCGTTTGACGGCAATCAAAAGCGTCGCGAAGGACTTTGTCGAGGGTGATGTTGAACCAACATCATCCGACCCTTTTTCCGCATCCGATGAATTACCCGGTCGCTCGAGTGATTTAGTCGGTTTGATTACGTTCGCTGGCTATGTTGATTCGCTTGTCCCGCTCACGCTCGACCATGAGTTTTTACTTGATCAGATGGACCGAACACAAATCGTCAACAATCGCAATGAGGATGGGACAGCCATTGGAGACGCGATCACTTTGGCGGTCGACAAGCTAAGCCAACTAGAAGAGGAGAGCGAGATAGAGAGTCGAGTTATTATCCTGCTTACGGATGGTGAAAATACAGCCGGTGAAATTGAGCCAGTGCAGGCAGCGGAGTTGGCAAAAGCGATGGGTGTGAAGATCTATACGATCGGTGTTGGCACCAAAGGTCAGGCGCCTTTCCCGGTTCGAATCGCACGGGACGGAACGGTCATTGTGAGACCGGTTGAGGTGAATATTGACGAAGACACGCTCACCAAAATTGCCGAGGTGACTGGCGGAGATTACTTTCGCGCGACCAATACAGAATCTTTGGAAAAAATCTATGCTGAGATCGATCAGATGGAAAAAACCGAGGTGGCGACAGAACGTTGGACTGATTACCGCGAATGGGCTGTTCAGTGGACAATGGTTGCTGGTCATCGGATGCCGCCGTTGCTGCTGATTGCTTTCGCTCTGCTGGTTTGCCGGCTGATCTTGGAGAGCACCGTTTTACGACAACTTGCTTAGCGGGAAACACCATTTTTTATCCTTCGTGACAAACCAATCTTCTTATGTCTGACCTCGAATTCGGCCGTTTCGAACAGCTGCAATGGCTTTGGCTGGTGGCAGGCGTTGCGTTGCTTGCCATCTTGTCGGTAGTTCTGAATCGACGGTCAGCCCTCCGTTTTGCATCCCAGCAAATGCTCGGGAGCGTCTTGCCTCGATTTAGCACGGCAAGACAATTGCTTGGGAAGGGTTTGGTGCTGATCTCTTTGTTTTTTTTGGTCCTCTGTTTGCTCGATTTGCGGTGGGGGAAAGTTTTGCGGGTCATTCCGCAAAAAGGAATCGAAGTGATGTTTGTCTTGGATGTGTCTCGCAGCATGCTGGCGGAGGATGTCGCGCCGAATCGTCTCGAACGAGCCAAGCAGATGATCAAGGATACGGTTGATGAGATGGCGGGCGATCGTATCGGTTTGACCGTTTTTTCCGGGGAGGCTCGACTACGGATACCGCTGACAAACCATTACGATGATTTTAAGCAGACACTTGATGAGGTCGCACCAGAGGACGTATTTCGCGGAGGATCCCGCGTCGGGGATGCTTTGCTGGAGGCGGCTGGGGGGTTTCACGGGAAGACAAATCGGCACAAGGCGATCGTCCTGATCAGTGACGGGGAAGACCAGGAAAGTGATCCGATTCAGGCCGCCCGTCAGGTGCAGCAAGATCATGGTGCGAGGATTGTTACGATTGGTCTGGGGGATACAGACCAGGGAGCCAGGATTCCGGTGTTCGAAGCGGGCCGCAAAGGGTACCTCGAGCATCAGGGGGCTGAGGTTTGGTCAAAGTTGAACGGTGAGATTTTGCAACAAATCGCGTCCGAAACCGAGGGTGTTTACGTGCCCGCGGCGACCAAACAGGTCTCAATGGCGGATCTTTATTACGGCTACCTGGCCGCCATGGAACAGTCCGAATTTCAATCGGCGCGAATCAATGCTTTTGAGGCCCGCTACCAATACTTCTGTGCTTTTGCTCTGTTGTCGTTATTTATCGAGGTGTTGATGTTTCGGCGGTTTTAAACGTGTATCACTTTGTATCATCGCAATTTGCTCCGGTTTCACGAATCTGAGGTATGCTTAAAGTTGATTACGGTTACGTCTGCTGTTACTGCACCTGTCAACGCGTTCGGGTGTTGCCTGCTTTTTAACTGGTGAGCATGGATCATGATAAATTGGACGGATTGTTTTCGTTCACTCGACAGCTGAGCAGCCATCTTTTCATGAACTCTTTTTATTCCAGGGAAGGCTCGGATTTAGACCGTGGTGCAAGTTGATTCTTATCCTTCCACGGAAACTGGTCCGACGGAACTTATGAGCAACGAACCAACCGTTTTTATCGTAGACGATGACGAAGGCGCTCGGAATTCAGTTCGAGCTTTGGTGCGTTCGATGGGAGTGGCTGTTGAGACATTTTCATCGGCCGAGTCTTTCTTGGAAGATCTGGATCCCGAGAGTTCTGGTTGCCTGGTGACAGACGTCCGAATGCTGGGAATGAGCGGGATCGAATTGCAAGAAAAAATGGTGTCTGAGGGCGTGAAGTTGCCGGTGATTATCATCACCGCACATGCCGAGACAGCTTTAACCGTTCGTGCTGTGAAGCAGGGTGCGGTGACTGTTCTAGAAAAACCATGTCGCGATTATGAGTTGTACGATGCGATTCGTGCAGCATTGAACCAAGACATGGAGAATCGGGAAACGGTTCGTGAACGATTTCTATTCCGCGAGAAGGTCAATTCGCTTTCCGACCAAGAGCGTGAGGTGATGGGGCTGATGGTCGATGGTTTGGCTAATAAAGTGATCGCACGAAGGATCAACGTGAGTGTTCGCACGGTTGAGAACCGAAGACAGCGGATTTTTGAAAAAACCGAAACCGATTCACTTGCCAAATTGATTCGAATGGTGGTCGAGGCGAAGCAATAAGCGATTTGAATCACTTGCATTTTGAAAGTTGTTCGGCCTAGCCGTCAAGCATCATGGCTTGGGTTTGCTGAAGCAAGGTGTGCGTGATCGGCACGGCTAACGCGTTTCCTAGCATTCGGTAACGTCTGCGGTTTGAGAGGTCGGCTGGCCATTGGAATTGATCATGGTAGCCCATCAGGCTCGCGACCTCTCGCGGTGAAAATCGCCGCATCTGCCGGCGGTGGTTGCACTTCAAATAGGATCCTGCTCGGACTGGGCTATCTCCGTAAGCGGACGTAAAGCAAGCAGCAACCGCTTGTTGATCATCCTGGGCAACGATGTCCATTGCTTGGGAAAAACGTTGCTGCGTGATCTGCGGTACTTTTAAAGTTGGGTCATCCCAGGCGGATTCATCGAGATAATTGTTTAGGACGGAGCTTGTATCGGGTGGGATGGCTGGAGTGATCGTTTTTAGTCCCTTCACTGCCCGTAGATAGAATCGACGACGACGCATCGGTACGCCCCATTGTG
>JARGNK010000243.1 GCA_029213145.1 Rubripirellula sp. | reverse complement strand
CAGAATCACAAGACAGAATCACAAGACAGAATCACAAGACAGAATCACAAGACAGAATCACAAGACAGGGGCCACACTTTAATGCCCCCATCACCACCCCCTAAAAATAGAACCCTGACGGTACCAAGATCGAACCTGTATCGACCTTGGGCGGTTCGTGAATCATGGCTTCGCCAGTCGACGCCCGCGTTTCCTCATGGGCAGCAACAAAGAGTCAGCATCAAAGCCATCTACATGGCGAGCAGGAGCCGGATGAATGCAGAAACCGGAGAAAGATCGGGCATGCCCACCAAGTGGCGGCGAATCGAAATCACGCGACACTCGGGCAGATCTTAGTTTTGAGGACAAGATACGATTGGTTCGCAACAAAAATCGACAAAAAAAGCCAGGCCGCAAAAATGCGACCTGGCCAAAAAGCACTGGCGAAAAGCCCAACGCGATGGGGCGATTACCAAGGTCCTCGCACATAATAAACGCCAAACTGATCGGTATGGCTGGGCCATTGCGGAGTGGGACGGAATGATCCAGCCGGTGCAACGCCAGGTGAATTAGCGCTCCGCCCAAATTGATGCGGAACTGGATACATCAAGTTTTGACTGACGCCCCACGAATAGGTCTGCCGCATGTGTGCGGTCGGTGGCACCACTAATGCCAACGGCTGCCCATACATCTGGTTGTAATACGGCCCGTGCCACGGCTTACTCATGGAGAAATTGTGGGACCAGATTTGCGTTGCCGCATAGGGATCGCTAGCGTCCACATTAGACGATGACGCCGCCAGCACGGCGGACAGCATTCCGGCTGCGAGGAGGATTCGGCGGATCATATTGGCTAACCTTTCAGGTTCGATTCAGGAGTGCTAAAGGGAGGGAGGTCAGGAACTAACGCGGGAGTCGCAAAAAGTTCCAATAGAAATTGCTCGCTGTTTGGCGAACGGGTGGATAATAGTAGGACGCCTTGGTTCGGTTCATCCCACGGCCGCAGTCGTAGTGCCGATGAAATTTGTCCTTGTGTGCGTACAGCATGTGATGTGGGTAAAACGGCTGATACGTATAAAAAGTGTGTCCGACGTTCGGCGGCACGGGCAACGGTGAAATGTACATCTGTGCGTTGGACTGGTTGCAATTACCCTTCGTAAAGTAATTGTAAAACAGGTCCGGATTTCCATAGCGTCGCGGTTGGCAATCGCCAACAAACGTCGTGTCGCCAGAGACGACGCTTGAACCGCTCGGGAGATCGCCGACATAGCAGTTGCAATTGTCGGCGAGAGCAGTGGTCGTCAAGGTGGTCACCAACGCGATGGCGAAGGTGGCAGCAAGCTGCGAAAGTAGTGTTCTTTTCATCGTTCGGGTCCTTCGTGAACGTCGCCAGGCGCGTCGGCAGTTTGACAGTATCCATTCCCAGAACGCGTTTGGTCGTTCTGGACCAAGCCTGGCTAGGTGCACGGAGCACTTGGCCAGCGAACTGGATGTCTTCCATGTCACTTTCGGACCACCGACTGCTCCGCGATGATGTTTGTCACCAACTGGGTTGCAACTCTTTCGACCACTCGTTTCGGTGCCACACCTTTGATCGCTAAGACCGTTGCCGGTTCACAACCCGTGGAAGATGGCATAATCGGGCCGATCGGCGAGAGCCGCACAAACCACCCACTTTCTCATTTGGTAAACTTCTGCGCAAAATGCGGGTTGTGCGGGCCAGGATCATGACACGAGACCGGCAAAAAGTGGAACGGGCCCGACGGAACCAGATGGATCACAGACTGAACGACGTATAGAAAAGGACCTTCACGCGTGGCAAAACGTCGATCTTCCAGCAAATCCTCGCGAACTTCCCGGCGTGCCGCAAATCGAGCGGGCGGCGATGGGGATTCTCTCTTCGATGCCGTCGACCCGGTCGGAATTGGGGTCCCACTCCGGCAGGCGGCACAAGAAAGGTATCTCAACTACTCACTTTCTGTGATCACAAGCCGGGCCCTTCCTGACGTTCGGGACGGGCTCAAACCGGTGCAACGCCGGATTCTGTATACCATGAACCAGCAGGGCCTGACGGCGACCAGCAAGCACGTCAAGTGCGCCAAAGTCGTTGGCGACGTGATGGGCCGGTATCACCCGCACGGCGATAGTTCGATTTACGACGCCTTGGTCAGGATGGCCCAACCCTTCTCGCTACGGATGCCGCTGGTTGACGGGAGTGGCAATTTCGGAAGTGTTGATGGCGACAATGCGGCCGCCATGAGGTACACCGAATGTCGCATGACCCCGATCGCATCAGAAATGCTGAGCGATCTGTCAACGCGCACCGTTGCCTTCAAACCGAATTACGACGGTAGCCGAGAAGAACCGGTCGTCCTACCCAGCCGAGTCCCCAATTTACTGGTCAATGGCGCCACCGGGATCGCGGTCGGCATGGCGACCAACATTCCACCGCACAATCTCAGAGAGGTCTGCAATGCACTGCTAAAACTACTGCAGAACCCGGAGATCAAAGACTATCAGTTGGTTGCTGAAAATGCGGTTCAAGGTCCCGATTTCCCGACAGGTGGGGAAATCATTAACAGCAAGGATGAACTGCGTGACATTTATGCAACAGGGCAGGGCACGATCAAGCTCCGCGGTACCTCAAAGCTTGTCACGAAAGGCAGCACCCGAATGCTGCAGATCACCTCCATCCCCTTTGGAGTCAATAAGGCCGCCATGGTCGAGCGGATCAGCGAGATCATTTTCAGCGGCAAATTACCACTGGTCACCGAGGTGCGGGACCTGTCGACGGAGGAAATCAGAGTCGACTTGTTGCTGAAGAAAGACGCGGACGAAAACAAAGTCCTCGCTTACCTCTACAAAAACACGCAATTTCAAAACAACTTCAATGTCAATTTGACTTGCCTCGTTCCCACAGAGAATCCCGAGGTTGGTGCCCCCAATCGGCTGAGTTTGAAAGAAATCCTGTGGCACTTTTTGCACTTCCGATTGGCTGTCATTACCGAGCGACTCACCAACGAATTGCGAGCTTTGGAAAAGCGAATTCACATCCTGAACGGATTCGCGTTGATCTTTGATGCTTTAGACGAGATTATCCGCATCATTCGCCGCAGTGATGGCAAAGCCGATGCGGCAACGAAAATCATGAAGCGTTTTCCCGCCTCCAAGAAGAAGAATGGCTTGGATGAGGAACAAACCGACGCGATCCTGGAACTGAAGCTGTATCGGCTGGCGAAGCTGGAAATCAACTTGGTTTTGGATGAGCTAAAAGACAAGAACCGTCGAGCAAGACAAATCAGAAAATTGCTTGCTGAGGATACCCGAGACACCAACGCATCCGGCCGCTGGAAAATTGTCCGCGATGAGATTGAGTCGTTGGTGCAGAATTATGGCAAAGGCCCCAACGGTAAACGCCGAACCTCCATTTCAACTGCGGCAGAAGAACCCGAATACACAGCCGAAGATTTCATCGTTGCAGAAGATTGTCACGTTCTGATCACCAAGGAAGGCTGGATAAAACGTCAAAAGCAAATTGCCCAACCAAGCAAGAGTCGCTTAAGACAGGGCGACAGCGTACTCGGTTGTATCGCAGGTAGCACACGCGAAACCATCGGCCTGTTTTCTTCACTCGGCGTCTGCTACACCACGCGAATGATTGACATCCCCGCCTCGACCGGATTCGGCGAACCAGTGCAAAAGCTGTTCAAGATGAAGGATGGTGAGCGAATTGTTGCAGTGATGTCATTTGACCCGCGTGTCATTGGCGATATCCGAGAAGACCCCAAGCAACCCGACTTGTGCCCCGCGGTGCATGCGTTAGCAGTCTCTTCCAATGGCTTCGCCCTGCGATTTGGGCTCGAGTCCTTCGCCGAAGTTTCAACGCGAAGCGGACGAAGATTCGCACGCGTCAAATCGGGCGCTACAATCGTCGATGTCGCAGCTATCGATGGCAGCGAAAACGTAATTGCCATCAGCCACCACTGCCGTGCGATGATCTGCCATGCTGAGGAAATCAACTACCTCTCCGGGCCGGGCAAAGGCGTGACGCTGATCCGACTGGCATCGGATGATGAATTGCTTGGATTCAAACCATCCACAGGCGATCGCGACCTGCTAACGGTGAAGACGAGCCGGGGCGCGAAGAAAACGATCTCCACTGCCAAGTACCGCGTGACGTCACGAGGAGGCCGCGGCAACGAGATTCAGAAGAATGGCAAAATCTCACATATTCTCTTACCACCACCTGAAGCGCCCGCCCCGCTGGATGGCGGCGAATAAATCTCAGCGGTTGTCGGTAAATAAGCTTTACCGCATGGCAACGTAAATCTCAGACAAACGAAACACTTCACTCGAAAATTAGCAAAACCGATGGCAACCGCAGCGAAACGGTACGAAGGCGAAGACATCGTTGTCCTGGAAGGACTCGAACCAGTCCGCAAACGTCCAGGCATGTACATCGGTGGTGTCGGCATGGCAGGACTGCACCACTTGGTGTGGGAGGTCGTCGACAACTCAGTCGATGAGGCAATGAATGGACATGCCACCGAAATCAGCGTGACCCTTCACAAAGACCAACACACGATAACGGTCGCCGACAACGGCCGCGGCATTCCGATCGACAAGCATCCTAAAACGAAAAAGTCAGCTCTCGAAACTGTCCTCACGGTTCTCCATGCCGGCGGCAAATTCGACGGCGACAATTACAAAACGGCTGGCGGACTTCACGGAGTTGGTGCGTCCGTGGTGAACGCTTTGGCAAAACAACTAACCGCGGTTGTGCGTCGCGGCGGGTCCCAATATCGAATGACCTTCGCCAAAGGCAAACCGACCAGCAAACTACAAAAGCTGAAGAGTTCGGTGCGAGGTAGCGGTACTTCTATCACGTTCACACCTGACCCCACCATCTTTCCCAAAACAGCATTTGATAGCTCGGTCATTCGCGCCCGTCTGGAAATCGCCAGCTTTCTTCATCGTGGCGTAAAGGTCGTTTACACCGACGAAACAGCGAAAACGAAAGAAAACTTCCTGCATGAACAAGGAATCGTTGATTACCTGGGTAAGGTACTCAAGGATCGCAAAGCACGCCCAATTCACGAAACGCCGTTCACCTTTCGAAAAGATGGCGAGGTTCGCCTTGAATTGACGCTGCAATGGACTGAATCAACCGACGAACACGTCCGCAGCTATGTCAATGGAATTCCCACAGGCAACGGGGGCACCCATGAGAACGGATTCCGCAGTGGACTAAACAAGGCGGTACGAAATTACATCGACACACACAGCTTGACACCCCGCGGAGTCAAAATCACTCACGAAGACATTCGCGAGGGTTTGGTCTCGATTGTTTCGGTATTTTTACCGGAGCCTCAGTTTCAAGGCCAAACAAAAGACCGCTTGAACAACATAGAAATGCAGTCAATCGTTGAAGCGGCGATGCGGCCTGCGTTGGAACAGTGGATGAACAACAATCGCAGTGTTGCCGATTCAATCATTGCGAGAATTATTGCGGCTGCCAGAGCCCGTGCCGCGTCTCGAGCGGCGTCAGCCGCAGTGTCGCGTAAAGGGGGATCAAAGCGGACGATGCTGCCGGGGAAACTCAGCGATTGTGTTTCCAGTGGGAAGGGTGACTCTGAAATCTTTATCGTCGAAGGAGACTCCGCGGGCGGGAGCGCGAAACAAGGACGCGACCGAAACTCTCAAGCAATCCTGCCGCTCCGCGGTAAAGTGCTCAATACCGAATCTGCGACCCTGAAAAAAATCCTCGAGAACAAAGAAATTCAAGACATGGTTGCGGCCCTCGGTTGCGGAATCGGCCCCAACCTGAACACCGCTGACCTTCGATACGAACGGGTGATTCTGCTGGCAGATGCAGATTCCGATGGACACCACATCACCACTCTCCTGCTGACCTTCTTTTATCGACACATGCCGGCATTGATTGCCGACGGTCGATTGTTCATCGCGGTACCACCGCTCTACCGGATCGATCTCGGGAAAGAAACGCATTGGGCTGCCGATGAACCGGCTCGTGAAAAAATCCTGGCCGATTACACCGGACGGGCGAATCCAGAAATCACGCGGTTCAAAGGGCTTGGCGAAATGATGCCGAAGGTTCTTTGGGATACGACACTCAACCCGCAAACACGACGTTTAGTGCGAGTCGAAATCGATGATCACCTGGAAACCGATCGTGTGATCAGCGATTTGATGGGACGCGACGCTTCCGCCCGTTTCCGATTCATCATGGAACGCGCCGAAGATGCTGAAGCAATCGACGTTTAGTGCCTACGACTCACATCGCATAGCCGTCGCTAAACGATAGCGGCTGAAAGGCCCAACAAGCGAATAAAAAATCACGTGGTAATTCAGCGAAGCGGTGGGGCAACGGACTGCCGGATGATCAATTCCCCCTGAACTGCTTGCGTTGAGAACTCGCCACCCTCAATCAGATTTAGAATCGCTTCGGAAGCCTGTCTTCCCATCTCGCGGGCGGGCTGCCGAACCGTGGTTAAAGGTGGAGTCACGTACGCAGATTCGAGTTGATCGTCGAATCCGATCAGCGAGACATCCCGAGGAACTTGCATACCACGCTGGTCGAGTGCCAGACGTGCACCAAACGCAGAAAGGTCGTTCGCCGCAAAGATAGCGGTGAAGGCTAGGTCGCGAGAAAGTAACTCGTTGACCGCCCGAATGCCTGATTCCGCCGAAAAATCCCCGTCAACAATCAGCCTCGGGTCGGGCGTCAAACCTGCTTCATTGAATGCTTGTTGATAACCAGCAAATCGGTCAACTGCGTCAGGATGGTGCTCCAAGCCCCGAATGATTGCGATTTGCCGATGGCCTTGCTGCAACAAATATCTGGTTGCCAAGTAACCGCCGGACACGTTGTCCATGTAGATGCAATGATGACGATCACTCGGCAAATTCCTCGCCACAATCACGGTCGGCAAACCAGAGCATTGGCGACTGATTTCGTCACTGGGAACACCGCCGCCAATCAGCACCATTCCATCGACCCGCCGCCCGACCAACGCTCCAATGGCATCAATCTGCTTCGTTTCCTGCCACTGACCATCCGCAAAAATGGGGGAGTAATCGGAATAGCCCAGTCCTGCGATGACCCCCTGGGAAATGGCGTCGTAGAACGGGCTGCCAATTAATTGGGTCAACACACCGACGGTCATCGAGCGACCACTTGCCAAGCTGCGGGCAACGACATTGGGGCTGAACCCCAGTCTTTCTGTCGCTTCAATCACGGCTTTTCGCTTTTCTGGAGCGACGACTGCTGTGTGATTTAGGACCCGAGAAACGGTGCTTTTTGAGACACCCGCGACTCTGGCGATGTCTTCAATGGTCACATTTTTCATCCCTGTACCGTACCACATGAGAAACCGGTTTCAAGACGACAAAATTCGCTAAAACAACATTGTTTATCGCTCTTTAGGCCGCTATCCTGAAACCGGTTTCAGAAGCCGGATCTGCTGTTCACTCAGCACCACGCTGTAAACCAATCCCCCTCAACCGACGCCGCGATGGGCTGCGAATGCCAAACGCGAACGATTTGACGTACGAGAAAACCGGCACCGCTTCCCAACCCGAGAACAAGCTGATGAGTGAAACCGAGATCACGAAGGGCCCCGTCCCCATGGGCCAAAAAATCGCCTTTGGATTCGGCATGCTTGCCAACCAAATGTTCCCAGCAGCATTGGGAGTCTTTCTGGTTGTTCTCGTTCAAGACCTTGGTTTTCCACCGCTGGCCTGGGGCTTCATCTTTTTCGCCCCAAGAGCGTTTGATGCCATTACCGACCCGATCATGGGCTTCATTTCCGACAACACGAAGTCTCGATGGGGTCGACGCAGACAATATGTTTTTCTTGGTAGTTTAATTTTGGCTGTCAGTTACATCGCGATGTGGCAACTCTATCGGGAAAACGGCCTGTACTTTAATTTCATTTACTTCATGGTTTGCTCGCTCGTTTTCTATTTGGGGCTGACCATTTTCAGTGTGCCCTACGTCGCCATGGGCTACGAAATGAGCGATGACTTTCATGAACGAACTAGCATCATGGCCGTCGCTCAATTCATTGGCCAATGGGCTTGGGTCATTGCCCCATGGTTCTGGGTCATTCTGTACGACCCTGCCTGGTTCCCCAACGCCGACACTGGAGTCAGGCAATTATCGATCTGGGTGGGAATCGCTTGTGGCTTGCTGGCAATGATTCCAGCGATTTTCATTCGAGACCAATCAACCTTGGACCGAGATGATCTGAAGCCAATCCACATCAACTCAATCAAGAGCAGTCTTGGCGATATCGCCAAGTCGACCTTGGATGCATTTTCAATTGCTCCGTTTCGCAAACTTGCATTGGCCACGTTTTTGGTATTCAACTCATTCAACGTCATTGCCCAATTCACTTTCTTTATTATTGTTCACCACCTGTTTAATGGTGACACGGGAAAGGCGGGAGTCTGGCCAGCGATGCACGGGTGCATCGGAGCATTGGCCACCACCTTCTTGGTCATTCCTTTAGTCGCAGCGACCTCAAAAAAGCTTGGCAAGAAGCAAACCTTCATTCTGT
>JARGNK010000242.1:4051-8646 GCA_029213145.1 Rubripirellula sp. | reverse complement strand
CTTGAGACGATGGTCATATGTCTTCTGCGTGCGTGCTTTGGTTTCCATGGCCCCAGCTTCGTTCCGGGGCCAGGCAGATCAATCAATTGGATGGAATTGAGTACGGTGCGGCGCGAGAACGCGCGCTGAAAACTCCAGAATGCTGTGACGGACAGCAATGCTCACTCACTCGGGCGCGAATGAATTCCAACAACGGCCTGAAGGGGAAGTTGAAGTCGGAGGCCGCTTCAAACTGCAAGCACACGTGAAACGGAACGTCGCTTGATCTCACTTCATCTATTTCGTCGTAGTCGAGCAACAGTTGATACATAAGTAGCGTATTCCGACAATCGAAGTGGCTGTTTCGGGTTGCTCCGTCAACCGCTCGTGTAGTTCAGTAAATCGCTAATTCTCCGCTTGGCCAATCGCCGATCCAGCCGCACGGGAAGTGGCCGGCTTCGTAGACTTGCAGCAGTTCAAGGAAAAAGAAGACCGAGTGGCCGGAAGTCAAATAGGAGTTTTCCATCAACGCGCCGAGGATGTCCCATTGGACTGCGGCGATCAAAACTTCGCCGAGTGCATGTTCGACTTGAAACGGCCTGATCTTCTCTTCAATCAACGGGCTCAGTACTGTGGCTTTGTGGGATTGTACGATCGCGTTCCACTGTTGATAGTTGCCATAGTCGTGAATGTGAAGCCACATGGTCAGCTGATTCTGAGCCGCCAGCTCGACGTTTTCCCAGTCAATGGTCGCAGCGGATTCCAAGGCCGCATGCCACGAATCGACCCTGCGAACCGCCATGGTGAGATCAAACTGCGGCGGTGATCCACAATTGTAAAACCAATCAACTTCCGACAGACAATGGGGAATATCAGTCGAAACGAAACGGTGTTTGGACTCGAAGCCTGGCGGCGGATTCGCGATCGCATCAGTCAGCGGAGCGTTCAGCTCACGCGCAATCTCGTCAGCCTCTGCGTCGGTGGGCGAGGTGCGTTTGGGACGCTGCAGCCATTGTGAGAGCTTGTCAAACATCTTTGCTCGTTGGGAGCCTCGTCGGCGCCGACTCAGATTTCGTCTTTTCGCATCAGTTGCTGAAACACTTCGGCGAGTGCACGCGGTTCGTCCACATCCCGGTACCAGCGGCTGGCGGCGAGAACCTGTTCGGGCGCAAAGGCGTCGAACTGTTCCGGTTTGTTGATGTAGCGGGCCGATTCTCGCTCCAGCCAGACGGCGTTTTCATCATCGAACATCGTGCAGAAGGCTGTGATCGGTTGACGGCCGCGATTGAAGCCCCCTTGGTCCGCGACGTCCTTTAGCGCCTTGGTCATTACCCACAGGCGCCGAGCCTGATACGCACGACGCGATTCCGCCGAGTCGTCATCATATGAATCCAGGCTAAGAATCTTCTCGCCTTCCTGAAACGAGATGTGCCCCAAATCGTCGCCCCACTCGCCGGCATACCATTTCTGAAACGCCCGCTCGGTATCATCGGTGACGCCTTCAAGCCGCGGCTCCAAGGCTTCGAGGGAGGTCGCAAAGACCATGGTGTGGTCACAATCATCCATGGTGGCGAGGATGAATCCATAAACGGCCTGATTCGGAAAATCGACCGGCAGGATCTTTTCGATCGTGTTGCAAATCGCGTCGCGGAACAGCCGCCGCGCCGCATTGAAATCGACTCCGCCGTTCGCCGGCAACGGTTGATCGGCGGCAATAGGCTCGTCGCCCTTAAGCAGGCGCCGAACGCTGATGATGATCAGGAGCAGTCCGAGGACGACGAGAATCGGCCCTTGCCAGACGCCCTGTGGAAATACGCCATCGCCGCGCATCGCCCATACGATCAGCATCACGCCAGCGGGAATCATAACAATTCCGATTAGTAACAATCTGGCCACAAGTCATTCCTCTTGCTTTGAGGTTCCGTTGCCTCACCGATCGGCCGTCGTTGAAATCCGACATGCGTTTCCCGCCTTGCGCGCCGACGTCGATGCACTCACGTAATACACATCGTATCTTAACCGCAGGCAATCGGTTGTACCTGGCGCACCCGATCGAACTGGCTACTACATCGGTTTTCTGGCAGTCAAGGCGTGGGTCCGTCAAAATCCAAAAGCTTCGCTAAAACATCTTTTGACCGTTGATCCACAGGAGGTCTGGGCAGCATTTGCGCGTGAACAGGAATAGGGCTGTATAACATTCGTTGCACCGGAGCCGTGGGCCGCGCGGGTTAATTCAACGTCATTCGCCGCGGCCCGGTGAACGGTGAGGTTACGCCAGGGTGTGGTCACTTCGCACGATCTCCAGCGACTTGACCACCGAGTCCACGATCTGCCGACTGCCAAAGTCCACGGCGGCTAGCTGCCGAACGGACTGTCGATCCATCGATTGGGCTTCTTCAATGGACTCCATGAAGGCTGCCAGAGCACGCACGTCATCGTCCGTCTCCACGCACTGCTGTCCTGGTGGCAACCGTTCGACCACGACGCCCGTTTCGCCAGTCCGTACGAATGAAGCTCCGGTACGCACCCCGACGGTCGGACAGCCCGCAAGCAGGACTTCCTGAAGCGCCAGCGGCCCGTGATCGTCGTCCGCCAAGTAAGCACACGCCCGTGAGCGACGCGCGGCCTCGAACAACTCCTCCCGTTGATAGCGACCGTAGTGTATCTGAACGTGGCGTGGAAAGACTTCAGCCAGATGCTCCAGCAACTGCGGCCTGTGACCATTCTTGGCGTAGATCAGCAAGTCGTATTGATCCGGCAGCGGCTCGCCGGGCCAAGGATCGATCGGGTACGGCCACAGGATGATCTTGGACTGGTTGGCTGGCCCGCGATGCTTTCGGATCAAGTCCGCATACCATTCGATGTGGCAGAACATCGCCCGACAGTTGGCAGCGTCGAGGGGCGCACATTCCTCTGCGTCAATCCGTGGTGATCCCGAATTGATGAATAGCATGTTTGGACCTTGGACGAACGGCAGCCCTTCCGAATCCCACCATGCGGCGTAACGACGGTCAGCCCAGTTCCAGAACCAGGGGATCGCGTCGCGACTCGAGGGAACCGATTTGAAATCGTGTAACAGTTGATGACACCGTCGGTCGCGGCGCCGACCAGGATCGCGGGCTTGTCCACAGTCGCGCCGCTGGGTTTGCGGAGCCGGATTGTTAGCTCTGTCGCTCCTGTCAGGTCAACCGGCACGCCGCCATCGGTAACATTGAGGCGGACTTCGGTGCCGACATCGTCAACGTGCGCTTCTGCGATCGTGATCATCGTTCGACCTCCAGCAGAAGGGAGGAGTCGATAGACACGTCTCGGACGAGCGTTCGGTAAATGGGAATGGGTGTTGTAATCAGTCGTTCAACAGCCGCCTGCCCCAGGTCGATCAGGTCAACGCCGCTCACGACGAACTGGTAGCTGGGGGTGACGCTCGGCGCCGTCCAGGTCGCCAGCAGCGCCGTGACGTTGGCATCGCTTGCTGTACTGAATGAGGCGGTGATACCTGGCGCAAACCAAACAGCGGTCAATGGAATTTGAGCTGACTGATATTCCGCGACGAACGTGGCAGTGACGTCAACAACCGACCACGCAGTCGTGCCGGGGAGCACGTTCGCCTGCACGTCAACAGCAGCTGTCGCAGATAGCGGGGGAGCCGAGATTACGATGGGTGCCGGCGTTACGGACGCCAGCTGTGCCGTTTGATAGGTTACGACAACCGGCGATGCGGGCCAAGTGGCATTGGCTGGCGGCGCGTCAACCTGAAACGCTGAGCCTGATGTGGCGGTGATCGCGGGCGTGGACCATGCGGCGGCCAGTGCCGTGACACCCGCAGTGAACTCGGATTGGTAAGTTGCTGAGAGCGGCGTGGTTGCCCAGACTGCGCTGTGTGAGGCAACAGCGGCGGACGCATCAACTTGGTATGCGGCAGCAATCACCGGCGATGACCACACCAGTGTCGCTGGACTCACATCGGTGTCCTCCGTGGTAGTTGAGGGTTGGGCCTCGGCGGCCGTAAGCCCGAGTTCATTCATCAAGGCGAGCTGTTTGGCTCGTTGCCAGAGAGAAAATCGATGATGTGCGAGAGTCGATTGTTGACCTCGTGATGTCTCCGACGTGGCACCAGTTGATCGGGTGTTCGACGTCGCCGGGTGCCGGCATGTCGAACAGAAGTTCGCGTACTCGTTCGACCAGGACCTGTGCTACGAGATGTGCGTTTTCGTAAGCAGCTTCGGCGTTGAGTTTTGGTTTCGCCATTTCGTTCGTCTCCGTTTTGGAAAAAGGTTCGTGTTGCGTCCCGTTCGGGCAGACACACATGAGCCATGGATTTCCGGAGACATCAACCGCGGTGTAGGGCCAACAGCGGGCAGAATCTCAAGACTTGCGGGAACCTATCGATAATATTCGCGAAGGCGTGACGTTTGCACGGCAACAACAGGACAATTCGTGGACGCAATCGAAAGCAAGAACGGACGCAAAAATGCCAACAATCCGAATCGCAACATGGAATCTGGAATGGGCGAAGCCAGGCACCGAGCGTGCAGAGAAATGCTTGGAACGATTGCGGGCGATTGATCCGGATGTTATTTGTTTGACTGAGTCGTGTGAGGATTAGCATGATACTC
>JARGNK010000242.1:0-4041 GCA_029213145.1 Rubripirellula sp. | reverse complement strand
GAATACTGGGTATCGGATCCACGAGGGCCGGTGTAAGTTTGCCCAGAGATTTTCGGATAGAGACCGCTCAATCTGTCCGTTTACGCAAAGTCGCTTCCTGTCAGCGGTTCGTACCGTACACGCGCTATCTTTAAAAACAAAACCGGGTTGTGTAGGGCCGGCGAGAATCAGGGCGAACTGGTATTTTGAATTACAGGATGGCAAAATGGACGTGTGAACCGGGAAAGAGGCTGGTTTTGGCCGATTGCGTAGCGAATCCGGGAATTCGAACGTTTTCTGAACGCGGGTGGCCCCAACGTCTAGCGCGGTCGGACGAAACTCAACTTTCATACGTCGGTTCGCGCCGACGGGGAGACTATTATGAATGTAATAGTTCTAAGCGAAATCCTCATAGAGCGATTGGCCGGCGCGCAGCATGTTGGCCCTGCGCTCCTCGGGCGTTTTGCCAGCGAAGCGCGTGCTGTCCAGACACATCACCGCGTGCTTTGGCGCCGCGACGAGGCAACGGTTGCACATGGAGCACGGGTTCGCCGGCTCCCAGGCCTTCTCGCCCGCCTTGGATGCGGCGACGATCTTTTCCGGCGCATCAAGATTCGCCATCCAAGTGCGTGCGCCGGTCACCATGTCGAAGTCGCCGCGATCCAGACCGGCCTGGATCGCGCCGAGCGTCTGCCAACCGCCCGTTACGAGCACTTTTGAGCTCCTTAGGTTCTGCTTAATCTGACGCGCCGCTTCGGTGAGCAGGCCTTCAAGCTTGCGCCAGCCCGCGTCCGGGCTCTGGGCGTCCGGCTGTTTGCCGCGAAGGTAGTTCCAGAAATTGGGATAGAGGTGTTTGCGTAGCCGGCGCTCCCACGCAAGCCGCAGCAGCCACGGGAAACTACGCAGCAGCTTGAAGTTGAACTTGCTGTTCTTGCCGGAGGTGTAGAGCCCCGCGTACGTGTCCCGCAGCATCTCGGTCGGTAGATAACCAGCAGGGTTAAGCGGGTGGGGAAAAATATCGCCGGCTGACACGTGGATTGCATCGGCTCCGGCCTCCTCAGCCCATTGGGCGACCTGGATCGACTCGTCGACAGTGTTGCCCTTACGCGCCCACGGCTTGAGCGCGCTGCCGTCCTCGATGACACTGAGCTTGACGATCAGTGGCAGATCCTTGGTCTTCGGGTCGTTCTTTATGCCCTCGATGACCTCTTTCCAGAAGCGGAAGCGGTTTTTCAGCTCACCACCGTACTCGTCGGTACGGTCGTTGGCTGCGCTGCTGATGCATTGCGTGAAGAAGTAGCCGTTGGACGAGTGCAGTTCGATGCCGTGTACCCCCGCCTTTTTTGCGCGGCGCGCTGCGACGACGAACTCCTGCGCCATTTCTTTCATCTCTTGGGGCGTCATCTTTCGCCCCTTGAGGCCGTGGAAACTGTCGGGAACGGAGCCGGGTGACGGTGGATTGATTCGCGTCGACTTACGCAGAAACGTGAGCATCTTCGCCAACCCCTTTGGAGGATTCTGCCTATTGTCGGCGTGGTGGTAGTTTTGCACGCCGCCGATGTCCTGTTGACGGCCCGAGTGCGAGAGCTGCATGAAGAACTTTGAGCCCGCGATTTCAACGGCCTCGACGACGTCAGCCCATTCCTTGATACGGTCGTCGTGGTCGATCATCGCGTAGTTGGGGAGCACACGACCGTTGGCGAGGATCGGTACGTGCGACGAAATGATCAGACCGGGCCCGCCCTTGGCGAAATTCACTTCCAGTGCCAAACGCTGGCGGCTGACCGCACCGAATTCGCCGCATGTGATGCCAGCGATGCTCGAGCGTGCGATGCGGTTGTCGATCGTAATGTCGCCGATTTTAATCGGATCGTGGACCTTGGCAGGAGGACTGGCAGTACTAATGGAGCTTTTACTGGTCGACATAGCCTTGCCTTTGCAACAATCGGTTCATGCGGGGAATTACGTTTTACCACGAAGGGTAAAAAATAGGCGGATAATTGCACCGCGGCCTGCTCAGTTCTTGTCAGTATGACATTGCCTGCCGTCCAAATGATTGTGAAGCAGCTCGGCGAGTTAAATCCGCGCACAATCGGTCGCGATTGGAACCCATTATCTCGGAATGAGACGGGTCGTTCAACAAACGTAAAGATGGTGGGTTGTTGAAGTGTCTAGTCTGGGTAACGATACTTCAATGCAACTCCCAGTTCTCGATCTGGTTCGTGGCTTCGTTCGAATTCACTGGCAACCTGCAAGAAATAGTCTTAGCTAAAACCGCATGTTTCGACCGGTTAAATCTCTTAGTCTTTTTTCCAGACGGAACGTATAAGCATCACTTTTCGATGTACCGACTCTTCGACGCATTCAAGTATGTCGGCGATCTCTTTTGTTGGTGTAGCCTTCCATTTTCCAAACGGCAACTTGGCGTAATTCCGGTTTGAGGCGCATGAGCAGCTCATTGCAGGTAACGCAAAGCGCCTCAGCAGAGTCAGGCGATGGATCCCGTGGGGTCAAAAAACTCAGCTGAGCCAAAAGCATCGCGAAAACCGGGCGTTCAAGCGATGGTCATCGGTCGATCTCAGCCGAACTGATGTGCCGCCAACGCCGGCAATGTTTCAGCGATCGTTCTAATCGGAACGGCGACGAGCCTCGGTTGCTCGCAGGATTGGCCAAGCAGCTTTACAGTTCGCAGCACACCAATGATCGTCTCGGGTTTTCCGAATTCCCGAGACGCCTATGAAATTCGTTTGGCAACCGTGGCAGTTGATGCTGATCATTCTTGCCGGCTGGATCAATCGACAACAACAAGAAGTCATTGAGTACCTTCGCACCGAGAATGCCGTTCTCAAAGAGAATTTCGGTAAGAAGCGAATCCTGCTAACCGATGACCAGCGACGCCGCTTGGCAGTCAAAGGCAAGCTCCTCGGACGCAAACAACTGTCGCAGATCGGAACCTTGTTTACACCCGACACGATCCTACGTTGGCACCGTCAGCTCGTAGCCAATAAGTGGGACTACTCCAACCGAAAGGAGAAGAAACCAGGTCGGCCAAGAACCCGACAAGTGATCGTTGATTTGACCGTCAAGTTCGCCAAAGAGAACCCGACGTGGGGCTACGACCGTATCAGCGGTGCACTATCGAATGTCGGCTACCACATCTGCGACTCCACCATTGGCAATATCCTCAAAGCCCACGGAATTGAACCTGCACCGACACGCCGGCGCACAGGGTCCTGGCACACATTCCTGAAGGCGCATTGGGATGTGATGGCTTCGATCGACTTCACCACCGTGGAAGTCTGGACCAAGCGTGGCCTGACAACGGTCTATTTGCTCTTTGTCATGGAGCTCAAAACACGCCGCGTCCAATTCGCGGGCTGCACCACCCATCCGAACGAAGCGTGGATGAAAACGATCGCCCTCGAACTGACCAACGACGAGGATGGTTTTCTTAAGGATAAGAGTTACTTGATGATGGACCGCGACGCGACGTTCAGTAGGTCGTTTCGAGACCTCCTGAGCAACGAGGGCGTGAAGCCTGTTCGTTTGCCGCCGCGAAGCCCGAACTTGAATGCACATCTGGAGCGGTTTTTCGGATCTCTGAAATCCGAATGTCTTTACAAGCTGATTCTCTTTGGCGAGACCGCGACGCGTAGGGCTGTGCGTGCTTTCCTCGCTCACTATCACACAGAAAGAAACCACCAGGGTTTGGAAAACCAGCTCATCGTGGCGTTGGACAGACCGCCTGACATCGAAGCGAAAATCGAAACTGCCGAGCGCCTCGGCGGCTTGCTTCGGTCGTATCGACGAGCCGCTTAGTTCGGCAGTTTTCTTTTGCGTTACTCACGCCAGTCGCGGACTGACCGCTTGGGTTACTGCTGCGCAATGCGATCGTTGCGGCATGCTTTTTCGTCGCCGCCGTCCAAGTTGGAATCGATCTCGACCCAAAACCCGACCTCATCTGACGACGTAAACTCGAGATTCATCGGTCAAAATGTTCGTTTCAGTTTTTTGACCCCACGGTGCGCCGGCGCAAACCGGTGAGTAACAGAGAGTGAAAGT
>JARGNK010000241.1:3381-8699 GCA_029213145.1 Rubripirellula sp. | reverse complement strand
ACTTACGGGGCCATTTTGCAGAGTTCCTTAACCACCGTTCTCCCGAGCGCCTTAGAATTCTCATCTCGCCTACCTGTGTCAGTTTTAGTACGGTCAGCTGCTTAACCTAGTGGCTTTTCTTGGACGTCCTTCCAATGACTTCGAGAACTTGAACGCTCTCGAGCTATGCCTTGACGTACACCAGTATTTTAACCCTGGATGTCTCAGCTTTCGCTACGGACATTTCTATTCGTACCGCTCACTTTTCGGACGCCGTCCCCACATCGGATACACAGCCGGCGCAGGAATGTTGACCTGCTATCCATCGTCTACGCCTTTCGGCCTCGACTAAGGTACCGGCTAACCCTGGGCGGAATTGCCTTCCCCAGGAAACCTTAGGCTTTCGGCGAACAGGATTCTCACCTGTTTTATCGTTACTCATTCCGGCATAATCACCCGATGACCCCAACACCGCTCGTTACCGTACGGCTCGTATCTGATCATCGGCGCTCTCCTACCGCTCAAGCAAAAGCTTGAACCCGCTGCTTCGGTGCCATACTTACTCCCGTTCATTATCGGCGCAGAAATGCTCGACTGGTAAGCTGTTACGCACTTTTTAAATGATGGCTGCTTCTAAGCCAACATCCCAGCTGTCACAGCATTTCAACTTCCTTAGTGACTAAGTATGTCTTCGGGACCTTAGCAGGCGATCTGGGTTGTTTCCCTCTCGACCCTGGAGCTTATCCCCCAGGGACTGACTGCCGAGATAATCGTTACGGTATTCGGAGTTTGGTTCGGTGAGGTACCCCGGGAAGGGCCCCCATCCGATTCAGTATCTCTACCCCCGTAACGTAGTGGCTCGACGCTATCCCTCAAGATATTTCGGAGAGAACGAGCTATCTCCTGGTTTGATTACACTTTCAGTCCTCCCCACAGGTCATCCCCTCAGTTTTCAACCTAAGTGGGTTCGGTCCTCCACGCAGTTTAACCCGCGCTTCAACCTGCCCATGGGTAGATCACACAGGTTTCGCGTCTGCAGCATACGACAATTTCGCCCTATTCAGACTCGGTTTCCCTTGGGCTTCGCGCCGGAAGCGCTTAACCAAGCCGTATACCACAACTCGCCGGATCATTATGCAAAAGGCACGCCGTCACCCATTGCGAAGTAAACTTCGCCATAGAGCTCCGACCGCTTGTAGGCACATGGTTTCAGGTTCATTACCTCCCCTAGCAGGGGTTCTTTTCACCCTTCACTCACGCTACTGGTGCACTATCGGTCGTCAAGAAGTATTTAGCCTTGCGGGATGGTCCCCGCAGATTCAATCCAGGTTTCACGTGACTGGACCTACTCAGGTGCTCCTATGGTGCGTGCTCGCTTTCGTGTACGGGACTGTCACCCTCTGTGGCGATCCTTTCCAGAATCTTCCACTAGCAACACGCAATCCAATATTGGAGTCCTACAACCCCGCGAGGGAAACCCTCACGGTTTGGGCTCTTCCGCTTTCGCTCGCCGCTACTTACGGAATCGATTTTTCTTTCTCTTCCTCTGGTTACTTAGATGTTTCAGTTCACCAGGTTGTTACGAACCAGCCTATGTATTCAGCCGGCCGCAGTCGGGAATCCCGGGATCATTACTTGTTTGTCAACTCCCCCAGGCTTTTCGCAGACTTCCACGCCCTTCATTCTCTCAACGCCAAGGCATCCCCCATGCGCCCTTAGTAGATTGGCCGTCGAAATCCCGAACTCGGAATCTCTCAGTTCATCTACTGAACGATATCACATGTGTGCCAGACTCCCTTTACTCACCAACAAGTTCCACTGAGCAAACCCAGCGAAAATGCCAGTCAGATCAAAGAGAATGGCCGTTGCACAGAATCCTATCAGAATTCACTATCAGTTCACTTGTTTCCATACAAAGCCCGAAGGCCCCGCGATCAACAAGCAAACCAAAAACGCTTCATTAAAGAATCAATAAAATTGAGTCCATCTCCTCAAACGAATCAATCACCAACAAGGATCAGCCCGAAGGCTTCTCCGCAGATGAAGTCATCACTTTCAGAGCATGGTGCTCTTTTAGATGCCAACTACCAAACAACCAAATTGTCAAAAATCAATTCCCTCGGCCTGAGCATTGCTCATCGCCGAGGGGTCGCTGCTCGCAAGCAGCCGGGCGTCGCCAGAGAACTGGAAACGCCCGGTTGATTGCGAGCGAGGGGGAAAGATACCGAGGTCGGAATCTCTCGTCAACCGCGTCTGTGGACATTTCTAAAATTTCTTTTCGAAGCGTCCCGGCGACTTGGCCGAGCACACGTTTTCGCAGTTCGAGCTCTCTTTTACAAGGAGTCTCGCTCCAAAAATCCAAACCTTTTTGAACTTGGTGACGAATCAACTCACCAAACGTTCGCTAAGTAATGAAGGTTGTTCGACAACCTTCGGGTTTTTGGCACGTAAACTGCCGGTGAACGATTTCACCGAACCACGAATAAGTGTGAAGTGGAGGTGGACGGACTTGAACCGACGACCCTCTGCTTGCAAAGCAGATGCTCTCCCAACTGAGCTACACCCCCATGGGATCATTGAAGTCTGTGGAGAAGAGGCTGTAAACCCATCTTCGACAAACTTCTTCAGTGGGCGTGCCAGAATTCGAATCTGGGACCTCGTCGTTATCAGCGACGCGCTCTAACCAACTGAGCTACACGCCCTCGCTGCTAGCCGCTTTCGCGGTAGCCAAGGAAGGGTGGAAGTTTACGGAAAGTCGAATCCGTGTCAACGGATCCTTCGAATTCCGCTGGCTCTTATCAAAGAAGCTCCTCCTGCACCTCAGCATAATCAGTTCATGCCGGGTTAATTAACAGATTCACCGTGCTTTCAGTGATATCCTCTGACCCCCGTTTTGTTCCGAGACTCCATACTATTTCGGCTATTCGAAAAACCCTCATTGACTCACCGCGACGAGGTTGAGTTAGCACCGAAGTTGATCGTCCCGCCAAAATCGACATTTCCATCGGGCCGATGGTTCGTCAGAATGCCCACTCAGGCCGTAAATCGACGGCTGCCAAGACTAATGGAATCGTCCTTTCTGACGGAATCGCTGACCATGATGGACCTGCTTCGCAATCGTTCCGCACTCGGTGTGCTGTTCGCCTTCTCCTACCTAGTTCCCGCCGTTGATGCGGCTCCTCCCTCCGCAAAAACGGCACTCAGCCTCGAACCGGTTCAACCGGACGTGGTTTACGAGCAAGTCGAGCCGGCTGATATCGATCGCTGCCGAGTCGTCGATCTCAAACGAAAAGGATGGTCGGGTTGGGAACTGCTTGGCCCCGATGGATCAGTACTTCGTCGATTCGCAGACACCAACGAGGACAAGCGAATCGATCTATGGAGCTATTTTCAGTATGGCATCGAGGTTTATCGAGACGTCGACCAAGATGGCAACGGCAAGGCTGACCAATACCGCTGGCTGGCCACCGGTGGCAGTCGCTGGGGCGTCGACGACGATGAGGATGGCCAGATTGACCGCTGGCGACAAATTTCGGCGGAGGAGGTAACCGCAGAAGTTGTAGCGGCACTGAGCCAGCAAGACGAAAAGCGTTTCAAACGACTGTTAATCACCTCCAAAGAACTCGATGAATTGGGATTGGGGACAGCGAAAGAAGAACAAATTGCTGCCAAGTCGAGTCGTGCGGCCAAGGATTTCGCTGACCTGGCGAGGCGACAAAAATCGGTCTCCAAAGACGCAAAATGGGTGCAATTCGCCGCACCATCGCCCGGCGCGGTGGCGGCCGGCGATGGCGGTTCAAGCCGCGATGTCGTGGTCTATGAAAATGCGGTCGCGATGTTTGAACAGGACGACCGAAGCGGACAACTGATGGTCGGAACATTGATTCGAGTGGGCGACACCTGGAGACTGGTCGAGTTGCCTTCGGTCGGCGACGGCGGGGAAGCGATCGCTCAAACCAGCGGCAACTTTTTTACCCCTGGCGGAACAGCGATTGACGCCGGGATCGCAAGCTCACAGATCGAACCCCAAACCCAACAATTTGTCGCCGACCTGGAAAAGATCGACGAGCAATTGGCAAAAGCCCAAAACAAAGCCGACTTGGCAAAACTGCACCAGCAACGTGCCGACATTGTCGAGGGCTTGATCAAGTCGGCGACGAATCGAGAAGAGCGGGCAACTTGGGTGCGGCAACTCGTCGACATGCTCGGCGTGGCTGCTCAGACCGGCGACTATCCCAAAGGAGCCGAACGGCTACGGGGCGTGGCCCGCAAATTTGCAGCCGACAATCGCGAATTGCAGTCTTATGCCGATTTCCAAGCGATTGCGACCGAGTATGTCGTTCGGCAAACGCCTGACGCCGACTTTGGCAAAGTCCAAGAATGGTATCTCGATTCACTCACAGGCTTTGTCGATCGCTATCCAACCACGCCGGAAGCCTCGCAGGCGTGGCTGCAACTTGCTCTGAGCAAAGAGTTCGAAGACAAAGAGCAGGAAGCACTCGCTTATTACAAGCGAGTCGCCTCCCGTTTCTCGAATACTGAAGCAGGCGAAAAAGCGGCCGGCGCGGTCCGCCGACTTGAATCGGTCGGCAAACAAATCGACCTACAGGGACAGACCATCGACGGCAAACCGTTCCAGCTCGCCTCGCTGCGAGGCAAGCCGGTCGTGCTCCATTATTGGGCCACCTGGTGCGAACCATGCAAGCAGGACATGAAGCTTCTCAGGCGTTTGCAGGCGACCTACCAGCGATCCGGACTGCAGTTAGTCGGGGTGAACGTCGATATCACCGAGCAGCAGGCAAACACTTTCCTGAAGGCGAACCAGCTCCCTTGGATGCAACTCTACGAACCGGGCGGACTGGAATCGAGCGGGCTTGCCAAGCAATTTGGCGTGCAGACCCTGCCAACGATGATGCTGATTGACCAAGCTGGAAAGGTCGTTCGACACAACGTACGGGCAGCCGAACTCGAGAAAGAACTTGACGAACTTTTAAAATAAAGGTGAAGCAGTCGAAGAAAACAGCGATGCCGCCGGGGAATCGCTGACGCGGCGGTCGCTGATACCACTCGCCAAGTTGCTGCCATGCCGAGTTCGAGAGATCTCAAGCGGAAGCTAAAAGCGTCCGCAAAACGCCGGTCAAAAAGGTTTGCCAACACAGCCTCGTGTGCCACGATTGACACCACCGTCGAGGTTGAAGACAACTCGATTGACGTCGTCGGATTGATCGTCGCCGCAATTTTGAAAGAGGCTCAATTGCCACCCCAGCTTCGCGACGAAGAGATTCTCGCCGCCCTGAGGGCCTGCAGCGACGGTTCCACGGCACGCCAGCAACGGGCTG
>JARGNK010000241.1:0-3281 GCA_029213145.1 Rubripirellula sp. | reverse complement strand
CTCGCCGCCCTGAGGGCCTGCAGCGACGGTTCCACGGCACGCCAGCAACGGGCTGAAAGACTGGCGGTCGAGCTAAGCGAAATCCCTGCTCAACACGGCCTCAGCCAGGCGTCGTTTCGGACCGCTGTTGACGAAATGCTAGTGCTCGCTCGGGGGCAAAAAACGTCGGGAGAAGTGAACCCTTTCCTGAGGATTCTTAGGGTTTTGGCTGGCTAGCGGGACGAATTCGCGAAGGAAGCAGGCCGAGAACACCGCTCTTCAATGCTGCCATCGGTCAGTAGACCATCGCCAGCGAAAACCAGCGTGCAAAGTCTTTACCAGATCGAGCGAAAGGCTCACCAGCAGCCCACCAGAGCCACTGCAGCCGTCATAGCACACGGTTTGAACGATCGCGATCCATCCAGTCTGAATCCTTTCTGAATCCTCTCTGACATCCCCTGTGGGCCGCGTCGACAACACGAGAGAGCTGAAGTGACCGTTAACGGCCCAACAACAGGTTGGGCCGAAGCCTTTTGCCCACGAGACTTCTTTGCCGCAGCGCGACCGACTCAGTTGCGAATAACGGCTAAGACATCAAGCCTTATTTAGGCTGCTTGCGTAACTGGATCCACTCGCTGTGAAAAGCACCTTCCTTGTCGACTCGTTGATACGTATGAGCACCAAAGTAATCTCGCTGCGCTTGCAGGAGGTTGGCTGGCAAGCGGCCCATTCGATACCCGTCGTAGTAGCACAAAGCGGTACTGAAGGCAGGGACAGGGATTCCCAGCACCGAGGCGGCAGCGACAACCGCTCGCCACGATTCCTGCGCGTCTTCGACTGCTTTTTCAAAGAACGGGTGAAGCAGTAGGTTTTCCAGCTTCGGATCTTCGTCAAAGGCTTCTTTGATGCGATCGAGGAATACCGCGCGAATGATGCACCCTCCCCGCCACAGCAACGCCGAGTTGCCATAGTCGAGGTCCCAATCATGTTCGTCAGAGGCGGCTTGCAGTTGCACGAAGCCCTGTGCGTAACTGACGATTTTTGAAGCGTAGAGGGCTTGGCGGACCGCCTCAATGAAAGCCGCCCGGTCCCCGACCAGCTTCTTCGCGACCGCCGACATCTCGGTATTCATCGACTCACTGGGGCCATTGAGTTTCTCGCTGGCGCGAACGCGGGCTTGTTTCTGAGCCGACAAGCCACGGGCAAAGACGGCGGTCGTGACGAGGGTACTGGGAACCCCGAGATCGAGCGCCAACTGACTCATCCACTTGCCAGTCCCCTTGGCCCCGGCAACATCAAGGATTTTGTCGACAAGGAAACCTTCGCCGCCTTGGTCGTCTTTAACACTGAAGATATCTCGCGTGATCTCAATCAAATAGCTTTGCAGATCACCCTGATTCCAAGTCTCGAATACGTCGTACAGCTCGTCATTGGTCAAACCACCTAACTCGCGAAGCAATTGATAGGCCTCACAAATCAACTGCATATCGCCGTATTCGATTCCGTTGTGGACCATTTTGACATAGTGTCCGGCACCACGGGGGCCAACCCATTCGCAGCAGGGGATATCGTCATTGGGCCCCACCTTGGCCGCGATTGCTTGAAACATATCCTTGACCTCGGGCCAAGCCGCCTCGCTGCCACCGGGCATCAAACTGGGGCCCTTGAGCGCTCCCTCCTCTCCACCGGAAACGCCGCAGCCCACGTACTGCAGGCCAGCTTCTTCGACCACCTTGGTCCGACGCTCGGTATCGGCGTAATGCGTATTACCACCATCGATGATGATGTCGCCCGGCTCGCAAAGCGGGATCAGTGATTCGATCAACTTGTCGACGGCAGGCCCCGCTTTGACCAGCATCATCAGCTTTCGTGGCCGCTTGACCGACTTGACAAACTCCTCGATGGAATGGGTCCCCACGAAATTCTTGCCGGCGGCACGACCATTGATCAGGTCGTCCACTTTCTCAGTGGTGCGGTTGAAGACGGCGACTTTGTAGCCGCGACTTTCGACGTTCAGGGCTAGGTTCTCACCCATCACCGCCAACCCAATCAGACCAAAATCGCAGTCACCACTCATTTGTTCGTTTTCATTTCTTTGAGGTTCAGGAGCACGGCCACGTTAAATCGGCCGTCGATGCCCGCAGATTTTAGACTTTGCCCGGTTCTGCGGTAGTCCTAGCGGAGAGTTGCTCAATCTGAGGGGAGAGCAAAACCACTCCCCGCGAAGGCCCTAGCCCAATAAATCCTCCACCTGAACTTGCGACCGAAGCGGCGAGACTCGGGAAGCCAATGATTTTTTGCCCATCGACAGCAGGCCGTGTATCCGACACAGACAGACAGACAGACAGACAGACGTTCGCCGGTAATCAAAACAGACAGACAGACAGACAGACAGACAGACAGACAGACAGACAGACAGACAGACTTTCGCCGGTAATCAAAACTCAAAGCCGGTTTCATGAAGTGCTTCCCAAACCCACAGCAGGATGAAGATCGCATAATACTGGCCGACATAGACCTCCAGCGGATAACGGCCCAGCCAATCGAATCCCGGCACCCGCTTGGCTGGAAATTGACTGCCAAAGTAAACGAGTAGGGTCGCAGGCAAAATAAACAGACACAATCGCTGGTTCACGCCATTGGGCTCCAAGCGATCGATCCAGACCGCAGCCAATGCCAGCCAAACTCCAGATAGTCCCGCCGCCGTCATTCCAAAACGGCGTAACAACGCTCCCTGGGCAACAAAGCTGAGCACGATGGTCGGTGGATAATCGAGCCACGCCCGCAATGGATCGATGGGATAAAACGCGATCGCCAGCACGCAAAACGGAAAACAACGGCCACTTATCACAAAGACCAGATAGGTCAGCAGTAAGCTGCCCAGAATCTCGACCGACCCATACAAGGGATAAAACAAGCAGTTCACAGCGACGCAGGCCGCCAAGATCTGTGCCGGTCGCTTCCAATCGTTGCGACGATCATCACGCAAGAAGTACCCCATCAAAACACAGAAAAGGGGCATGGCTAGCCGAGTAGCCGACCGCACCGGCGAATCTCGAATCGTCAATCCAAACAGGATGCCCGCCAAGTGATCGACCATCATCAACCCAATCGCCAAACCTCGCAGACTATCCAACGCTCGATTTCGCGTGGAATCCGTCGTCTGGCGATCGTTTTTGGTGCGGGAGGGCGGGGAGTTCATTTCACTGATGAAGGGCGATCATTGAGCCAGTCGGGTGCATCAGGCTCAGTCGGGAGGATGGGGGATTCAGTCGGGAGGATGGGGGGCTCATGAGGGGCAT
>JARGNK010000240.1 GCA_029213145.1 Rubripirellula sp. | reverse complement strand
ACGAGTCCCTTTTTCACCATGTCTCTGCAGCGTTCATTTTAAACCACGAACTGTTGAATGGCCCCGGTCTGCTCCATGCGATTGCGTTGCATCGTTAGATCCAGATCACCATAGTGTTCGATTGGGTTGCCGTAGGCATTGAGTAAAGTGGTGTACCAGTTGCTGAGCGTTTTATGGCCCTCGGTGCCGTGGAACGGCAAGCGGATATATCGGCCGGCGATGTCGAGCTTTGAGTTTTTGCCCGTCAGCAGAACCATCGGTGCCTCCGTGTCTGGTCCATGATGGCCGGCACCAGTTTCCGGCATATAAATGATCGATGTGTTATCAAACATCGTGCCATTTCCCTCCGGGATGGCCTTGAGTTTGGTGACCAAAGTCGTGACCTGTTTCACGTGATGTGTCTTGATCGCATCTCTCATTTTTGCGGCGCCGGCAATCTGTCCTCCATGCCCAATTTGGTGGATACTCGTTTTTTGTTGATTCTCGGGCAAGGAAGTTATGTCGGTACCCAAGTCGTCGATCGTATAGGTGACGACGTTGGTCAGGCCCGATGCGAGCGCCGCGACGATGATGTCGGTGAAGGCCGCCTGCTTCTGCGGTAAGGTTGCGTCCTCACCACCACCTGCGTGTACCGGATCGATTTCGGGCAGGTGCTGCTTGATCTTGTCGCCTAGGGAGGCGACCTTTGTGTTGCGGTCGCGGATTGCTTGAAGCGAATCAATCTGATCACTGATCTTCAAGCGTTCATCACCATCGAGGCCTTTGAGGCGATGACTTTCTTGCTCACGCAAGTAATCAAGCAACGCATCGTCCGAGGCAGCTTCGTTGGTGTTGATAACGGACTTAAACAATTCCTGATAAGCGGTCATTGGGTCGGCGTAGCAATAGTTGCGCTGCCTTGCCGCCGGAGCGGAATAGCCCGAGACGATTCCGGTCCTGTGGTCGCGTCCGTGGGGGACTGCCAGCGACATTTCGACATGTCCAAACGGTGATGGAAATAGCTTGGCTAATTCAAAATCGACTGTCGCCCATTTAATGTTGCTTAAGATGTCACGTCCGGCTTTGTAAGCCCCCATGCACCCGGAGTAGGAGTAATGCCCGCCACCGCTCACGGCCATCGAAATACCGTGAAGGATGGTCATGTTGTCCTTGTTCCCGTCGAGCGCTTTCAGCCAATCAGGCAGCTCATGTTTGGCCAAGTCCAGCTCAAAGGGCTGTTTTTCCTCGTGCTTCTTCAGTTCTTCTGATGAGAAGGACGGCAGCCCAAATTGCGTTGTTAGGTTGCCATTGGATTTACGAATGAAAACAAATCGGTGCGGCACGCCACCCGTAGTGTTGCCCGGCGCTGCTTGGAGATGGTTGAACGAAGGCGTGAGCGCCAAGCTGGTGGTTCCCAAGGCAGTCGTCTTTAGAAGTTCTCGTCGGCTGATCAGCATCGATTATTCCTTGGGGTTACGTACGCGGTCGATGAAGGAGTCAGAGGTTAACAGTGAGACGATCACTTCGTCAAAGCTGCCATTGCTGTCGAGGTAGGCTTTGTCAGCTTCCTGCAGCGTTTTCGCGTCTGAAAGTGTCTCATTGCGACCCAGAAAATAGCGGAACGCGTGGCGGATGATCGATTGGCGAACCTTGTCTGACTGGGCAAGGCGGTCGATCAAGTCGAACGCATCCTCAACGTTGCCATCCAGTGTCGCGTCATCGGTACCTTGCAAAACGCCCCGAGGATCAATGGGGAGAGTTTTGTAGACAGGCAATGAAGCACCAAATTCATTGGTCTCACCTCGCTTGGCCTCTTTGATCAAATTATCCGGGTGCTCAAGGTTTTCCTCGGTCCGGAAGCGGCCAAAGTCGTCGTAGATCTCAAAGGGAAAGCCGAGTGGGTCCATCTTTTGATGACAGCGCCAGCAATAATTATCACCGGTTCGGTTTTCCATCCGTTGACGCAGGGTCTTGTGGGGATCTGGGGGGATCACGGCGTCCACCGTGATCGGAACATCTGGAATGGTTCCCGCCAGTAATTTCTCCCGAATCCATTTGCCGCGATGAATCGGGTCGGTCTCCAAGTTTTGCGAGTGGGCGATCAGCCATGCGGGGTGCGTCAGAATTCCTTTGCGATTGGGGATGCTAGCCGGCTGTTGGGGTGGGTAGTCCCAGGTTTTCCAGTCGAGATTCCAATAAGACGTTACCTGTTCACCTCGCATCTGTTGGCCGGTTCGTCCCACCACGTTTCCACCGTGCCAGAAACCCATGCCCATCTTCATGTAGGGCATTCCATTGGCTTGGCCTTCGCTGAAGTGAAGTTCCAATGCCGGCATGATTCGCTTCAGTGCGGTCAGCAGCGACTTGTCGTCTCCGCCGCGAACCTTGCGGAACTCCCAGATGGTCAGCATGAAAGACTTGTGGGGTGCGATGTCATCGGGCTCCCACGTTTCCCAGTCTAATTCCTGGAAGTACTCGTAGACCTTCCGCAATTGATCTGCTCCGGACTGCATCGCTTCATTATCACCCGAGTGATAAATAAAGAACTTGTCGGTCGTGAGCAGTTCTTCAATCACGTGCTCGTCTTTTTCAAGAATGTATTCGACTAACAGGTCCGCCTCATCAATCAAACGGCTTACCGCTTGCTCATGGCGACCGGCGCCAAAACGCGAGTCGTCCTTGAATACCTTGAGAGCTTTTGGGTATCCAAAAAACTCACGAAAGAAACGCAGTTTTCGGATTGGTTGGTTGGTCGCGCTGGCATTTAGGTTTGCTGCCTGAACATTCTCATCGACGATGTACCATTGGTCGCGACGATTCAGCATTCGGCGGACCTCACGCTCGTAGTCTTCTCGCGAACTAAGTCGGCCCTCCGCCACTGCCTTGAGCAGTTGTTCGTCCGGACTCGCATCGGTCAACGCGTACGCAATCGCATAACTCGCATCACGTGGCGACATCATCCGTCGCCCGTGCTTGTCAGGCTTGCCCTCCCCGAACTCGGTGCGGTAGGCAAATTCGGTGCTAAGGATCATCGATTCAATCAGCTTTGCAGTCGCCTGTTGCCGATTTAGTTTGCCCAAGTACAGATTGTATTGCTCGCGGTTTTCTGTGATCTCCAGGTCCGTGGGTTCACGTTCAAAAATCTTCGCGAACAACTCAATGATCAACTGATTCACCCGTGTTGCATCGGCGCGACCGGTCGCCTCGTGCTCCACTTTGAACGACGCATCCCAATCAGCCAGGCATTTTTCAATGATTTGTTGTTGCCGGTCGCCTTGCTTGCGGTGCTTCTTGATTGCACTGGTGACCAGCGTCATTTCGACATCGCTGAGCGGCGCGTATTTCGGTGCTTCAAATTTGCCGCTCTTGATGTGGCTGTAGAGCCGGTTCATATCCCAGGTGTCATAGAACAGCTTCATGGTGACGATGCGGTTGCGGATTCGGTAATCGGTCACGCCCTCCATGTACCAGTCCCGCTCGCATTGCAGTACGATCCTGTCGAACTCGGCGCGATCGGCGTCACTGTAAGGGGCCCATACCGGATTGCCTTTGCCATCTAGCTGATAATCGTCGACATTTTCATCGACCTTAAAGGCAGTTTGCTTGTGGGTTGCGATGCCCTGCAGGATTGCCCGCGTGTCTTCCCGGTCGAATCGTTCCAAGAATTCAAGGTTCTCGTGCCGCTTCTGAATTCCATTTGTGGAATGCTTTGGCGGCCCGGGATAGGGGATCTCTGTACGAACCAGTTTGGGGAGCAACGTCTCGTGCTTGTCGCCATAGATCTCTTCAAGCAAACGTTCCATGAAGGAGAAGGTTCTCAGGAATTGCTCGCGCGACCGCATCGTCTCGCGGTGATCCAATTCGGCTTTCATCAATGCGTACATGGCAGGGTAATACGCTTTCATCGTAGCCTCGGACGTCATGTGCCCCGCCACCCGTTTTGCGTTGCCAACCATTGTTAGCAAATGCCCCGTCGTCAGTCTGTCGTGGACGCTGTAACGCACCCCAATCTTCTCTGAAAGCAAGTAAGGATTGGTAATCGTTCTGCGAAACTTATTGCCACGCTCAGTCTTCGGGCTCCAGTGGATTCCGCTATCGCCTTGCACCTGATGGGTTGTTCCATAGATCGTTCGCGTTGGTTGGTAATCGAGTAGCCGATTGATCCGCTCGTTAAAAATGAACTCACTAACCAGCCAGCGGCGGTCCGCGGTATAAGCGGGCAGGTTGGCGTTCTCACCAGAGAACAGCTCTTGGTGATCAACGACATTGCCGTACTCAAACCGCGACAGTTTTTCCGCTAAGGCTTTTGCGGCTTTACCTGTTAACTTGCTCTTCACCCACTGCAACAAAATCTTTCGTTCAGTGTCACTCGGCTGCTTAGCGTCCTCTGGGGGCATCTCAGATAGATGGATGACATCTTGGATTTTGCCGAATAACGCTTGCCGGTCGACCTCATCAATTGTCTCCAACGAGCCCAGTTGGACATCACCTTCTTGCTTGTCAGTGCCATGGCACGACACGCAATACCGACTCAGCACCCGAGTTGCTTTATCCTCTAGCTCAGCGGGATCCATGCCTGCTTCTGCGGACACACCGTTGGCGAGTGAAGTCTGTGCGGCCAATTCGCTAGAGCCGATGAGCCACAGACCAGCCAAGCCGCACAGACCAACGGCACAAATTGTCCACTTCATCGTAGCCCTAGTTAAATCGTGTTTTCCACTTGCCAAAATTGTGCGTGGCATCGAGGTCCAACGGCAATGTCAGCCCCGCGTGGGAGAAAGAGACGGATTGGATCTCCAAGTGTCCATTCAACGCGACCAATATAGAAGATAATCATACCGATCTCCAATGCCACAGCCCGGTACGCGATTAGGCAACAAACGATTTCACGATGAAGCCAGATTTATTGATTCTGGGGTAGTGATTCCCCGTGAACCCGTGAACCCGTGAACCCGTGAACCCGTGAACCCGTGAACCGGCGAACCCGCGAACCGGTAACGCATGCAAAAGCGGAACTTCATGCGGAGCGTCAACCGAGTCGTCGCCGAGCCAAATGCTAGCGGTGAATGCTTGCGTGGCTAAACGCTTTATTCAGCGCGTTGGTGTCGGGCGTTAGCGAATAAGATCGCCATCGCATAGGAATAGAGAAATCCGACGAAAGTGCCAACAAGCAGGATTCCAATTTCAATACCCGTCAATTGATTCAGTGTCTCAATTTGTTGACGCTGGTAAAGGTTGTACGGCAGCAACACGAGAGATCCAATGCAACCAAGGATGCTTGTGATTTGCGCTGTCCATAAGGAAAGTACTGCAAGCTTTTTATGGGAAACGGCAACAAGTGATCGCTGAAGGTTGTGGGTGGATTTTCGATCCGGTCGTCGACGCCTTGGCCTTGCAACTGGTGTGTTGGCTGGCCGCGAAGGGTTTGGGTCTTCGGTTTGTTCCGCCGTTTCTCTTTCGCTGCGGAGTTGACGAGAAATCGCTGCCTGCTTTCTGCCGACTTCTGAAGTTAAGTCTCTCGCCGCTTTTTTCTTGAGCTTGTTCCTTCGGGTTGCGCACTTGGAACAACGCGGTTCTTTCAGTGAGGCAAGGTCGCGGTTCGACCACGTTAGGCTGGTTTTGCACTCAGAGCAATTCGCCATGTTGTCTCCTGGTGATCTGGTTCCTCGTTGCTTCGCAGTAGGGCAAGTCGCTGTGCAAAACCGCGAGCGTCATTGCTCTGCTTGGCGTTGGTAGAGGAAGAATCGGGCAAACAAAATTGCCGCAAAGTGATTGCCATCTTGCGTCTCCCAAATAGTGGGATGCACATGGGGGGATTTTTTTAAAACCAAATCGGGAAGGCAGCATGCGGTTTCAATCGTGCCGACCGCTTCCTTAAAGGTGTATGCGTTTCCTGTGATCCATTTGCAGTGGCCGTAAGGATGCCATTCGGAGTCGGTTTGTCAAAGCCATGGCGTGAAAGACGCCGGTGGCTACCACGTGAATGATTGGCTTGAATCGAGTTGTCACATCATGAGACGCCTTGAACGATCAGTTTTTGCTTGTCATTTTGATCGTGTGCGCGGGGACACTAGTTCAAGCGGATGTCATGAGTTCAATGGCATCGAGTTTTTGATTTGTGATAGGGAGCGGGGACCATGAAAAATCAGTTTGCTTTTTGCCATTTTGTTCTGTTGTTGTCCACATTGTTGCTAGCGGCTGGTTGTTCCAAGCAAGCGGTGGAAGATGCCGAGATGGCAGTTGAATCGACTGCTGAGACGATTGCCGAGGATGCTGAGGCGATGGTCGAAGAAGGGGGAGCGATGGTGAGTGGCCTTGGCGAAGCCGCGATGTCATCTCTCGCTCCACTGAAAGAAAAATTTGGTGGCTTGGAGGCGCTCAAGGACAAGCCTGCTGAACTCAAAGCGGCAGTTGTCGAGCTCATTCAATCGATCGAAGGAAAAGCAGATGGCATTACCCTTCCTGAGGGTGCTGCAACCGCTCTGGAAACTGTCAAGGAGAAGCTTGTCGCCCTGCGAGAATACCTCGAAGGTGAAGTCGATCAGGCTAAGATTGACGAGCAGTTGAAGGGCATCATGGACTCGGTCAAGTCGGGACTTGGAATGGAAAGTGAGTAAGCGATTCCGATTGATTGTCGGGACGCGAGGCGGCTCAACGCTCAGCAGCCTTCTTGCGCAGGCCTTGAATCCTCTTACGCAGGCCTTGCGAAAGAAGACATGCCTTGCAGTGCCTTTTTTGCTGACCGCATGACTCGGTTGTTAAATTCGCGGCGGGCGTTATTCCCAGGCGGAGCGCCCGTCGATCTGATGTGTTTTCCGTGGTAGCGAAGTTCGCTGAAGTTAAGTTCGCTATCGGCATGGCTCGCCCGTCGGCTCGTGACCACGGCGAATCGTTACCGCGACGAATCGTGTCTGGCTGGGTAGCTTTTCGGCAAGAATTTCGAGACGCTTGCTCGTCTTGCCGTTTGATCGCGAGCTTGTCCGGGCAGGTGTTAGTCGTTGTCGGCGCGGAGCACGGAAACAAATGCTTTTTGAGGGATGTTGACGCTGCCGAATTGCTTCATCTTCGCCTTTCCCTTTTTCTGCTTCTCAAGCAGCTTCTTTTTTCGCGTCACATCACCGCCGTAGAGCTTCGCGGTGACATCTTTCCGGTAGGGCTGAATGGTTGCTCGCGCGATGATCGTTCCACCGATAGCTCCCTGAACGGGAATCTTAAACTGGTGTCGTGGGATCGCTTCTGCGAGCTGTTCGCAGTAATGAAGAGCGCGAGCCCTTGCCTTGGATCGATGAACTAGATAGGCGAGTGCATCAATGGGCTCTTTGTTGACCAAAATGTCAACCTTCACCACGTCGGTCGGGCGATATTCGATCGGCTCGTAGTCAAATGAGCCATATCCCCGCGTGATCATTTTCAGCTTGCCGTAGAAATCAAAGAGTACCTCACCAAGTGGCATTTCACTTATGACTTCCACTCGATTCGCAGCCAGGTAGTTCATTTCCTGGCTCTCCGACCGATGCTCTCGGCACAGTTCCATCACCGGGCCGACAAATTCTTCGGGCGTGAGGATCGAAGCCTTAATGAACGGTTCCGTGGCGCCGCAAATATTCGTTGGATCAGGCCAGTAGCTCGGGTTATCGACATCGACGGTGGTGCCGTCATTCAATTCCAGCTTGTACTTCACCGACGGAGCAGAGATGACAAGCCCGAGATCAAACTCGCGCTGCAGTCGCTCCTGGACCACATCCAAGTGAAGGAGGCCGAGGAATCCGCAGCGAAAGCCAAACCCTAGCGCTGCTGAACTATCTTTTTCATAGGTTAGCGCCGCGTCGTTGATGGCGAGTTTGTCGAGCGCTTTGGTGAGGTCCTGATACTGGTCGGTACTCATTGGGTAGACCGACGAGAAAACGACTTGCTTGGCTTCTTGGTATCCGGGGATCGGTTCATCGGCGGGGCGTTCGAGGTGTGTTATTGTGTCGCCGATCTCAATGTCTTGAACACTCTTCACGCCGGCAACCAGATAACCAACCTCTCCTGCGGCAAGCTGAGGCTTGGGGTTGAGTTTAAGCTGGTTGTAGCCAAGTTCGTCGACTTTGTAGTCGCGGCCACCGTGCATGAAATGGATCGTGTCCTTCGTCTTCAGGGTTCCCTGCATCACACGACACTGCAAAATCACGCCCCGGTATTTGTCGAAATAAGCGTCGAACACCAAGGCCTTTAGTGGTGCTTCTGAGTCGCCCTGAGGTGGCGGCAAAAGTTCGACGATACCTTGCAGTACATCTTCAATGCCCTCGCCCGTTTTTGCAGAGACGGGAATCGCGGCAAACGGATCGAGTCCCAAATCGGCATCAATCTCCTCCCGCACGCGGTCGACATCTGCCGCGGGTAAATCGATTTTGTTGATCACCGGCAGGAGATCCAGGTCGTACTCCAGGGCCAGGTAGAGATTGGCAACCGTCTGAGCTTCAACGCCCTGCGACGCATCGACGATGATCAAAGCGCCTTCGCAAGCCATCAGCGATCGCCGTACTTCGTGGGAAAAATCGACGTGCCCCGGCGTGTCGATCAGGTTGAGCAAATAATCTCGACCATCCTTCCCGCGATAAGAAAGCGAAATCGTGTTGCTCTTGATCGTAATGCCACGCTCCCGCTCAATCTCCATTGAGTCGAGCATTTGATCTTGGAATTCTCGCTGCGTCACCCCGCCACAGGCCTGGATCAATCGATCGGCCAAGGTCGATTTTCCGTGATCAATGTGGGCGATGATGCAGAAGTTGCGAATTAAGTCCATTCGTACGGTTCTTGATTGAAGGACGTCGGCGTGTCACTTTTGGCTGTATCCTAGTGAATCACGGGCATATCTGACAGGGTTTGCAATTCCAGCGCGA